>JABXIC010000014.1 GCA_013373265.1 Methylocystaceae bacterium | reverse complement strand
TCGGTCCGCACATGGAGCAGAAATGGGCGATTTTGGCGCCTTCTGCCGGCAGGGTTTCGTCGTGGTATTTCAGGGCCGTTTCGCTATCAAGGGCCAGATTGAACTGATCTTTCCAGCGGAACTCGAAACGTGCTTTGCTCATGGCATCATCACGTAGACGCGCACCGGGGTGACCTTTGGCCAAGTCGGCAGCATGAACGGCAATTTTATAAGCAATCACGCCTTCTTTTACATCATCACGATTGGGCAGGCCGAGATGCTCTTTTGGGGTGACGTAACATAACATGGCGCATCCGTACCAGCCGATCATGGCCGCGCCAATGGCGGAAGCCAGATGATCGTACCCAGCGGCCACATCGGTGACAAGCGGGCCTAAGGTATAGAACGGGGCTTCGCCGCAGATTTCCAATTGCAGGTCCATGTTTTCTTTGATCTTATGCATGGGTACATGGCCCGGGCCTTCGATAAAGCATTGAACATCATGGGCCATGCATTTCTTTTGCAATTCGCCAAGGGCGCGTAGTTCCGCAAATTGGGCTTCGTCGTTGGCATCTGCGATGGAACCGGGGCGCAAGCCATCTCCTAAGGAAATAGACACGTCATATTGTTTGGCAATGTCACAGATATCGTCGAAATGTTCCCAGAGGAAACTTTCTTTATGATAATGCAAACACCATTTTGCCATGATGGAGCCCCCGCGTGACACGATTCCGGTCACCCGGTTTACCGTCAACGGAATGTGGCTGAGCAATAACCCGGCGTGGATGGTCCAGTAAGACACCCCTTGTTCGGCTTGTTCAATCAATGTGTCGCGAAAAATTTCCCAGGTCAGGTCTTCTGCTACGCCGTGGCATTTTTCAAGCGCTTGATAGATCGGCACGGTCCCGATGGGGACAGGGCTGTTGCGCAAAATCCATTCGCGGATGTTGTGAATGTCTGTGCCGGTAGACAGGTCCATGACCGTGTCAGCCCCCCAGCGTGTCGCCCAAACCATTTTGTCGACTTCTTCTGCGACAGACGATGTGACAGCGGAATTACCGATATTGGCGTTGATTTTGGTCAGGAAATTACGCCCGATGATCATCGGTTCAATTTCAGGGTGGTTGATGTTACAGGGCAGGACGGCACGGCCCTTGGCGATTTCTTCGCGCACAAATTCACCGGTGCACATGTCCGGGATGACAGCGCCCATCGGGTCACCGTCCCGGCTATAGGCTTCTTTGCGCCCTTCGTTTTCCCGAATGGCAACATATTCCATTTCCGGTGTGACGATCCCTGCACGGGCATAGGCCAATTGCGTGACCGCTTTGCCGTTTTTGGATTTTAACGGTTTTAGACCATCACGCGGGAAGGGGGTGACACCGGGGGTGTCATCTGCACTTTTAAGCCCGTTATCTTCAGGTTTGATTTCACGACCTTCATAGGCTTCAACATCATTGCGCTCGGCAATCCAGCTTTCGCGCAGTTTGGGCAGGCCTTTATTGATATCAATCTGGATGTTGGGGTCCGTGTAAGGACCCGAGGTGTCATAGGTGACGACCGGGCGCTCGCCACCTTCAAGGTGGATACAGCGCATGGCGACTTTCATGTCTTCAAAGGTCTCAGAACCAAAGAAAACTTTTTCAGAACCGGGCAACGGCCCGGTGGTTACGTTAAGGTTTGTTTTATCGGTATTCATAGCAAAGGATCTCCGTTTGATAAAAAATCAGGAGACCCGGGAAAATGCGTGGGGGAAGATGTCCATCCCTACGCCGGTTTGACCCGGATCAGGTTCATAGGGTTGATCGCAGCATATATGCGAAATCTCAGCCCCCTTGCAGGGACACCCCTTGGAATGGACTAAAGGTGGGTGACTTGATGGCATAGGTCAAGGAAGAAATTAGGATCAAAGACTATATTAGGAAATCGGTAGGGAAGGATCTCTTTCTCGTTGCGAAAAAGGGGGGGATTTGCTATCGACCACGCTATATAGAGTTTTTCTTAGGGGACGCACATGTCGGGTTATCGCAAAACGCTCACGCATTTTTTAATTGAGGAACAACGCCTGCGCCAAGGTGAAGGGGTGTTAACGCTTTTGCTGGCTGATGTGATGACGGCCTGTAAGACGATTTCTGATCTTGTTGATCATGGCGAACTTGCCGGTGCGTTGGGCACGCATGGGACGGAGAACGTTCAAGGGGAAGAACAGAAAAAACTGGATGTTCAATCTAACGAGTTGTTCAAATTCTGTAACACCATCGGCGGCCATCTGGCAGGCATGGCCTCGGAAGAAGAAGACGATATCGTCACCGTTCCGGCCGAATATCGCGGGCGGTATCTGTTGTTGTTTGATCCGCTTGATGGGTCTTCCAATATTGATGTGAACGTTTCTGTGGGGTCAATCTTTTCCATCCTGCGCTGCCCGGAAGGGATTGATACACCATGTGCAGAAGATTTTCTGCAACCAGGCACCGAACAAGTTTGCGCAGGTTATACGGTATACGGCCCCAGCACCATGTTGGTGATCACCACGGGTGATGGGGTGAACGGCTTTACCATGGACCGCAACGTGGGTGAATTTTTCCTGACACACCCCGATCTGACCATTCCGGAAGAAACCAAAGAATTTGCCATCAATATGTCAAACCAGCGTCATTGGGAAAAACCCGTGCAGCGTTATATCGATGAATGTTTGCAAGGCACAGAAGGCCCGCGCGGGCGGGATTTCAACATGCGTTGGGTGGCGTCCATGGTGGCGGATGTGCATCGTATCATCAGCCGGGGCGGCGTCTTTATGTATCCGATTGATGATCGTATTCGTGAAAAAGGCGGTAAGCTGCGCCTGATGTATGAAGCAAACCCAATGTCTTTTATTATTGAACAGGCTGGTGGCATGTCTTCGACCGGACGTGAGCGGATTATGGAACTGCAACCGAAAGAATTGCACCAGCGAGTCCCGGTTATTCTGGGTTCTAAAAAAGAGGTGGAGCGTATTGTCAGCTATCATGAAGAGGCTGATCAAGAAGCTTAAAACCGATTTTTATAGAAATGGTTTTAGAGAGGGTGCTGACCAGAATCGGCACCCTTTTTTCTTTTGAAGCCTGTCATGAAAAATTCATTTCTATGGTGCGGTGCAGGTTTAAATAATAATTTTCTTAATTAACCGCTTTCTTTCAATTCCCTAAGAGATGCTGCGTCGCAAAGGCGCTGAAAACCGTAAAAAAATAGCGGTTTTTAGTTTATACTGACTTTGATAAAAATAAAAAAACAGATTACCGAATGTCATGAACAGGGAGACACAGGTATGGCACAAACAACACGTTCACCGCATGTGGTCGGTGCGCATTATTATGCAAAATTTGGATATGACGACGCGCTGCGTCAGGTGTCTACGCATTTGGCGCGTGATCAAAACACATCCTTTTGGCGTGAGGTCATCCATGTTTTGGATGAAATGCATCATCATGAAATCAAAAGTCAGCACCCCTGCGCCCCGATGCCTCCGCGTATGGCGATCCGTGCGTTGAAAGAAAATGCGAAAGCGGTTTAAGCTGAGCATGTACCCTGCAAAATATCTGTCTTGCCAATATAGTCGGACATGAAGGTGAGCAGGCATTTTGCTTTGGCGCTCAACAGGCGACCACTGGGCCAGACGGCAAAGATTTCGCGCTCAGCCCCCACCCATGGGGGCAGGATGCGTTGAATCTTTGCGTTTTTTAAATCTTCATAAACTTCGCTCATGGGCAATAAAGCAATACCGGCACCTTCACGCACGATATGGGTGGCAAGACGCACGTCATTGAGAAGGGTGGCGGCATGAGGGTATATGGTTTCTTTTTGGTTGTTGTTGGGATCGAAGAGAGTCCAATTCAGATAGAGATGATTCCCGATCAAACGATGGGCATGCAAATCAGATAAAGTGTGTGGTGTGCCGTGTCGGGTTAAATAATCCGGTGCGGCGACCAACACGGTTAAAATTCGGCCCAAACGTTTTTGATAGAGCGCGGAGTCGGTTTGTGGGCCGATCCTGAGCGCCAGATCAATCTGTGACGACATAATATCTTCTACGGTGTTATTGGTTTGCAAATCCAGTTGGATATCAGGGTAGGTTGATATAAACGCTGACCACATGTTGCTTAACACCCCAACGGAAATTGTTTGTGGGGCGAGGACTTTAAGTGGACCGTGTAATTGATGTATATCGGCACTCAGGTTATGGGCCGTTTCTTCAAACTGTTTAACCAGTCCGGCATAGGCTTGATAATAGCTTTCCCCCTCGGTCGTTAGGCTGAATTTCCGTGCGGAGCGATGAATTAAGCGACAGTTCAATGTTTCTTCAAGCTTTTTTAAACGGCGTGTCACGGTGGCTGGTGGAAGCTTTAGACTGTTTGCCGCTTTGGCGAGATTTCTGTGTTCAACGATGTGAACGAAAAGTGCAATATCATCAATCATGATTTCATTTTCGAAATTATACTATTCATTATTGTCCATATATTCGAATAGTAAAATAATTTATCTCTTTCACAAATACCATTTAATAGATCATTTAAAATATAGGATTTGTGATAATGCCTTCCTCGCATAATGACCATAGCGCGCCTCATTACGTGACTTTTATGCTCGCGTTGGGGTGTGGTTTGGTTGCGGCCAATCTTTATTATGCACAACCGCTTGTTGGGCTGATTGCACCGACTTTGGAGATGTCGCCCAGCCTATCTGGTTTAATCGTCACGTTGACGCAAATTGGCTATGCGATGGGTTTGCTGATGATTGTTCCATTAGGAGATCTTCTTGAAAATCGTAAACTTATTCTGACACTTATCTGCTTTGCTGTATTTGCTTTGCTTGTAAGTGCACTGACGACAAACCCGTATGTTTTTCTGTTTGCGGCATTAACCATTGGTTTGGGCTCGACAGCGGTTCAAATCATGGTGCCTTATGCCGCGCATCTGGCTCACGAATCCGTTAGAGGGCGCGCCGTTGGTAATGTTATGAGCGGGTTGATGTTAGGAATCATGCTGGCCCGCCCGATTTCCAGTCTTCTGTCTTCGTTAGGGTCTTGGCATTTAATTTATTATGTGTCGTCCGTTGTATTAGTAATGCTTATTATTTCTTTACGACTGACATTGCCTGTGCGGCGGCCCTTAACTTCACTCAATTATGGCGGTTTGTTGATTTCGATGGCTAAAATTGCCATTTCTACCCCTGCTTTGCAACGCCGTGCTTTATATCAAAGCGCCTTGTTTGCCGGATTCAGTCTTTTTTGGACGGTGACACCGCTTGTACTTGCAGACTCTTTCGGGCTAGATCAACAAGGTATTGCGTTGTTTGCTTTGGCTGGGGCTGCAGGGGTCTTTGCGGCACCAATTGGCGGACGCATTGCCGATAAAGGTTGGATACGATCTACGACAGGCTTGGCCTTAATCGGTGGGGCGTGCGCTTTTTTGATGAGTGCTTTTTTATATCTTGGGTCGACTTTTTCTTTGGTTTTGTTGGTTGTCTCGGCAATTTTATTAGACTTTTGTGTGACCACCAACCTTGTCCTGGGTCAGCGGGTCATTTTTCATCTCCCTGCGGAGATTCGTAGTCGATTGAACGGATTATTCATGGCTACGTTTTTCTTGGGTGGTGCGCTTGGATCCGCGTTGGGTACATGGTCATACGTCAGCGCAGGCTGGACCTTTAGCGCTTTAATCGGGGCTGGATTGTCTATATTGGCTTTTGTTTATTATCTAAGTGAATATCGAACACGGCCTGCCATTGTGCAAAATGCCATGTCTTCACAGGAAGAGTCATCAAACCTGTGAGGAAGGATTGCAGCCGTTGATCACGTTAATGAAAACGGTTTCCCATCGGCTTCAAGTCCAATATTGCCTTCTTTAGAAAAGGTAAGAGCAATTTTTGAATGATCGGCGTTATTTTGGAAAAGATGGCTATATTTGGCGATGACGGCATCAATGTCGGCCTGTGATTTTGCTTGTGCATATTCTTCCTGAAAAGGTGCAATTTTTTGTAAGTCAGCACAGACAGACGTTAATGCATTTATGGTTTGCAGTTCACGCGCCAAGCCGGGGTTTTCCTCGAGGGCTTGTGTCAGCTCATCGGCGTACGGGTAGTCTGGCGGGAAATGTATTTTTCCTTCACTGTCGTAGGTGACTTTCTTCGGTGCGCTTGGAATGTCATAATCTGCCATCATTTGTTTGAAACGGCCTGAGGCATGTTGAGATAAGGCTTTTATGTTGTCACCTGTTGGGAGCAGCAGGGGCACGTCCATTAGATTGCCGGATATTTTGGGATTATCTGAGAAATAGGCATCCAAGTCCATTTCTTGAGTACCTTTATTGCTATCCATGACAAAGGTAGTCTGTTGTTGACTGGAAGAGTTCTGTTCTTGTTGCTGCAATAAAACCGCCGCGCCTTCGTTTGAAACCAGAGCAGAGGCAGAAATTGCTGCGCGATGGGCAGTATTTGCCTCTTCACTTTTGGAACTTGCATCCGTGAGAGACGTCGTTGTCTCTTCGCTCTGATTGGCGGCTTTGCGTCGGTTTATCCAGCTTGCAAGGTCTGTATTTTGATTATACCCAATAGATGAAATGCTCATTTTGTTCCCTCAAAATTTGCCATTTTGGATAAAACAAGCAGAATTCATGCCATCATAAGAACTTTAAATTTCTATAAAATAACTTAAAGTGGTTCATCTGTATAGAGCAGCGCACTGATCTATCATCTATCAGGAGGAAGTCATTTTGGATAAAGTTATGAAGAGGACTCAAGCGCTTTTAAGGGTATCATATCCAATACAAGCCAGCTTGACGACCAGATCAACATCGCGGCGGTTCGTTTCCATATGCAACCATTGTTGACGACCAATGCCGATGGCGGCAGCGGCTTCAATTTGGTTAAAGGAATGGCCTTCGCGCCAGTTCTTAAGGTCAATGGCTGTCCAATCGGATACCTTAGGTTTGTTCTTTTTTTCTAATTTTGTCATGATAGATTTTTTCCGTAAAAAAAGTGTGAGCACAAAGCGAGGTGCCCATACACTTTTGTTCAATAAGGTTGTTTGGTAGCAGGCGTTTAATCATCGCCCATTTTCAGGGCGGCGATGAAGGCGGTTTGCGGGATTTCAACTTTGCCGAATTGACGCATTTTCTTCTTACCCTTCTTCTGTTTTTCCAGAAGCTTTTTCTTACGGGTAATATCACCACCATAACATTTGGCGGTTACGTCTTTACGCATGGCAGAGATGGTTTCACGCGCGATGACCTTGCCACCGATGGCGGCTTGGATC
>JABXIC010000136.1 GCA_013373265.1 Methylocystaceae bacterium | reverse complement strand
GGCCTTGAAGTCGAAGGCGTAGAAGATCGCGCCAAAGGTCTTGAAACATTTAAGATCGCCGAAATCATTGAGGCTGAACAACACCCCGATGCGGACAAGCTGAAACTGTTGAAAGTTTATAACGGTGAAGAAACCTTCCAGGTCGTCTGTGGCGCACCAAACGCGCGCAAAGGCCTGAAAGGCGTATTTGCCACATCCGGTTCTTACATCCCCGGTCTTGACGTCACCTTGAAGCCGACAAAAATTCGTGGTGTCGAAAGCATGGGCATGATGATGTCAGAACGCGAAATGTGTTTATCTGACGCACATGACGGCATTGTTGATCTACCTGCAGATACCGAAGTCGGCGCCCGTGCCGTTGATGTCATGGGTCTGACAGACCCAATCATTGAAATCGCCATCACCCCAAACCGGGGGGATTGCGCAGGCATACGCGGTATTGCACGTGATCTGGCTGCTGCGGGGTATGGGACGCTCAAACCACTCAATACTGATCCGGTCAAAGGCAGCTTTGAAAGCCCGATCAAGGTAACACTGAATAACCCGGCAGAAGGTGAAAAAGCCTGTAGTCAATTTGTCGGTCGTTATATTCGTGGTGTTAAAAATGTTGAAAGCCCGAAATGGCTGAAAGACAAATTGCTGGCTGTTGGCTTGCGCCCAATCTCTGCACTTGTGGATGTCACCAACTTGTTTTCTCAAGACCTGTGTCGCCCGTTGCACGTATTTGACGCCAAGAAACTAAATGGCGACATCATCGTGCGCTTGGCTCAAGAGGGTGAAACCCTACATGCCTTGGACGAAAAAGAATATACCCTTGATGATGCCATGTGTGTGGTCGCAGATAGTGAACGCCCCCATGCCCTTGGTGGCATCATGGGCGGTGAAGACTCCGGCTGTACGCTGGACACCACCGATGTCTTTTTAGAATGCGCGCACTTCGATCCGATCCGCACCGCCATGACCGGGCGAAAGCTCGATATCATTTCTGATGCGCGCTATCGTTTTGAACGAGGCATCGATGCTGCGGCCCTGATTGACTTCACCGAAATGGCAACTCGCCTGATCCTTGAACTCTGCGGTGGGGAGGCCTCGGAACTGGTTGTTGCTGGTGAAGAACCCGCCTGGAAACGTTCCATCACCTTACGCAAAGCCCGTGTCAAACAATTGACCGGCGTTGATGTGCCGGAAAGTGAAATGGTGCGTATCCTTGATGTGCTGGGCTGTGAACTGACAGACAACGGCGATATCTTCAACGTGCAACCACCGAGCTGGCGTTCAGACATTGAACTGGAAGCTTGTCTGGTTGAAGAAATCATCCGTGTTTACGGCTATGAACATATTGAAGAAGTTTCTCTCACCCGTGAAACCGCCTTGCCGACAGTCGCCCTCACCCCCATGCAGCAAAAACGCGATGCAGCCCGTCGCACTCTTGTCACGCGTGGTGTCTCTGAAGCGGTGACGTATGCTTTCTTGCCGGAAAAACAAGCCAAACTCTTTGGCTGGTCCGATGAAAACCTGCGCCTAACCAACCCGATCTCCAAAGATTTGGAAATCATGCGCCCCAGCCTGTTGCCAAACTTGCTCAGTGCCTGTCAGCGCAACAATGACCGGGGACTTTCAAACGGTTGTTTGTTTGAAGTCGGTCCACAGTTTGATGGCGATGAAGCAGACAAGCAACCAGTTGTCGTGGCTGGTGTACGCACCGGACAAACAGGTCCGCGCAACTGGGCACAAGCCCCGCGTCGCGTTGATGTGTTTGACGCAAAAGCCGACGTTCTTGCTGTTCTTGACGCAGCGGGTGCCAAAGTAGACAGCCTTCAGGTTGACCCGGCAGGTGCCCCGGCCCATTACCATCCCGGTCGCAGCGGCGCCATAAAACTGGGGCCGAAAAACACATTGGCTTACTTTGGGGAATTACACCCCGGTGTGCTTAAGAAAATGGGCTACAAAGGCATTGCCGTTGGTTTTGAAGTATACCTTGATGCCATCCCGGCTGCCAAAGCCAAAAAGACAGGCGCCTTGCGTCCGCTTTTGGTCCTGTCACAATTCCAAAGCGTCGAACGTGATTTCGCCTTTGTCGTGGATAGCGATGTCCCGGCTGCCAAAATCCTGCAATCTGCCAAAACTGCTGATAAAAAACTGATCAGCGATGCGGCTGTGTTTGATGTCTATGAAGGGGAAAATATGGAAGACGGTAAAAAATCCGTCGCCATCACCATCACCTTGCAACCGACAGAAGACACCTTAACGGATGAACAAATCCAAGACATCAGCGACAAAATCGTCGCCAATGTCGCCAAAAACACCGGCGGTGAATTGCGCGGGTAAACTTGTGTAAAACTGACACGAAGAAAAAGCCGGGGATATCTTCCTCGGCTTTTTTTGTGAACACGGCCCCTCTTGTCAGCCCACACTGTTACTTTTGAAACCGTCACTCTGGCGTAGGCCAGAGTCTATTTCATCCATGGATACTGGCCTACGCCAGTATGACGGAAGATCGTTCTTTAAATGGAGATTACCCTTGCACAAACAGGAATGACAAATAACCGGGGAAATACCTAGCCAACTAATTTCCTTGGATTTTTAATTTCCAATGTGAAACAATTGCTAAAACATTGGAGGGACATACAGAAATGATTGCAACACTGCGCTTTGATAATTTGCGTGGTGACCTTTTTGGAGGGGTTACCGCCGCTGTTGTCGCCCTTCCCTTAGCCCTTGCTTTTGGCGTGGCTTCAGGGGCCGGGGCAATGGCGGGGTTGTATGGGGCAATCATTGTGGGGTTCTTTGCCTCGCTCTTTGGTGGCACAGCCGCGCAAGTGTCTGGCCCAACAGGTCCGATGACCGTGGTGATGACCGCTACCGTCATGCAATATGCAGATCAACCCGGCGTCGCCTTTACCGTTGTGATGCTGGGCGGGTTATTTCAAATCGGGTTTGGCATTGCACGGATCGGGCGTTTTATCAGCTTTGTGCCTTTCTCCGTTATTTCCGGTTTCATGTCCGGCATTGGCGTGATCATTATCCTGTTACAACTGGCCCCCCTACTGGGACACAACGTCCCAAGCGGCGGTACGGTTGGTGCCTTGATGTATCTGCCCACCTTACTCACACATATCGATTTACATGCCGCCATTATTGGCGGACTGTCGCTCGGGATTATGGTCTTTTGTCCGCAAAAGCTGGCACGGATTATTCCCCAGCCTTTGATCTCCCTGATTGTATGCACTTTGTTGGGTGTGTTTGTTTTGACCGATGTGCCCATCATTGGCGACATCCCCACCGGACTGCCCACGCCACATATGCCCGTTTTTGCGTGGGACCAACTGCCCCACATGATCAGTTCCGCCTTGATGTTGGCTCTGCTTGGCACCATTGACAGTTTGTTGACATCGCTGATTGCCGACAACATCACCAAAACCCAACACCGCCCCAATAAGGAATTGATTGGTCAAGGCATTGGCAATACCTTATCTGGATTGCTGGGCGGTATCCCCGGTGCGGGGGCGACCATGCGCACCGTCATCAATGTGCGCGCCGGCGGTAAAACCCCGCTTGCCGGCATGATCCACGCCCTTGTGTTATTGGCGGTGGTCCTGGGGCTGGGCAGTCTGGCCAGTCATATCCCGCACGCCGTTTTGGCCGGTATTTTGTTAAAGGTTGGCTGGGATATCATCGATTGGCCGTTTTTAAAAATCATCCGGCGCGCACCCAAGATCAGCATCTTTTTAACGGCCTCCGTTCTCTTTCTCACCGTCTTTGTTGATCTGGTCATGGCAGTGGGTTTTGGCGTTGTTGCCGCCAGCCTTATCACACTTCACCAAATGGCAAAACTTCAACTGGAAGAAATCAGCACCGGATCGGGTGAATTTGGCAAACCGCACCTGACTCAAAACGAAAACGACCATCTTGCCGCCTTGGGCAGTCGGGCTTTTTATTGTTATTTCGGTGGTCCCATTACCTTTGGTGCTGCACGCGGCATGGCAGAAAAACTCCGTCCCGGCGATGATACCGAAGTGCTTATTCTTGATATGTCTAAAGTGACCTATCTCGACATCACCACGGCTTATGCCCTGCAAGAAATTGTTGAAAATGCAAAAGCCAGTGGTGTTGCCGTCTTGATCATCGGCCTGTCTGAAACCGTCGCGGCCATCCTCGATAATATGGGATTGTTGAAAAAAATGGCCCCTGAACATATCCATTTCACCCGCTTGGAAGCCTTTATCACCGCCAAAGAAATGCTCGCGAAAATCGATTAAAAAAAGAGGGCCCGACTTCATATCGGACCCTCCATTTTTCGTGCCGCGCTCTTGATGAAAACGCGATGAGCACGTCACGTATACGTGTTTTTCTGGATTAGGATGCCATTTCGGCACGGACCTGTTCGCGCAATTCATCGATACAGACCCGGTTTCCCGCTTTTTCCATATGCCAGAAGGTCCAGCCGTTACAGGCTTGTGCCTCTTGCACCTTGGCACCAACTTGATGGATCGACCCCCGGAAGTTTGCGGCTGTTAAGGTGCCGTCAGCACGGACCTTGGCTTCAAACTTACCTTTTGCATCGGTCAATACCGTACCCGGTTGCAAAAGCCCACGTTCCAGCAATGTCCCAAACGGGATGCGCGGTGCTGCGCGTTTTGTTGGAGTAATCAACAGGCTACTATCAACCGTGCCTTTAATCTCTTTAATGCGTTTTTCCGCCACACGGATATAGTCGCTTTCACGTTCCAGGCCAATAAAGTTGCGGCCAAGTTTTTTCGCCACAGCCCCGGTTGTCCCCGTCCCAAAGAAAGGATCAAGCACCACATCACCCGGTTTACTGGATGCCATAATCACGCGATAGAGCAAGCTTTCCGGTTTTTGTGTGGGATGGGCTTTATCGCCGTTATCATCTTTCAAACGTTCCCCCCCATTACAGATAGGAAGCAACCAATCGGAACGCATTTGCACGTCATCATTAAAAGCCTTCATAGCTTCATAATTGAAATTATATTTGGCTTTTTCCGATTTTGAACACCAGATCATGGTTTCATGGGCATTGGTAAAACGTCGTCCCCGGAAATTCGGCATCGGGTTGGTTTTGCGCCAAATCACATCATTGAGCATCCAATAACCCAAATCCTGCAACGTCACGCCGACGCGGAAAATATTATGGTAAGAGCCGATAACCCAAATGGTGCCATCATCTTTTAAGATGCGGCGCGCAGCTTTGAGCCATGCTTTAGAAAAATCGTCATAAGCCTTAAAACTATCAAACTGATCCCAATGATCGTCGCAAGCATCAACCTTTGTATTGTTGGGGCGATGAAGGTCGCCGCCGAGTTGCAAATTATAAGGCGGATCCGCAAAAATCAGATCGACTGACTTTTCCGGGAGGCTGTTCATCATCTCAATGCAGTCACCCTGCAAGATTTGATTCAGCGGTAATGTCTGTAGCGTTTTCATGCTCAGACTATGGCGCGACTCCGGTTAAAAAACATTTAACATACTGAATCTAAATAAAAATTTACCTTTCGTTAAGAATTAAAAAAAGCCCGAGACGACTGCCTCCGGCTTTTAAAAACGCAAGCAAAACAGTGCTATTTTGCGACAATCGGCAACAAATCGATTAAATGAGACCTACTGAAAATACAAGCGCACTTCTATTATCGCAAAATAAAAAACGGCACCTCACAAAAGGTACCGCTTTAAATATTTAAAAGACACAAAAGTCAGAAAAAAATTATTTTGCGCCAGCCGGTATAGGACCCAAAATCATAATCATTTGGCGACCTTCCATTTTCGGTTGATGTTCAACCTTCGCCACTTCAAGCGTATCGGCTTTCACACGCATCAAAACTTCCATACCCAGCTCTTGGTGCGCCATTTCACGACCGCGATAACGCAGCGTGACTTTAACCTTATCGCCATTTTCCAAGAACTTAAAGACGCTCTTCATTTTCACGTCATAGTCGTGCTGGTCAATACCCGGACGCATCTTGATTTCTTTAACCTGAACCACTTTTTGCTTTTTCTTGGCTTCGGTTTTGCGTTTTTGGGCTTCGTACTTATACTTCCCTGAATCGAGAATTTTACATACGGGTGGCTCGGCATTGGGGGACACTTCGATCAGATCGATCCCAACGCTTTTCGCTCTCTTCAGTGCTTCATCAATAGAAACAACACCAACCATTTCCCCATTTTCATCTACGAGCCGAACTTGCGGTGCGCGGATTTCTTCATTGACGCGAGGGCCTTCTTGGGCCGGTTGCGCCTTCATCGGACGACGAGCTATTGAAATTCTCCTATATCTTGCTACGCCAAAAACTCACGAGGATCTACCCGTCAAGTACCTTGAGGGGTAGCTGCCTCGGTTACTAGTTTATCTACGACTTCATCAAGTGCAAGAATTTCTTGCGTTTTTCCACCTAATCGGCGCATGGCAACTGTGCGGTTTTCCACTTCTTTGCCACCAACAACCAAAATAACAGGCACTTTTGCATGTGAATGTTCGCGAATTTTATAATTAATACTTTCATTTCTAAAGTCTGTATCGCAGGACAGGCCTTGCTTTTTGAGCAAATCACAGACTTCTTGTGCATAGCCGTTATGATCACTTGTGATGGAAGCAACCACAACTTGTTTGGGAGCCAACCAAAGTGGGAACCTTCCTGCAAAGTTTTCGATCAAAATGCCGATGAAACGCTCAAAAGAACCGAGAATCGCACGGTGCAACATCACCGGACGGTGTTTGTTGCCGTCTTCACCCACGTAATCTGCACCCAAACGTTCCGGTAAAACGAAGTCAACTTGCAAGGTCCCGCACTGCCAATCACGTCCGATAGCATCACGCAACACAAACTCAAGTTTAGGACCATAGAATGCCCCTTCCCCCGGATTCAAGGTCCATTCCAGACCCGCAGCTTCAGTCGCTTCTTTCAAAGCACTTTCAGCTTTATCCCAAGTCGCATCGTCGCCTGCGCGCACTTCTGGGCGATCAGAGAATTTAACTTTGACCTCTTCAAAACCAAAGTTCTTATAGACTGACAACAACAAATCACAGAAGATCTTCGTTTCTGAAATGATTTGATCCGGGCTACAGAAGATATGCGCATCATCTTGTGTGAAAGAGCGCACACGCATCAAACCGTGCAAAGCCCCAGAGGGTTCATTACGGAAGCATGATCCAAATTCAGCCATACGTAACGGCAGATCACGATAAGATTTCAAACCTTGATTAAAAATCTGTACATGACATGGACAGTTCATCGGTTTGATCGCAAGAACTTTGTCTTCAGCCCCGGTGATAAACATATGTTCACGGAATTTTTCCCAGTGACCGGAATCTTCCCACAGTTTGCGATCAACCATTTGTGGGGTATTCACCTCCACATAGCCAGCCTCTTCCAGACGCCCACGCATATAATTTTGAACAGTGCGATAAATCTTCCAACCATGCGGGTGCCAGAAAACAGAGCCAACCGCTTCTTCCTGGAAGTGGAAAAGTTCCATCTCTTTACCCAGTTTGCGGTGGTCGCGTTTTTCAGCTTCTTCCAACATATGCAAATACTGACGCAGGGCCTTTTTATCCGCCCAAGCCGTCCCGTAGATACGTTGCAGCATCTCGTTATTGGAATCACCGCGCCAGTAAGCCCCGGCAACTTTCATCAACTGAAAGGCCTTACCAAGCTTACCAGTGGACGGCAGATGCGGCCCACGGCACATATCAAACCAGTCACCTTGGCGATAAACTGTAACATCTTCCCCTTCAGGGATACTGGCGATGATTTCCGCTTTATATTTTTCGCCCATGCTTTCAAACTTGGCGATCAGTTCATCACGATCCCAAACTTCGCGTTCAATCAGCAAATCACGATCAACAATTTCTTCCATTTTCTTCTGAATTTTCTCCAGATCGTCTTGGGAAAATGGTTTCTTGGTGGCAAAATCGTAATAATAGCCGTTTTCAATAGACGGACCGATGGTCACTTGCACATCGTCAAACAGTTCCTGTACGGCCTGTGCCATAACGTGCGCAGCATCGTGGCGCAAAAGATCAAGGGCATCTTCATCCTTGGTCGTGACAATGGACATATCGCAGTCTTCGGTCAATTCCAAAGACAGATCTTTCATCTCGCCATTAATACGTACAGCCAATGCCGCTTTGGCAAGGCCGGGCCCAATGTCAGCAGCAACTTGTGCACCGCTCACAGACCCATCATATTTTCGAACGCTTCCGTCCGGCAAGGTAATCGCGACCATTGGTTTCGCACTCACTCTTTCAATAAAAAAACATCAAGAGGGGCAAATTAGCGAGATTGTGCAGTGTGTCAAGGTTTCTTGACTTTTAAACGCAAAGAAAAGCTATCCCAACAAAAGCGCATCGTCATCAATTTCCTGACCGCGCACTTTTTCAAACATATGTAAAAGATCTTCGACCTTCATATTTTTACGCTGATCGCCTTCCACATCCAGAACCACACGGCCTTCATGTAACATCACCGTGCGTTGACCATGATCAAGAGCTTGGCGCATGGAATGGGTCACCATCATCGTGGTTAACTGGCCTTGTTGCACCAGCATTTCCGTTAATTCCATCACAAAGGCGGCTGTCTTGGGATCAAGGGCTGCGGTATGCTCATCCAGCAGCAATATCTTCATGGGATTGAGCGTTGCCATGACAAGACTCACCGCTTGGCGTTGCCCCCCTGAAAGCAAACCCATTTTATCGCCCAAACGATTTTCCAACCCCAAACCGAGAACAGCTATTTTTTCACGAAAGAAGTCTTTACGTTCCGATGTAATCGCCGATGACAAACCACGTCTGGTTCCGCGCCCACAGGCAAGGGCCATATTTTCTTCGATGCTCAGACTCTCACACGTACCGGCCATCGGATCTTGAAAAACACGCGCCACCAGTTCTGCTCGTTGATGAGTCGACCAGTCGGTAACATCTTCTTCATCAATCTTAACTTGGCCCGCATCAGCGTGAATTTCGCCTGCTAACACATTTAGAATGGTAGATTTCCCGGCCCCGTTAGACCCGATTACAGTCACAAACTGGCTTTGCGGGATGGTCAGGCTCATACCACGCAGGGCTTTGTTTTCAATGGCCGTCCCCGGATTGAACGTAACGTGGATATCTTTGGCTTCAATCATCCTAGAGCGCCCCTTTTACGGCTTTTCGTTTTGCCCATTTTTTACGTGCGTTCGGTAAGGTCATGGCCAAGATCACCAAAACGGCTGTAACCAGCTTCAAGTCTTGGGCTTGCAAACCAATGAAGTCCACGTTCAAGGCCACAGCGACCACAACGCGATAGAGAATAGAGCCTACCACACAGCCGATGGTCGCCAAGACAATGGTGCGTGTAGAAAAGGTTGCTTCGCCCAAAATTACTGCTGCCAGACCGACAACAATGACACCGACGCCCATGGTAATATCCGCACCACCCTGAATTTGTGCAAATAAAGCCCCTGCCAAGGCGACCATGGCATTGCTTAAGGCAATCCCTGTCAACTTCATCTTACCCGTGCGGATGCCTTGTGCGGATGCCATACGGGCATTCACGCCCGTTGCACGCATGCCAAGACCGATTTCAGAAGATAAAAACAAATTCAACAGAACCAGTATGACCACAACAATTGCCAATAAAACAATCGGCGTCACCCAATAATAGGGCAGATCGATGAGGTTCTCGAAAGGGGTAAAGACCGTTTCTTCCCCCAGCAAAGCCTGATTAGGCTTGCCCATCACCCGTAAATTAACCGAATAAAGCGCAATCATGGTCAGAATACTGGCCAACAAATGCAAAATACCAAGACGCACGTTCAACCATGCGGTCACCAATCCGGCACAACCGCCAGCAATGAAAGCAGCGCCACACGCCAGAAACGGATTGGTACCATTGACAATTAAGGTTGCCGCCGTAGCCGCCCCCAAAGGCAAGCTGCCGTCAACGGTCAGATCCGGAAAATCAAGCACGCGGAAACTGATAAAGACGCCCAAGGCAACAATGCCAAACAGCAAGCCCGTTTCAATCGCGCCTATAAAGGCTATCAAACTCATCCATCATATCCTAAGCGGCAATTGCGGCGCTCCTTATCGCAAGAAGCAGCGCCGCGCTTATTTTATTCCACAACTTTGGTTGCGCTTTTAACCATATCGTCGCTTAATGTCAGCCCCATTTTTGCCGCAGAGCCCGGATTTACAAACAAATTGGTCTTATCCAAGCCTTGTACGTCGATTTCACCGGCTTTCTTACCGTTTAAAATCTCAAGTACAATCTGACCCGTTTGACGCCCGACATCATAATAGTCAAAACCAACAGCCGCCGCTGCGCCACGTTCAACAGACCCCGTATCCCCGGCAAAAACAGGGATTTGCGAATCTATGCCAACCTTTACAACAGATTCAAAGGCACTGACGATGGTGTTATCCGTGCTAACATAAATGGCATCTACTTTGCCCACAAGGCTACGGGTCGCCATCAACACATCCCCACTATTAGGCGCAGATGCCGTGATCACCTTAATACCATGGGCTTCAGCGATTTTCTGGAAACTTTCAGCCAAAATCACTGAATTAGCTTCACCCGGGTTATAGGGGATACCAATAGATTTAGCTGTTGGGACGGCTTTCAAGATCATATCCAGGTGCTTTTCCAGCGGTAACATATCACTCACGCCCGTCACAGAACCACCCGGGGCTTTCCATCTTTTCACAAGCTTAGCCGCCACCGGGTCCGTCACTGCAGAAAAGACAACCGGGATATGTCCACGTGCGGCTGCAACAGCGGCTTGGGCAGACGGGGTTGCAATGGCGACGATCACATCAGGGTTTGCCCCGACAAATTTCTTGGCAATCTGCCCCGCTGTGCCGATGTCGCCTTGCGCACTTTGAAATTCCCAATCCAGATTTTCACCAACTTTATAACCATTTTCAGCCAACACATCGCGCACACCTTTGCGCACAGCATCCAAGGCTGGATGTTCAACGATTGCTGTAATTTTAACCGATTTATTTTCTGCCTGCGCAGACGTTGTCGCCAACGCGGTTAAACCAAAAAGCGCGGCAACGGTAATCGCACCTAAAACTCTTTTAAGAAACATAACTTATCCTGACCTGAAAACAATTGTTGAACAATTGGTCAAGATATACTGCCGAATCATCCCGTTTTTCAAGATGTAATGTCAAACCCGGACAAAGAAAAAGCCCGCAAATAAGCCGTGCGGGCTTTCCTTAAAAAAAACAGAGTTCTCTTAATAAGGCGATACAGATTGACCGCTGGCAGGGTTGCCGATCATGGTCAAAAACTCTTTTCGAGTCGCCAAGTTTTCACGGAAAGACCCCAACATGCGTGATGTCACCATGGTCACACCCGGTTTGTAAACGCCACGCGTGGTCATACATTGATGTTGCGCTTCAATCACCACAGCCACACCGTTTGGTTCCAGCACTTCTTGAATGACATTGGCAACTTGCGCCGTCATTTTTTCCTGAATTTGCAAACGCTTGGCATAAACTTCAACAATACGTGCCAGTTTAGAAATTCCGACTACACGGTTTTTCGGCAGATAGCCAATATGGGCTTTGCCTAAAATCGGCACCATGTGATGTTCACAATGGGATTCAAAACGAATATCGCGCAGCAAGACCATTTCATCATAGCCGTCGGTTTCTTCAAAGGTGCGCTTAAGAATTTCTTCCGGGTCTTGTTCATACCCCGCAAAGAATTCCTCATAAGAGCGCACAACACGGTCTGGCGTGCCCAACAGGCCTTCACGCGTATGATCATCGCCAGCCCAACGGATTAAGGTCCGCACGGCTTCTTCGGCTTCTTCACGCGACGGACGACCGTCAACAATATCAAGTTTAGGTTTGCTGCTCACAAGACTTTCCTTTCAGGTATGGACTTTATTCTGAAGTCTATACGTAGGTAGATGACCGTTGGATTGCCATACCTGAGTAAAAAAATCAACTATTTCCATTAAGTCGGAAATTATTTAAGAAAACGCACGCGAATGGTCCCCGGCACAGATTCCAAAGCTTGGCGTACGCCTTGACCTTGGGCAATCTCGGCATCCACATCAACAACCACATAGCCGTATTCCCCGTCTGTCTGCAGGAATTGACCAAGGATGTTAAAGCCATGATCGTTCATAATCTCTGCGATTTTGGCCATAACACCCGGTTTGTTTTCGTGAATATGCATGAAGCGAGTCCCCGCCCCTTTCACAGGCAAAGACACTTCCATGAAGTTCACAGCACCAAACGTGGACCCGTCATCGGAATATTTAACCAGTTTTTCAGCAACTTCTGTACCGATATTGGCTTGGGCTTCCTGTGTGGACCCGCCGATATGCGGCGTTAAAATCACATTTGAAAGACCGCGCAATTCAGAAACAAACTCATCCCCTGCACCTTTGGGTTCTGCCGGAAACACGTCTACAGCCGCCCCAGCCAGATGTTCGCTTTTCAGTGCATCTGCCAAGGCCGGAATGTCCACAACTGTCCCGCGTGCAGCGTTAATAAAATGGGCACCCGGTTTCATTTCGCCAAATTCACGCGCACCAAACATATTACGCGTTTCCGGTGTATCCGGTACATGCAAGCTCACGACATCAGACATTTGCAACAGTTGATCAAGGCTTTCACACGGTGCGGCATTGCCCAGCGGCAATTTGTTGACCACATCGAAATAAACAACTTTAAAGCCAACGGCTTCAGCCAGAATGGAAAGCTGACTGCCAATATGCCCATAGCCCACAATCCCCAAAGTCTTGCCGCGCACTTCATACGCCCCGGTAGCGGATTTCTTCCAGCCACCTTCATGACAGCTGGTAGATTTCGCAGGAATACCGCGCATCAACATAATCGCTTCCCCCAAGACCAGTTCTGCCACAGAACGGGTATTGGAATAAGGGGCATTGAAGACAGGGACGCCCTTTGTCAGGGCTGTGCGCAAATCAACCTGATTGGTTCCGATGCAGAAACACCCAATGGAAAAGAGTTTTTCCGCACCGTCGATCACTTCTTGCGTTAATTGAGTGCGCGAACGGATCCCAACAATATGGGCGTCTTTGATTTTTTCTTTGAGATCCGCCTCTTCCAAAGCTTTCTTGTGATATTCAATATTGCTGTAGCCCGCATTTTCAAAAACACGGATGGCATTTTCATGAACGCCTTCCAACAAAAGGATGCGAATTTTATCTTTAGATAAAGACAGATTGCTCAACGGACTTCTCCAAGAAAGGTGGCGTAGAAAGGAAAGTGGTTTTTTAAGTGGTCTGCCCGCTGAAAACAACCATTTTTCCATAGTTGGCATTAAATTATATACAAATAAAGAAACTCTCCGACGTAAAGTACACTTTTTTCATCACGGCGTGATCACCGTCACTGTCACCCGCATAAGATGATTCTAAACTAGGCAAGTAGGCAAAAAGTGCCTATACTGAGTTTAGTTCACTTTAATCCTCAAGGATGCTTGCAGCTATGTCTGAAATTACGCAAAATGATGTAAAAGCGCTCTATGACGATACCTCGCCGCAGCGCCGTGCTTCATTGGCACACAAAATTGGGCGGAGCTTGCGCAAAGGGGATTTATCCGATACAGAATCAGAATTGGCCGTTGCCATTTGTCAACAACTGTCCCAAGACGTGGAAACTTCTGTGCGCCAAGCCTTGGCAGAAAGCATCAAAGACAACACTGAAATCCCGAAAGAACTGGCCGTCCAACTGGCAAATGATGTCTTGGAAGTCAGCCTGCCTGTTCTGGAATTCAGTCGATTATTGAATGATCAGGAATTAATCACAATCGCCCGAAGTGGGGATACGCAACGCCAGATCGCCATCACCCACCGCGCTGAAATCAGCCCCGTTCTTTCACACACCTTAGCGGAAGTCGGCGATGAAAATGTTGTGGAATCTCTGCTGCAAAACCCAGGCGCAGAGATCGAAGATGAAACCTATGAAAGCGTGCTGGACAGATTTAAACACAGCCCGCGTATTCATACAGGCATGGCAAAACGTCATACCTTACCCAAACACATAATCGAACGCATGGTCGATCTTGTCGGTGATCAACTCAAAGCTTATCTGGTTACCCACCATCAGGTTTCCCATGTTCTCGCTGAAAAAATGATACTGGAGTCGCGCACCGATGCCGTGCGTCGCTTGTTGGCCGACCCCATGTCCACACGTGATGCAGAAACACTTGTGAAGGAATTGGCGAGAAAAGAAAAACTCACACCAGAGCTCATCTTTAGAGCCTTGGAAATAGGGGATCGCGCCTTCTTTGAACATGCAATGGCACAACGCGTTGGCATTGCTATTGACGCTGCGCGCACCCTGATTAAAGACCCCGGTGAACGTGGTTTTGCAGCCTTGTATCAAAAAGCTGCTTTGCCTAAAAAAGATTTTCAGGCGATCAATTATCTTGTGGATGTGGAATATCGCAGCAAACGAAACGCCCCCATTACGAAAACACCGGATCATGATGAGGCAAAAAATAAAGACACAGCAGAAAACTGGTTGACCGAAACGGAAAAAACCAAAAAGAAATGGGGCCTTTTCTAAAAGCCCCAACCATCTATCCGAATAATTTATCAATGTCGTCTTGGGAAGCTTCTTTCCCTGCGGGCAGTTCCACCTCTTGCTTTTTCTGATCTGCTTTTGCAGCTGGCGTTGGCGTATCAAACAAGCTGTCAATATCGTCTTGAGAAGCTTCCTTACCCGCTGGCAATTCAGCTTTTTTGGGAGCAGGTGTCGGTGTGTCAAACATACTATCGATGTCATCTTGTGAAACAGGCGCAGACGGCGTTTTTTCTGGTGCAGCCGGTGCTGGTGTATCAAACATACTATCAATATCGTCTTGAGAGACCTCTTTCTTCGGCGCAGGCGCACTATCCCCAAACAATGCATCAATATCGTCTTGAGACACGGCCTCATTCATAGTCTGCGGGCCGTGCATGGCGATATCACCATCTTTCATACCAATGACATCTTCGATGGTTTCATCGTTATCTATCGGCATTTCGCCCAAACCTTTAACACCAACGATTTCGACAAGACTATCCAACGTCCCTTCAAGACGGTTCATAATCCGTACAATTTTAGAAATACGTTGTCCGGTCAAATCATGAAACGAACAGGATTCAAAAATCTTGTTGGTGTTGTCCATGATGGCATTGCAAGAATTCTGTGCATCAGGATATTTAACGTTTGCACTCAATTCATCAACGGCCGTGAGAATGGTTTCCGCAGATTCCATAATGGTATTGGTGGCTTCTTCCGTGGTTTCGCAGATGGTGTTCAACTGATCGGCGACCGTATTAAAATGATCCACAGAAGACTTAGGATGCTTAATTGCCGCCAGCTCTTTCTTAATTTTTGTAATATACTGAACTAAATGACGAATTTGCTCCGCCAAAATATCCATTTGCTGCCGCTCGGACATTCATTACTCCTAAAAACCATTCAAGCTGCTAAGATCAACGCTGCTAAAACCTATTTAAACCATTTTCTTATCATACGCGCAACCGGGGGCAACTGCCAAGTCCTTGAATGGGATATTTTCAATTTATACGTTATGATCTCTCTTGCACCATTAATCTGCGCTATATAGTTATATCGCTAATGAAGCCGCATATATAAAGCCTCGACTATTACCGAGACCATCCCAAACCCGATTCCCAGCACACCCCTATTTCATTAAACATCATGTCTTTAACCAAAAAATCAACCTTGGAAGCCATAATAACGTCAATTAAATGATCTTTTTGGTGGTTTATCCACACAATATATTAAATCTGTTTTGAAAGACCCCCATCTCTGTTATAATGATTCTATAAAAAAATATAGCACATTGAGGGATGTGGTTTGCCTGACAGAAAGTTAGGCACAATAATTTAGACAGAAAGTTAAAAACGGATCAGAATGGCAACTTATACCCCCTCGCCGGATTCAAGTTTACCGGAAGATGCAACCTATCTGGATTTACGTGATCTAGATGGACAAACTGTTGATTTGCCTGAAGTTGACTGGCTCACGTCAGCAGACTTTCATCAGGTGGGTCCGGACCTTGTTATTGAAAGCCCCAGTGGCGAAAAGATTTTCCTGATCGGCTATTACGACCACGCCCATAACGCAGACCTTGTCGGCGTTAGTGGTGTTAAAATACCGGGGCGAATCGTCAATGCGATGGATGGCTCCCCAGCCCCGCACCAATTTGCCCAAAGTGTTGAACTTAATGCGGCAGAACCAATTGGCCGGGTCGAGACCGCCCAAGGCGATGTCTATGCCGTGCGTGCAGATGGTACCCGTGTCCAGCTTAAACAAGGCGATGCCATTTTTCAGGGGGACACACTTGAAACAGCCGAAAACGGTGTTGTCGGTGTCACTTTTTCCGATGACAGCACCCTGTCTCTAGATGAAAATGCCCGTATGGTCATTGACGAGATGGTCTATGATCCGGGCAGTGAAGAAGGCTCCGCCTCTATGTTCGTGCTGCAAGGCGCAATGAGCTTTGTTTCCGGCCAATTGGCAAAAGTCAATCCAGATGCCATGCAGATCGAAACCCCGGTTGCCACCATTGGTATTCGCGGGACATCGGTGCTGGTCTCTGCGCAATCTGAAAAAATGTCCGTCATCATGATGCCGGAAAGAGGCCCCAACGGCGATATCTTTGTTGGTGAAGCGATTGTACAAAACGGACAAGGCTCGCAAATTATCAGCAGCGGTGACAGCGGAACTGGTTTCCAAGGGGTCTCTGTCAACGGCGGTGGGTCTGCCCCCTCAACGCCGCAACCTGTCTCAATCGCTGAAGTCAGTAACGTTTTTGGGGGTGTGATTTCCAGCAACCCCAATAGAAATAGCGTACCTGAGAACGTTTTCAAAACCGTTGAAAAAATTGCCGAGCACAAACAAGCCGAAGAACAAAAAGCCGAGATTGAAGCAAAAATCGAAGACGCCAAAGCCAATGGCGAAGATACATCTGCGCTGGAACAACAATTACAAGAAGCTGACAAGCAAGCTGCAGAGTTAAAACAAGAAGCTGACGCGGCCATTAACGACCTCGCCGAAGAACTTGGCAACCCGGACTTGGCGAAAGAGTCAAACCTGACAGGTGAAAACAAAACAATTGGTAATACTGATAAGCCCGATAACCCCACAAATAGAGGTAACAACGGGAATAATGGAGATAATGGAGATAATGGAGATAATGGAGATAATGGGGACAACGGAGAGAAAGGAAACATAGGCAAAGAAATAGGTACAATTGCAAAAACTAATCCTGGAACAAAGGAAGTGATCACAAAAGGCACTGAGAATGATGATCGCGGTGATGGTAGCGGTGACGATAAGTCACAAAATAATAACGAACCTACGGCTCAAGAACATAATCTCACAGGGACAGAAGATACAGATACGACGTTTACGCTCAGTAACATCTTGGCTGGAATTAAAGATGCGGATGATGATACACTGACACTTACTGTCGCAGGCACCGCTGTTGTGGCAGGTACCGCATGGGCAAGTCCTGTTGTGACAACAAACGGTACACTCGCATTTAACGGCACCGACTTCATCTTCACGCCTGACAACGACTGGAACGGAACAGAAAACATTACCTATTCTGTGTCTGATGGCACTGCGACAACCAGTTCGAAAATTGACATTACATTAACTGCCGTTAACGATACGCCAGTTGTTACGGTCCATGCCGTTTCCGGAAATGAAAATGCGAATCAAACATTCACACTTTCTGACCTATTAGCCAACGCCAGTGATGTAGACCTTGGTGATACCCTGACCATTACTGATGTTGCAGGTACCCCTGTTACATCGGGCACACCATGGGGAAATGCTTTACCCGTCACAAATGGCACCTTGGCTTTTGATGGTACCACGTTCACCTTCCAACCCAATGCCAACTGGAACGGAACGGAAAGCTTTGCCTTTACGGTTTCTGACGGCACAACGACAACCAACTCGACAATTGACATTACGTTAACCGCTGTCAACGTCGCACCTGTAAATTCAGCCGCCGTTGCTCTCGCGGGTGTTGAAGACACCCAACTGACCATCACCACAGCGCAACTGCTGGCCAATGCCACCGATGCCGATGGCGACAACATGACAGTGCAAAACCTGACCTCTGATCAAGGAACACTTGTCGATAATGGGGATGGAACCTGGTCCTTCATGCCAAACCCAGACTGGAATGGAACCGTCAACCTCACTTACGATATCAGTGATGGCACAACAACAACTGCAACCAATGCCACCATTTCAGTGGCAGCTGTCAATGATGCACCGACTGAATTTTCCCAAACGAATTATGCGGGTCCTGAAGACACAGATAAGATTATTGATGAAAGCGTGTTGCTCTCTGAGTTTAATGATATCGATGGGGATGCATTGACCTTACAGAATATGCAAGTCGATCAGGGGACATTGGTTAATAATGGCGATGGCACTTGGAGTTATACGCCCGATCCAGACTGGAACGGCACGGCAACTCTAAGCTTTGATGTGTCTGATGGAACAGTATCGACACCTGCAACCCGTATCATTTCAGTCGATCCTGTCAATGATGTCCCTGTTGTGACGTACGCAGATGATGTAGTTTCACAAAACGCAAGTACAATACTGCCGTTCAATTATGACTCCCTTGATGTTGTTTATCAGCCCGATGGCTCTTATGGGGTTTTCTGGTCTCAAAAGACAGCGTCCACAGATGTTGTCGTCGGGCGTCTGTACGATTCTGCAGGCAACCCCTTAAGCGCAGAATTCACCGTCGGTGATGCGGCCAGCACAACGATTTTAAATGCCTCAGCTACGGAAGATGGCAATTACATCGTTTCCTGGTCAACGCCGAACCCATTTGCAGGGTTAGGCGCTTCTGATGTCATGGCTCGTACAGTCAGCGCAGCGGCAAGTCCAGTACTGGGTACGAGTTTTCAGGTGAACGGGACTTCCGCAGCTTCCCAATACCAACCTTCCATTACCTCACTGGGGGATGTGAACGGCGACAATAAAGAAGAATTTGTTGCCATCTGGCGCGATGGTCGCGGCGGCACGGGTGATGCTGTTTATATCAAAGTTTTCAATAATGACGGCACGACAGTCACTAATGAATTTGCAATCCCGCAGGTCGGAACTTTCCAAGTCCCAAGCGATGTGCTTAATCTCGGGAATGGTGACTTTGCGGTTGTTTATAGCTCAACAGACGGGACAACCAAACTTTCGATCTACAATTACGCTAACGTCGCAAACCCGATTGTGGAAAACCTGAATATCTCGGCCGGTACAAACGGAACCGAATATGCTGAAACCATTTTGCTAGATAACGGCAATATGGTTGTTGTCTTCCCGGAATCGAACGGGTCTGATACAAATACTTATATCCGCATTATTGATCCGACGAACGGGACCTTCATCAACGCAAGCCCAACACTTGTGAATACGACTACCGCAGGCACACAAAACTATCCGTCAATTACCAAGCTTGAAGATGGTAGTTTTGTTGTCGTCTGGCAGGATGATAGTGCCGATGGTGATGTAAATGGTGTCTTTGGCCAGCGTTTTGACAGTGCCGGCACCAAGATTGGTTCAGAGTTTCAGGTAAACTTGGATGGCACAGGCGAACAGTTCGCACCACAAGTTTCCTCAGCAGGGGGCGGGACCTTTGTGGTTGCCTGGCATGATGGGGATGGCAATGTTGAACAACGCCATTTCACAACGGATAATGTCACAACGCCGACTCCGACAGATAAATATCACGTTGCAGAAGATGGCAATCTAACAATTCTCGCAACCGATATTATCAGCGGTATTACGGATGCCGATGGGGATTATCTTGCTTTCTCTGTTATTGCCAGCAATGCGACAAACGGGACGGTTGTTGATAATGGAGACGGCACCGTTACCTATACCCCCAATACCGAGTATAGCGGATCTGACACTTTTGTCCTGACCATCAGTGACGGCAATGGCGGAACGGTGGATAAAACATTCAGTGTGAATGTCGAAGCCGTAAATGACGCCCCGATCTTGTCGGCTGCCAGTGTCAACGTCAATGAAGGTGACACTTATAGTGCGACCCTGTCGGCCACTGATGTGGAAGGCGACCTACTGGATTTTGGACTTGATAGTGCACCGGCAAACGGGATTGCTTCTGTCGATCTAAGCGGTAACTTCACCTACAAGGCAAACCCCGGCTTTAGCGGTAACGACAGCTTTATCGTCAAAGTGTCGGATGGGGAAAACGTGACGACCCAAACAGTTTCAGTCACCGTTAATTCCATCGCCGACCAACCCGTCAATACGACAACAACCGACCAACAAAAAGACAGCAACATTACAGGGCTGATTAATGGCGGCTTCGTTGCCACGTGGACATCCGCCAACCAAGACGGTGCAGGATGGGGGGTTTATGCCCAACTCTACAATCCAGATGGCACAAAAAATGGCACTGAGTTTTTAGTTAATACAACAACAGCTTCAAGCCAATGGGAACCAACAGCAGTCGGCCTGTCTGACGGTAGTTTCGTCATTGCCTGGGGTGAGAATACAGGTACAAGCGACTCCGGCGCATCAGCACAACGCTTTAATGAAAACGGCACACCCGACGGCGCAGAACTAAAACTGAACACCACCGCCATCAATTACAGCGCCCAACCACAAATGACGGCCTTGGCCGATGGCGGTTTCGCGGTGACTTATCGACTGGAAGGCTCCGGTGTCGCCAATACGGATTATTCAGATATTTTCATCCGTACCTTTGACAACACCAATACGGAAGTCATGCCCGAAACTGTTGTTAACACGGGCGTCTACATAGGGCATCAAAGCTGGTCTGATGTTACCGCCAATGATTCTGGTGAAATACTGGTGGTCTGGGCCAATACCAATGGGGCCGATTCACCCGGTATTTATGGACGCCTTTATAATGGCAGCAGTTGGGGGACAGATTTCGTCATCTCTTCAACAAGCGATGCACTTTATCCTAAAGTTGTAACTCTTGACAGCGGTTATTATATCGCGACTTGGCAATCCAGCGGTGATGGAAGCGGTAACGGCATTTTCGCCCAGATGATCTCCCCGTCTGGAGCGACACATGGCCCCGTCATTGATGTCAACACAACAACAACACAAATCCAATCCAACCCGGAAATTGAAGTGCTTGCCAATGGCGATTTCGTCATTGTCTGGCAGGGCCAAGGCGATGATACTGGCGGCGTAACAACTGAATATGGTGTTTACGCTCAAATCTTTACCGCCAATGGCGAGAAAAAAGGACCGGAGCTTCTAGTCAACGACACCCTTGCGGGTGATCAAACCACACCGAGTATCATGGCACATCAAGATGGTGGTTTTTCTGTCAGCTTTACAGGTCCGGATGCTGATACAACAGGTGTCTATATCCAGCACTTCGATGCGGACGGTCATTCCATCAGTTCTGTTCCCACAAATGTGGCCCCAACCCTATCCAATATGATTTCAAGTTCCGATATCGCTCTTGCTACTGATAGTTATGAGGATGTTAAATTTGGCGACATTAATGACGATGGTCATCTCGATCTCATCCTCGCTGAAGGCACTTCGCGTGACATCATTTATCACCTAAACGATGGCAATGGTAACTTCAGCGCAAAAAGCGTAGCCATCACAGGACAAGCCTATGCTAATATTGAAGTCGCCGATTTTAACGGGGATGGATACGCAGACATCGCAACGGGTGCAGGAGCCAGCAGTGCTTCCGGTGATGTCTATCTTGGTGACGGATCAGGCAACTTTACAGCCTCAAACGTAGGCTATGGCACTATCCGTACCTCTACTGCTGTTGATGTGGATGGCGATGGCGATCTGGATTTAATCACCTCCCAGCAGACAACGAACCCGTCAGGCAAAAAAGTCTGGATTAATGATGGGACAGGTCACTTCACAGATAGCGGTCAATCCCTGGGCACAAACGATGTGGCCATCAAATATGGTGATTTTGATGGCGATGGCGATCTGGATTTGGTTGTTGGCGGCTCACAAACAGCCGAAATTTATGAAAATGATGGGACCGGTACATTTACTGCTGCTGGCACAATTAACCTGACCTCCCGCAATGATCAAAATGGCACCACCACAAATGCAACGAACAACGCCATTGAGGTTGGTGATTTAAATGGGGACGGTAAAGACGATATTTGGTTTACAAATCGATACTCACAAAACGAGGTTTTATTTAACGACGGCGATGGCAATTTGACCTTTACCGAAGGCGGAACCTATGGCGCGACTGCTTATGGATCAACGACTGGACAAAATGATCGTGAAGGCTCAGCCATAGGCGATATCGACGGGGATGGCGACCTAGATATCGTCACCACACGTTGGGATGGCGAAGACGAAATCTGGATTAATGATGGCACAGGACATTTCACCAATGCCAATGCGGATGGCACGCTCACAGTAGATAGTAGCCGTGACACTGCCGTTGCGGTTGGCGATCTGAATGGTGACGCAATTGACGACATTTTCCTCGCCAATTCTGATGCAACACGTACTTCTGAACTCCTCGTCAGTCAAAACAATAACATTGATTATTGTTATTTAACTGATGCACCCATCAACCCATATGCCCATTTAACAATTTCTGATGCTGATTCGGTTTACCTCTCCAGCGCGCAAGTCACCGTTGGAAGCTTTGCAGCAGGTGATACACTGACTGTAGGTACAGCAGGTTCCTTAACCGTAAACTATAATTCCTCAACAGGCGTTCTGGACATTACGGGCTATGGCACGCTGGATGAATATCAAGCCGCCTTGCGCAGCATGACCTTTACCAGCACGACCGATGCCACCACCACCCGCACCTTGTCACTGACGATAACCGATAACCAAGGCAGCACCTCCACCGCCTTGTCAACAACAGTCAACTTTGTCAATACTGACCCCATCGTCATTGACCTTGATGGGGATGGGGTTGAACTGGTAAATGCGGCAAACGGTGTTGTCTTTGACAGTGATGCAGATGGTGATAAAGAACATATCGGCTGGGCTGGCATGGATGATGGTATCCTTGCTTTGGATATCAACGGCGATGGTCAAATCAATGACATGTCTGAAGTGGTCTCCCATTACTTTGCTTACCAAGACAAGAATGCCGATTATGGTCTGGATTCTTCATTAGATGTTCTCAACCTCTATGACGATAACGCCGATGGCGTGATTGATGCCCATGATGACATTTATGATCATCTGCAAGTCTGGAATGATGCTAATGGAGATGGCATTACAGATGCCGGGGAACTCAAAACCCTGTCTGACCAAGGCATTACCTCCATCGACCTGGGACACCAAGACACGGATCACAACGTGGATGGTAATCTGGTTTCCAAAACCGGGGCTGTTACTTTTGAAGATGGCAGTCAAGGCGATTGGAATGAGGTTGCTTTCGAACTGGAAAACAACAACACAGTACAAACCGAAAGCAATACCAACGCGGAAAATACAGAGGAACCTGTCACAGCCAATAACAGCGATGCACAGGCTTTATTCAATCATGTAGTTGGACCGTTGTTGGATGATGATATTCTCGGTACATTCAACCTCCCCACTGACACGTCCCTGAATGACACAACAATGGAAAGTGTCAGCAACACATTTGATGAATTGTCGCTTTTAAAAGAGATTGTGCAACCCGATAGCCAAGTCGCCATGCAAAGCGCATTGCCAGACGATGGGGCTTTAACCGACAGTCCAACATTGGTGGTCAATAATGATGCGCCTGTCACAACGACTGTTGATCTTGGCCCTGTGGATACCAGTGCACAGGAATCTTATACAAGCACAGCCCCTGTGGACGATACATCAACCCTGCAAGTCGCTGAATAACCTTTTTGAAAGAGACATAAAGAACGTTATTTGTATTGACAATCATTCTTAATTGCAGCAAAATGCTTTCCAGAACAAAGGAAAGAGTTTTTGCGATGTATGTGTGTATTTGCAATAGCATAAAAGACAGGGATGTACGCAACAGTGTTGCCGAAGGTGCACAGAAAGTCTCGCATGTCTTTAAAAAACAGGGATGTAAGCCTGAATGCGCCCGTTGTGTTAATTGCATCCGCGACATCATCCAGGAAGAAACCGCACCGGAGAAATTCCTCATCGCTGCAGAATAAAAAACATTCCCAATCTTTGATCAATAAAAAACCCCGCATGACGTCATGCGGGGTTTATGTTTTTTATCAGATGATCTGCTTATTTAGATTTGGACTGGATGTAATTTTCCATACCCATTTTGTCAATAAGACCAAGTTGTTTTTCCAGCCAATAAGTATGATCCCATTCGGTATCATCCAATAGGCCAACAAGAATTTGGCGTGAAACATAGTCTTTTTCTTTTTCACAAAGCGCGATGACTTTTTTCAGTTCTTTCACAACTGACAGTTCATATGCTAAATCGCTTTTCATCATAGAAAGCACATCTTTGCCAATATCCAACGCAACACGTGATGTTACATCAGGGAAGCCTTCCAAGAATAAAATCCGTTCAACCAATTGGGCTGCATGGTCTAATTCTTCTTGCTGTTCGTGTTTTAAACGTTCAAACAGTTCATCCATGCCCCAGTCATGATACATGCGTGAATGAATGAAATATTGATCCGCTGCGCTCATTTCGTGGGTCAAAAGCCCGTTCAGGGCGTCGATTACTTTTTTATTGCCTTTCATCTGAACGGCTCCTTATGTTTGTGATTGAATGTAGTTTTGAAGACCTTGTTTTTTGATCTGCCATTGCTGTATATCCAGCCAATCGAGGAATTCTTCTTCATCCTCAAGAATACCATCCAGCAATTCGCGAGAGACATAATCCTGTTCTTCTTCACACAACGTAATGGCTGTGCGTAAATCTTCCAGCATCACCGCCAGCAGCTTCTTTTCACACTGAATGATTTCTTCCGTATTTTCACCAATGTGCAATTTCCCCAAGCTTTGCAGGTTGGGTAATCCTTCCAGAAACAAGATACGTTCGATCAATTTATCGGCTTGCTTCATATCTT
>JABXIC010000074.1 GCA_013373265.1 Methylocystaceae bacterium | reverse complement strand
GATGCGGTTGGTGACGCGGGATAGAAATTCGTGGTCGAAGTGATAATAATCGGCTGTCATACCATCTGTAGAGGTGACAGCACGCAGGGCGCAGACGTAATCGTAGGTGCGGGCATCTCCCATCACGCCAACGGTGCGCACGGGTAACAAGACAGCGAAGGCTTGCCAGATGGCGTCATAAAGGCCTGCGTTGCGGATTTCTTCCAGATAGATGGCATCGGCTTTGCGCAGGATATCGCACCTTTCCGGCGTCAAAGGTTGGCCGGGGATGCGGATGGCAAGACCCGGTCCGGGGAAGGGGTGACGTCCGACAAATGAATCGGGCAAGCCCAGTTCACGGCCCAAGATGCGCACTTCGTCTTTAAACAGTTCGCGTAACGGTTCAACCAGCGCCATGTTCATGCGTGCAGGCAGACCGCCCACATTGTGGTGGGATTTGATGGTGACGCTGGGCCCCCCTGTGAAGGAGACCGATTCAATCACATCGGGGTACAATGTCCCTTGGGCAAGGAAGTCTGCCCCGCCTGCGGCCTTGGCTTCTTCTTCAAAGACATCAATGAACAGACCACCAATGATTTTGCGTTTTTTCTCCGGATCGATTTCATCGCCCAAGGCTTTGAAAAAGATGTCAGAAGCATCTTTGTGAATGAGCTTGATGTTGTAATGGTCGCGGAACAGGGTGACCACTTCTTCAGCTTCACCGGCCCGCATAAAGCCTGTATCGACGAAGACACAGGTGAGCTGTTCACCAATGGCTTCATGCAGCAGGACGGCAACGACAGAACTGTCCACGCCACCTGAAAGGCCGCAAATAACTTTGCCGTCGCCGACTTGTTTGCGCACGGCTTCAATGGCTTGTTCTTTAAAGGCCGCCATGGTCCAGTCGCCTGAACATTTGGCAACACCATGGGTGAAGTTTTCAATCAGTTGCGCGCCATGCGGGGTATGGACCACCTCGGGGTGGAACTGCACGGCATAAAATTGTTTTTCTTCATTGGCGACGGCCGCATAGGGTGCGCCTTCTGAGGTAGCAACAACTTTAAAGCCGGGGGCTAGTTTGGTGACGCGGTCACCGTGGCTCATCCAGACTTGTTCTTTCGCGCCTTTTTCCCACACGCCTTTAAACAGCGCGCATTCTTCATTGATGTCCACAAAAGCGCGGCCGAATTCGTGATGATCAGATGTTTCGACCATACCGCCAAGCTGTTGCATCATGGTCTGCTGACCATAACAAATGCCCAAAACAGGCACACCCATTTCAAAGACTTTTTCCGGTGCGCGTGGTGATTTTTCCCACGTGACGGAAGCCGGACCACCGGACAGGATGATGCCTTTGGGGGCGTATTCTTCCAGTAAGCTGTCGGTGATGGAATTGAACGGGTGAATTTCAGAATAAACACCGCTTTCGCGCACACGGCGCGCGATCAGTTGTGTTACCTGAGATCCGAAGTCGATGATGAGAATGCGATCGGTCATGGGGCCACCAGTCTATGGTCTTGAAAGAGGGCGCAACATACATGAAGCACCCGTCTGTCACAATAGAACAAATGCCCTTAAAGAGGTAAAAGTGTGATGAAAAGTAGAACCGAACCGCTCAGAAGGCAGAATAAAGTCGCTGTCATGGCGTTAATACGCATTTTTAAAGATGAATTGATGATGGCATAGGCATGCATCAGTCTTGAAAGAGTGAGAATCGCCCCGAAAGTCATTAAGGCCCATAAGGGGGCGCCGTTTAATTCACTAAACGCCATGAGCATCAGGCAAAGGGGCACATATTCAATAAAATTGCCATGGGCACGTATGGCGCGTGTCATCGGATCAATGCCGCCATCCAGAAAGGGGACTTTATGTTTCCATCGGTTTCTAATCACGATGATGGTGAGGGCTAAATAGATCAGGGAGAGAAGAATGGCGTAAATGGCCGTGGTGAAAAGCGCTAAAGATGGCATCGAAGGGCTCCAATTTTAAATATGATAGTCAACATATATAAAATATGATGTATAACATATTTAAAGAAGAGTCGAGCATTTTGGAGAAGGCATATGGGATACCCTGCAGATCATAAAGAAAAGACGCGTCAGAAAATTATCAAAGCCGCGAGACGGTTATGGAAAGGAAATGGATTTAGTGGTGCCAGCGTAGATAAAGTGATGCACGAGGCAGGCCTGACGCGTGGCGGCTTTTATGCTCATTTTAAATCCAAAGATGATCTGTTGGTGGAAGTTTTGTCAGAAAATAAACTTTTAGAAGGTTTGAAGATGCTTAAGGCAAAGGGGATGGACTCTCCTGACATGCAGCGCCAAGCAGCTTTAGAATGGTATTTAAGTGTACAACATCGCGATCATCCGGAAGACGGTTGCCCTCTTACCACTTTGACGCAGGAAATACCGAGGCTTGGTAAGCGCTCTCGTCGCGTCATGAGTGACATGATCCGAAAGTTTGCAGATTGGCTAAGGGGTGGTAAGCAAGAGGTGAGCGGCCTGGCGGCTTTATCTTTGATGGTGGGGGCGGTGACGCTGTCACGTGTAGTTGAAGATGAAAAATTAGCAGTTGAAATTTTAATCGAGGCAAAAGAGCATTTATGTCATATAATGAAACATGAAGAATATAAATGAACAGGTATATTTTTGGGGTTTGTTGAGTTTGTATGGGTAAATTAACATATATTCGTGTTGTCTTTTGGAGTGTTCTTTTTTTTGTTGGCGGCATTGTTCAGGCCAATGCAATGGATGTGATTATCACCAATCCAACAAAATCACAAAATGACAGACGGTTAGAATACCCTTTGGCGCTGTTGCACGCTCTTATGGCACGTACGCAACAGGAATATGGCCCTTATGAAATAAAACGGTTTTCAAAAGTAATCAGCCGCAAGCGGGCTTTGAGAAATGTTGTGGCAGGTCATATAACCGTTTTTGCAACACCAACGCTTCGGGATTGGGAAGCACAAGCCATCCCTGTTCGTATTCCTATTGGCAAAGGGATTTTGGGTTATAAATTATTTTTGATCAATAGGGGAATGCAATCGCAGTTCTCGAAAATTACAATGCCAGAAGAGCTTAAAAAATTCCGTTTTGGGGGCGGTCTGCAATGGGGCTCTACTCAGGCGTTTAAGGAATTAGGGTTTAAAGTTTTTGGCGGCACGGAATATGAAGCGTTGTTTGAAATGCTTGCCAGCAATCGTTTTGATTGTTTTCCCCGTGGTGTAAACGAAATTTTCACGGAGTATGACCAACGCCATGACCTCTATCCCCATATGACAATTGAACAGGAACTGGCCATATATTTGCCACAACCTGTATATTTTTTTGTATCACCAGGCAACGTTAAGCTGGCTGAACGTATAACAGCGGGACTTAGGGCTTTGATTGCTGAAGGAACGTTGGATAAATTATTTTTGCAATATTATGGCGATGCTCTTGCCAAAGCTAACCTTGAAAATCGCAGAATTTTTACATTGGAAAACCCAACTTTGAGTGAGAAAACCCCGTTTCAACAAAGCGAATTATGGTTAAAAATAACAAAATAGGGTGATTGCTCTTATCCGATCAGTAAACTGATCCATTGATGAATAATATGGTTTGGCGAGGACCAGACCAGTTTAATAGTCATGGCAAATGAAATAATGACCAGTAAAGGTCGGATCAGCTTAGTGCCATGTTTCATCGACATTTGTGAGCCAATAAAACCGCCGATGATTTGCCCCATCGCCATGACAAAACCGACAATCCAGACCACTTGTCCGCCCAGAATAAAAAACAACAGCGATGTAATGTTGCTGGTGAAATTTAACAGTTTGGTATGTGCAGTGGCTTTCAGCATATTAAAGCCAAGCAGGGCAATGAAAGCGATGGCGAAAAAAGATCCGGTGCCGGGGCCGAAAAAGCCATCATAAAAACCGATGCTAAAACCAATAAGGATTGAAAAACCCCATCGTCCAAGGCGTTGTTGACGGTCTTCAACACCGATTTTGGGTTGGAATAAAAAGTAAAGCCCAACAGATAAAAGCAGAAATGGGATGATATCAATCAGAAAGGATGCTTCCAGATTTTGAATCAAGGTGGTACCACAAGCCGCGCCTGCAAAGGTTAAAAGAACCATCGGCCAAACTTCGCTGAATTTCAGATGCCCTTTGCGCACAAAATTCATGGTGGCGGTGAAAGAGCCGAAACTGCTTTGTAGCTTGTTGGTTGCCAAAGCTTGTGCGGGGGTTAAACCAATGGCTAATAAGGCAGGCAAGGTGATCAAACCACCGCCACCCGCGATGGAATCAATAAACCCGGCTGCTGCACCAATACCCAATAACAGGGCAAGCATATCGATGCTTAAGATATCTGTCACGTGAGGGAACCTTAACTATCGCGTTGCAGGACAGCGCAGAAAAAGCCATCGCTTTTATGCTGGTCCGGGCGCATGATCATATAATCACCGCTAAAGGGGCAGGCGCTGTCAAAGGTTTCATCCCACACATCAGCAATGGGCAGAATGGAATAATTGTCGTTTTCTTTGAGAAAAGTAGCGATTTGATCTTCATTTTCACGTTTGAGCAGGGAACATGTTGCATAGACCAATCTTCCCCCCGGTTTCACCAAATGGGCGGAGCTTTGCAAAATGCGCGCTTGTCGACCCAGCAGGTCTTCCAACAATTCAGACGTCATTTTCCAACGGCTTTCTGGGTTGCGACGCCAAGCGCCAAGGCCGGAGCAGGGGGCATCAATCAACAAACGATCCACGCGGCCTTCAAACTGTTTAAGCCACGGGTCTATTTCTGAGCGGATGGGGTTGAGCAAAACATTTGTGACGCCGGCACGTTCAAGGCGGCGTTTCATTTTATAAAGACGGGTTGAGGAAATATCTAAAGCATAGAGATGACCTTGGTTTTCCATATCTGCAGCCAAGGCCAGTGTCTTACCGCCCCCACCTGCGCAAAAGTCCACCACCAGTTCACAGTCTTTGGCTTGAGTGAGATGGGCAATCAGTTGTGAGCCTTCATCCTGTACATCAATCAGGCCTTCTTTATAGGCTTGTAATCCACCTAACTTAACTTTTTTACTCGTGCGTAAACACCAAGGGGAATACTGGCCTTTTTCAGTTTCTATATTCTGTTTTGCAAGGCTTTCGACAGCTTTGGCGGCATCTTCATGCAAACTGTTGATGCGCAGATCAAGCGGGGCTTCTTTGTTGAGCGCCACAAGCACGGCTTCAAAATCATCACCGAGGGAGTTTCGTAAGTCACGGTCCAGCCATTCAGGATATTCCAGACGCACCGGGTCGGGGGCTTGGGTTGGGTCAAATTCTGCCAGAATGGGGATGATATCGCTTTCGTGTTTTTCTAAAGCATCCGGTGCGTATTGTTCTCCTGTGAACAGGGTTTCAATATCCTGATCTTTTAATAGACAATCCAGCAAAACAAGAAGGCGCGGGGTTTGTTCAGCCGATACTTTTTCAGCCAGCCAATTGAGCTTGGCCCGGTTACGCAGGACCGCATAAACTTGGTCATTGATGGCACGACGGTCTTTGGACCCGGCATATCGGCGTTGTTTAAAATAGTCCGTAATGACGTTATCTGCAGGACGTTTACCTTCAAACACGGCTTCTAAAATTTCGATGGCGGACTGGATACGTGCGGAAGGTTTCATGTGATCTTTTTCAATGTTGGAAATCGCCTCCCTCCAATCAAGAAAGGAGGCGATGAAAGGTATTTTAAGAACGGCCGCTGTAGTTTGGTGCTTCGCGGGTGATGGTCACGTCATGGACGTGGCTTTCACGAAGACCTGCATTTGTGATGCGGTTAAAGGTGCAGTTCTTGCGCATGCTTTCAATGGTGGCGTTGCCTGTATAGCCCATGGAAGAACGCAAACCGCCGACCATTTGATGGACGATGGCACCCGCTTCGCCTTTGTAAGGGACGCGGCCTTCAATGCCTTCAGGTACAAACTTCATATCGTCTTTGACATCGGCCTGGAAGTAACGGTCTGCAGACCCGCGTGCCATGGCGCCCATGGACCCCATGCCGCGATAGGCTTTGTAAGAACGGCCTTGGAATAAGAAGACTTCGCCCGGTGCTTCATGTGTACCGGCCAGGATAGACCCGACCATAACGCAGCTTGCCCCGGCAGCGATTGCTTTTGCGATATCACCGGAATGTTTGATGCCGCCATCGGCAATGACAGGAACGCCAAATTGGTCTGCCACTTCAACGCAGTTCATGACCGCGGTTAATTGTGGGACGCCAACACCAGCAACGATACGGGTGGTACAAATAGAACCGGGGCCAATACCAACTTTAACCGCATCAGCACCGGCATCAATCAATGCACGTGTTGCATCACCTGTGGCGATGTTGCCGCCAATGACTTGAACGTTGGGGTGGTTCTTTTTTAAACGCGCGACTTGTTCAATGACGCCGCGTGAGTGACCGTGGGCAGTATCGACAACCAACACATCCACACCTGCATCGATCAGGGCGATGGAACGTTCCCAACCGTTATCGCCTGTGCCAGTGGCAGCGGCAACACGCAAACGGCCTTGGGCATCTTTACAGGCGTTGGGGTGGGTGGCGGCTTTATCGATATCTTGAACAGTGACAAGGCCAATACAGCGGTATTTGTCATCTACGACCAAAAGCTTTTCAACGCGGTTTTGGTGCAAAAGACGTTTGGCTTCTTCACCGGAGACACCTTCTTTAACCGTCACAAGGTCGGTTTTGGTCATGAGTTCTGAAATTGGTTGATCGGGGTTTTCAGCAAAGCGCATGTCGCGGTT
>JABXIC010000101.1 GCA_013373265.1 Methylocystaceae bacterium | reverse complement strand
CTATCCAGCTGAGCTATGGGCGCCCATTGTAAAGACCGCTTGCAGGATCAGCGGTCCTAAAATTAGATAATGCGGGTATACGAAAAATTATCCGCGTAGCTTTTGATTTGCAGCTTGCGCTTTTTAGGTTCTTTGACTTCGTATGTCAGGCCTTTTTTCTTCGCAAAAGCAATAGCAAGCTCTTTCGTTTCAAACTTCATTTGCAATTGTTTACGGGTGTCACCACCGCCTGTCCACCCCATAAGGTCGTCTGCACGTTCTGCAGCGATGGGGGTGAATTCCAGAATCCAAGTGTTGGTTTTAGCTCGACCAGATTGCATCGCATTTTTAGCGGGTTGGTAAATACGAACGTCCATTTCAAACACCTCAAAAATTCAAGACCTGATAGGGTGAATGCCCCAATCTTGCGCCATCGTCAAATGAAAATTTAAAAAGCAGGGCAAAAACCCGACTTGTCTTACCAATATCATGTTGTTGCTGATGATTTTCAGATATAAAAAAACATCACTGTTTCCAATGATGTTTCCTATCGCTCTTTATAAAGAGCTGGTCGGGGAGACAGGATTTGAACCTGCGACCCCATGCACCCAAAGCACGTGCGCTACCAGGCTGCGCTACTCCCCGACGCGGCGCAACCTATGCAGTTTCGATGGGGTTGGCAAGACAAAAATTCAAAAAAAGATCACTTTCCTAAAATAACTTCATCGCCGACCTTGATTCCGAAGTCTTTAACCGTGCCGGCAACGACCTCAAGCACAGCGGAAACCTTGCCATGAGAGTGTATTTGGCGGGTGGAATTGGGTTCTGTCCTTTCTTCAATGTAACGTATACGCCCCCGGTTGCTTATAAAAATCATATCTAACGAAACAGGTGTATTTTTCATCCACATGGTAATCGGTTCGGGTGTTTGATAGATAAAAAGCATGCCCGTCGACTTGGGTAAAGATTCTCGATGCATCAACCCTTTAGCCTTTTCAGTTGGCGTTATGGCATAGTCGACAGTAAAATGCCTTGCCCCGCTTGAGGTCATGATCGTTAAGGGCCCCTGTCCTTCTGCAAAACAGATGTGCGGCACAACAGAAAAGACCATTGTTGTAAAAGACAGGACGAAAATGAATATGGATTTATGCATTTAATCTCTCACTCGAAACGATTCGGCTCATTGGAATTATAAAAAAAAGTAACTTTAAACGAAGCCATATTCAAACAATACTGAAAAATAAGGCATTTTTAAGAGGTTTTCCGCTGTTTTTGATTGTTTGTTCGGACAAGAACATAAAGTTTCTATTCAAGGTCGAAAATTGTAGCATTCACAATCAAGCTCTTTATAATCCAGAAATTCTTGATTGCAGTCGAGTTTTAGGATCAAAGGAGAAGGCGTGTTGTCTAAGGGCCATCACGTTTTACTCAGGAGGATATAATGAATAAAATGATAACGGGCGTTTTGCTTTCTTTGATGGCAATTCTTTCGTTTGCCATGCCAGCATTGGCATCAACTGGGGCAACCGAAACGCTTGATTTAACACATACTACAGTTGGCATTCTATCAATCATCATCTTTGTCGTCGCTTATCTTTTTGTTATGGGCGAAGAATTCATTCATTTGAGAAAGTCAAAACCGGTTCTTATTGCTGCCGGCCTTATCTGGATTTTTATTGCTGCTGAATATGCAAGCCACAATTTACCACATGCTGCTGAAGCAGCAATCCGTCATAACATCCTTGAGTATGCTGAGCTCTTCCTCTTCCTGCTGGTTGCGATGACTTACATCAATGCCCTGCATGAAAGACAAGTTTTTGATGCTTTACGCTCCTGGCTGGTACGTTCCGGTTTTGGCTACCGTAAACTCTTTTGGATGACAGGTGGTTTATCTTTTGTCATTTCTCCGATTGCGGACAACCTGACGACAGCTCTTTTGATGTGTGCCGTGGTTTTGGCCGTTGGTAAAAATAATAGTAAATTTGTTGCCATTGCCTGTATCAATATTGTTGTTGGTGCAAATGCAGGTGGCGCTTTCTCCCCCTTTGGTGACATTACGACCTTAATGGTGTGGCAGAAAGGGATTATCGGTTTCTGGACATTCTTCCATCTGTTCATTCCAGCCTTGGTGAACTGGTTTGTGCCAGCGATTTTGATGCATTTTGCCATTCCAAACGAAAAGCCGGAAGCCAATGACGAAATTGTTAAAGTAAGACGTGGTGGTTACGTCATTATTGGTTTGTTTTTCATTACGATTGCGACTGCTGTAAGTTTCCATAACTTCCTTCACTTGCCGCCAATGGCCGGGATGATGATGGGCTTGGGTTTATTGAAACTTTTCGCTTTCTATTTGAAGAAAAGCTATATCAAACGCAAACAAACTCTTGGCACCCAGCCAATGAACGAAGGTCTTTCACCGTTTGATATTTTTGACAGCATTGCTCGTGCAGAATGGGACACGCTGCTGTTCTTCTACGGCGTTATCTTGTGTGTAGGTGGCTTGGGTTTCATTGGTTATCTCTCTATGGCTTCAGAAGTTATGTATGGTCAAATGGGCGCAACCAATGCCAATATTCTTGTCGGCGTCCTTTCTGCCATCGTTGATAACATCCCTGTTATGTTTGCTGTATTGACCATGCATCCTGATATGTCATTGGGGCAATGGATGCTTGTTACAATGACAGCCGGTGTGGGCGGATCTTTGCTTTCTATTGGTTCTGCTGCTGGTGTGGCCTTGATGGGGCAAGCCCGTGGTCATTACACTTTCTTCAGCCATTTACGCTGGAGTTGGGCAATCGCACTTGGGTATGCTGCCAGTATCGGGGCACACTTCTTGATCAATGCACATATGTTTGACCTGCCTGCTCTTAAGTAAAACTACAGGTATAGATTCTTATTTGCCTGATTTTTTACTAAATTACAAAAAAACATCGGAGTTTTATTTCTCCGATGTTTTTTTGTTTAGTTATTGCAATCAATTATGAACGTCCCTACTTTAGATCATAGAAAAAGAAATGAAATAATCATTTTTCGATAAGAAATAGGGGTATGAATTTGCGACGCTCAGTAACGCTTTGGATCATATTGTACATCTTTTGGTACATCTTGTCCGGTTACCACACACCGTTACTTCTCACATTTGGGGCTATTGCTTGTACGATTTCAGTTTGGATCGCCCATCGTATGGATGTATTGGACCAAGAAGGTAACCCAATACATCTTACTCTTAAGATTATCCCCTACTGGTTTTGGTTAGGTGGTGAAATCATCAAAGCCAACTTTGAGTTGGCAAAAATGTTGTTGTCACCAAAGTTAGAAATCAGCCCCGTTATGTTTAAAATGAAAACGGAACTAACCAACGAACTTGACCGGGTTATTTACGCCAACTCTCTAACCCTGACTCCCATCACCATTACTGTTGAACAAGAAGGCGATGAATTAGAAGTTCACGCCCTGACTGTGAAGGCCGCACAAGACATTCTTGGTCGAGATATGGAACGACGCGTCAAAAATATTAATGATGGTTGGGAGGGCTGATCCAGATGTTTATTGCTGCAACAATCGCCATACTTATTGCGATGGCCCTTGGTCTCGTCAGAGCCTTATTAGGCCCGACGATTTATGATCGTATTTTATCAGGTAATATGTTTGGAACCCTGACGATCATTTTAATCGCGGTGCATGGTTTTCTAGAGGGTCGACCTGAGTTTCTTGATATTGCCCTTGTGTATGCGTTGATCAATTTTGTGGCCACGATTGCCGTGCTCAAATATTTTCGCATTAAGTCACCTGATAAAAATGAAACCCTACAAGGGGAAGAACCATGATTCTAGATGTTTTGAGTTGGATATTCCTTTTATTAGGAGGGGCATTTGTGATTATCGGTGCCATTGGTATGTTACGTTTGCCGGATGTGTTTAGCCGCTCTCATGCTGCCGGGATGGTTGATACCTTCGGAGCAGGTATGATCGTGCTGGGCCTGATGTTGCAAACAGGTGGCATTAATCTGATCTTGTTTAAACTTGTACTGATTCTGTTTTTCATTTTCTTTACCAGCCCTGCTGCCAACTATGCCCTTGTACGTGCGGCTTTAGCAGATGGTGCCAAACCAATACTCAAGGAAGGGGTGGATCTTCAATCTTCCGAAAAAGAAGAAGGAGCAAAGCCATTATAGAGCTCATAAATATTGTCCTGCTTTTGTTTTTGGCAGTTCTATCCATTGCCATTATACGCATGACCAATCTTTTCGGGGTTGTGATGTTATCTGGTATTTACAGCCTTGTAACAGCATTGGTTTTCGTCAATCTAGATGCTGTTGATGTTGCCTTTACAGAAGCTGCTGTCGGTGCGGGATTATCGACCGTATTGATGTTGGGGACCCTCGTTCTTACAGGCAAGGAAGAAATAAAAACCACCCGTAAACCATGGTTGCCCTTGATTGTTTGTGTGGCAACGGGTGTGGTCTTGATCTACGGCACACTTGATATGCCCAAATACGGTGACCCAAATGCACCCGTTCATCAACATGTGGCCCCACGTTATATTGATGACAGTGAAGGTGAAGTCGGTGTGCCTAACATCGTCACCTCTGTTCTGGCCAGTTATCGTGGGTTTGATACCCTTGGGGAAACAACTGTTGTTTTCACCGCATTGATTGGTGTGTTGATTTTGCTCACTGGCCTTAGAAAACGCGACAAAAACGAACTGACTCTTGAAGAGTTGGAAGAACAAAGAAAACGGGAGAAAGAGTTATGATGGACCGCAAGCCCATTTTGCGGGTAACAGCAAAAATCTTTATGCCTTTTATTCTGTTATTCGGACTTTATGTTCAAATCCATGGTGATTTTGGCCCTGGTGGCGGGTTTCAGGCTGGTGTGATCTTTGCGTCTAGCTTCATTCTTTACGCGTTGATTTATAGCCTGCATGACGCAAAACTTGTTTTGTCGAGTGTGGCGTTGGAAATCATGGCCGCCATTGGTGTTTTGCTTTTTGCCGGAACGGGAGTTGTCAGTTTCTTCTACGGTGAGAACTTCTTAAATTACAATGCACTGGCCCACGACCCTATACATGGTCAACATTATGGTATTTTGATCATTGAACTTGGCGTTGGTCTGACTGTTTTCTCTGCAATGACTTTAATTTTTTATACGTTTGCAGGACGGGGGCGTTAAGACGATGGAGGCTTTGGATTTTATTTCGCCGGGTCTTTATAATTACTGGATCGTGATCTTTTTGATGATGGCTGGTTTTTATATTGTTATTGCACGCGGCAACCTTGTTAAGAAACTTGTTGGTTTAAACATTTTTCAAACATCGGTTTTTCTCCTCTATATCAGTATGGGGAAAGTTCAAGACGCGACAGCTCCTATTTTAGGGGAAGGCTTTGATACTTTTTCTAATCCCCTGCCCCATGTATTGATCCTCACCGCCATTGTGGTTGGTATTGCGACGACGGCCCTTGGGTTATCTCTTGTCGTGCGCATACGCGAAGCATACGGCACAATTGAAGATAAAGACTTATTAGAACTGGAGGATGAGACCTCATGAGTGCCCATCTTCCTGTTCTACAGGTTCTGATCCCCTTATTGGCCGCTCCCTTTTGTGTGGTGTTGCGTCATCGCGATATTGCCTGGGCGATCTCTTTAATTACCAGTTTGGTATGCTTTGCCATTTCTTTGATGATTCTGGATCAAGTTTTAACACAAGGCGTAATCTCTTACTTCATGGGGGGCTGGCCTGCACCGTGGGGGATTGAGTTTCGCATAGATGTTGTAAATGCATATGTCTTGGTGATCGTTTCTGCCATTGGTGCAATTGTTTCGCTGTACGGGCGCCATAGCATTAACAAAGAAATTCCACGCAATCAGATTTACTTGTTTTACACCGCCTATTTGCTTTGCCTGACGGGTCTGTTGGGGATGACGGCAACGGGTGATGCCTTTAACTTGTTTGTGTTCTTGGAAATCTCGTCACTTTCTACCTATGCTTTGATTTCATTAGGCAAGAACAGACGTGCACTTACGGCTTCCTATCAATATTTGATCATGGGAACGCTAGGGGCGACATTCTATGTGATTGGTCTTGGTCTTCTTTATATGATGACGGGCACCTTGAACATTGTGGATTTGCATAACAAACTTGCAGATGTCGATGGATCATTACGCACTTTTCAAGCGGCACTTGCCTTTTTGACCGTTGGTTTAAGTCTCAAGCTTGCTTTGTTCCCGCTGCATCTTTGGCTGCCGAATGCCTATACATATGCACCAAGCACGGTGACAGCCTTTTTGGCATCAACAGCAACCAAGGTTGCGGTTTATGTCATGTTGCGTGTTTTCTTCACGATCTTTGGTGTCGATCTGTTTGAAGAAACGGGGGTGCCGAATATCATTATGATTTTGGCCATCTGCGGTATGTTTGTCGCTTCAACCGTGGCCATTTTTCAGGAAAACCTGAAACGCATGCTGGCTTATTCATCCGTTGCGCAAATTGGCTATATTATGCTCGGTATCAGCTTTTTAAGCGTCACCGGTGTCTCTGCGGGGATCGTCCATCTCTTTAACCATGCCATTATGAAATGCGCGCTATTCCTTGCCCTTGGCTGTGTAATGTATCGTGTCGGTTCAGTTAAACTGTCTGATATGCATGGTATTGCGAAGAAAATGCCTTGGACCATGGGAGCTTTTGTTGTGGGTGGACTAAGCCTGATCGGGGTACCACTGACCGTTGGTTTTGTCTCTAAATGGTATTTGATCAATGCTGCGATGGAAGCCGATATGATGCCCGTTGCAGCCTTAATCTTGCTAAGTTCCCTTCTTGCATTGGTTTATGTCTGGCGTGTGATTGAAGTGGCTTACTTCAGGGCACCCAAAACAGAATCAAACATTAAAGAAGCCCCGCTTTCCATGTTAATCCCGCTTTGGATCATGGCGGGGGCTTCAATCTATTTTGGTATTGATACAGATATGACTTTGGGTGTTGCAGAACTTGCGGCAGAAATGTTGGTTGGAGGGACGCCATGAGTATGGAACTTTCAATCCTTCTGTCCATCCTGATTCCAATTATTGGCGCGCTGCTGATTGCTGTGACGGGAAAAATACCGAACTTGCGCGAAAGCGTCACCATGATCACGTCAGTTGCGTTGTTCTTGAACGTTTTAACCCTTTTAGGCCCAGTTCTGGACGGTGAACGCCCTGAGTTACAGCTTATCGAAATGTTCCCCGGTTTAACCATCGGTTTTAAGGTTGAACCGCTGGGCATGATGTTTTCATTGATCGCTTCCGGTCTTTGGATTTTAAATTCGATCTATTCGATCGGCTATATGCGCGGCAATAATGAAAAGCATCAAACACGTTTTTATATTTGTTTTGCCATTGCAATTGCTGCCACGCTTGGCCTTGCGTATTCTTCTAACCTATTGACTTTGTTTATCTTCTACGAAGTCTTGACTTTCAGTACCTATCCACTGGTGTCGCATAAAGGTGATGAAAACGCGGTGAAGGGGGCGCGTACCTATCTTGGTATTTTGGTTACCACATCTGTTGCCTTTCTTTTCTTTGCCATTGCATGGACTTATGCTGCAGCCGGCACACTAGATTTCGTAGATGGCGGGATTTTAGGCGGAAACGTAGAAGGCCCCATGCTTGGTTTGTTGTTGATGCTGTTTATTTACGGCATTGGTAAAGCTGCCGTCATGCCTGTACACCGCTGGTTACCTGCGGCCATGGTTGCCCCGACGCCTGTGTCTGCCCTGTTACATGCCGTTGCCGTTGTTAAATCCGGTGTGTTCACAGTCGTTAAAGTGATCGTTTATACATTTGGTATCGATAATCTTGTAAATTCCGCCTCGGCGGGCTGGTTGGTCTATGTTTCCGGTTTTACCATTATCGCAGCGTCCATGGTTGCGCTGCGCCAAGACAATTTGAAACGCCGATTGGCCTATTCAACAATTTCGCAATTGTCCTATGTTGTCTTGGCTGCGGCTATTTTGACACCCATTTCAGCAATTGGGGCGGCTTTACATATTGCCGCACATGCCTTTGGTAAAATCACCCTCTTCTTTGCGGCCGGGTCCATTTATACCGCTGCACATAAGACTGAGGTCAGCCAACTGAACGGGATAGGCTGGAAAATGCCCATCACGATGACAGCATTTTCTATTGGGGCCTTATCAATGATAGGCCTACCGCCCACTGCCGGATTTATATCAAAATGGTATATCATCCAAGGGGCTGTCAGTTCTGACAACTTTGTAGCTCTTGCGGTGATTGTCCTGAGTACTTTGTTAAATGCGGGATATTTTCTACCTATCATTTATGCCGCCTTTTTCAAGAAGGAGGAGGACAGAAAAGATGATCATCACGGAGATCATGGCGAAGCACCTTTACCAATCGTTATTGCGATAACATCGACGGCTTCTTTAACAGTTTTGATGTTCCTGTTCCCGGATGTTGCCCTTGAGCTCGCACAACAAATGATAGGGGGTGCACAATGAGTGATAAACAAGACATTCACTGGCTCTGCCGCCCTGAAACCATCAAACTTTTGTGGATTGTGGGGATTATCATCCTTGTCATATGTGTCTCCCTTGAGTTTCTCATCCATCCTCATCCCTATTTTGGTGTTGATGGTTGGTTTGGCTTTAATGCTTGGTTTGGATTTGGGTCCTGCGCGGTCATGGTTATTTTCGCTAAAGTTCTCGGCATTTTTCTAAAACGGAAGGACACCTACTATGATGATTAACAGTGCCCTTCCCCCCGGGTTAATCCTTATTCTTGGTTCATTATTTTTACCTGCTCTCATCGGAAATGCGCGCAAAACACTCATGCTGTTGTTGCCCGTCTTAACCATGTACATGATTTGGGCTGTGCCGGATGGGGTGCAATTAAGCGTCCATTTCCTTGATTACACGTTAGAGCCCTTGCAAGGCGATAAACTGTCGCGCTTGTTTGCCACGATCTTTACCCTGATGGCATTTGTCGGAGGGATATTCGCGCTCAATCAAAAGAGTGATATCGAATTGATGTCGGCCTATGCCTACGCAGGCGGTGCTGTGGGGGTTGCCATGGCAGGCGACCTATTAACGGTTTTCGTTTTCTGGGAATTTATGGCCGTTGCTTCTACGCTTGTCATTTGGTCAGCGCGTACAAAAGAATCTTATGCGGCTTCAATGCGCTATATCATCGTCCATCTCTTTGGTGGGGTGATCTTGATGATCGGTATTATCGGGCAGGTTTACGCCTCCGGTTCCATAGAATTTGGTGCCATGAAAGCCGATAGCTGGTGGACATGGTTGATTTTGGCAGGATTCCTGATTAACGCCGGTGCCCCACCCTTTTCGGCATGGTTACCAGATGCCTATCCAAGTGCGTCTTGGTCTGGCAGTGTGTTTTTATCCGCCTTTACGACCAAGACGGCCGTTTATGTGTTGATCCGGAGTTTTCCTGGTGAAACGGTTCTCATTTACGTAGGGTTATATATGGTGTTTTACGGCATCATATATGCGCTGTTGGAAAACGACATGCGGCGTATTCTGGCCTATTCCATCATTAACCAGGTAGGCTTTATGGTGACAGGGATCGGCATTGGTACAGAGATGGCGCTCAATGGCGCTGCTGCACATGCCTTTGCGCATATCATCTATAAAGCTTTGTTATTGATGTCGGCTGGCGCTGTGATCCATGCGATCAACAAACATAAATGTACCGACTTGGGCGGACTCTATAAGGCCATGCCTCTAACCATGATTTGCGGGACGATTGGTGCCCTTGCGATTTCAGGCTTCCCCCTCACCTCCGGCTTTACAACCAAAACAATGATCGCAGGGGCCGCTGCTGATCAACATTTGGCCACTGTCTGGTTTTTGTTGGAAGCGGCCTCGGCAGGTGTATTCTTGCACGCAGGGATTAAATTCCCTTGGTTTGTCTTCTTCCAACGCGCCCCGGGATATGTGGAACGTGAATTTAGTGCCAAACCCAAAGATCCGCCGTTTAATATGAAGTTGGCGATGGTGATCTTTGCGGTACTCTGTATCGGCCTTGGGGTCTATCCAGAGCCCCTTTATGCCCTTCTGCCCTACACGGTTGACTATGTGGCTTATACTGGGACTCATGTGGTTCACATGTTGGAACTGCTGTTATTTGCAGGATTTGCTTTCTTCGTTTTGTTAAAAATGATGAAACGGACATTGACCATTACGCTGGACTTCGATTGGTTCTATCGGAAATTCTTTAACCTTCTGCATGAAGAGTTTGTCATTAAACATGGTGGTGCAGCGTTCCAAGCCTTCAAAAACAGCTCCCAAAAACGTATCAATGCGTTTATCAAGCATGTCTTTAAACATCACGGACCGGAAGGTGTGCTCGCACGTACCTGGCCAACAGGAAGTATGGTGTTGTGGGTTGCTGTGTTGTTGGGCGTTTATCTGTTGATCTACTACGTCTAAGCAGGTGATCAATTACTCATTTAAAAAGGCTCCGGTTTATTTCGGAGCCTTTTTCTTTTTGTTTATTTGACTGGGCAGTGGCGTTGCCTCAGCAACTTTACGCAAACCCGGTGCCCATGACTTAACCTGAACGGCACGTCCATCTTGTGAACGTAGCACACGTGGTTTTAAGACTTTATCCACACTGGGGGCTTCTTTTGATTTGCTGAAACTTTCAATCATGTGAGCAAATGGGATTTCCGCACGCTTGCCTTTTTGAATAGCATTTTGATAAGCGGGGGTTTTCTTGCAAATATCGCCAAGTTTATCGGCTGAATAAGCACCAAAGCGCCGCCAGATGCCTTCAAGGAATGTTTCTACCGGGCCGGGCATATTGGTATTGAGATAAAAAGACGGTCTGCCTTGTTCAAAGGCGCGAAAAATATGAGGTTCAATAGGTCCCATATCATCGGCAACAAAGATGCCGGGGGCAAGTTTGCGGCCATGATAGGCAATCGCGAAATAGCTCTGTGACAGGAATAACAACCGATGCATCTTCATCGGTTGAAGATATTCGTTATCATTTAGGGCATGATCCATAAACCAGGCGGCAACATCATACATGGTTTCAACAGCAGCAGGCATGTGATCCTCTTTTCCTATCGCTTTTCTTATATATAGGATTGCACACAAATCTTTCCACCAGCTTAATAGCCAATGAAATGATTCTGAAAAAAATATGCAAATTACATAGCGACGTTAAGAGACTTGCCTCTGTTTCGGGTTTCCCCGTTTATGGCACGGGTACTTAAGTCATATACAGAAGTCGCTTTGGACATGTAAGCCTGAAAAGCAGGTTTTCCAGTGGTTAAAGAACCATCAGATTCATAAAAACTGCTTTCGTCACCAGAGGCAGCATAGTCTGATTGTGCATCTTCAAACAACATTGCAAAGGTGCGTGAGGTACCATGCAGCTTGAGTGTACGGGGTTGTTCATGTGACTGGTCGCGTTGACCACTACCTTGGCCGTATCCGTCAAAGCCACGGTTTTCTTCATCACCTCTGACACCCGCTTGGGCATAAAGCTCTGAAACTTCACCATATTGAGATGAAACTTGACGCGCGCCACTCCCCGGTCGACTTGTCGTCACCGGTGAGGTACTAGCAGCAATTGGCTTAGTAACGCTCGACATAACAAATTTCTCTCAACAAAATAAACTCTATGAACAGATTTCTCTACTCATAACGCACACGTACGTAATATCTAAACTACATGAGTAGTGTGTAAAGGTCAATAGTTCCGACCTTTTTCGGCATAAATAATGCAAGCGAAAAAAAATGAACTTAGAATCAAGGTTTAAGGTCGTCAGGCAATTCTGGCGGTAATTCTATTTCAGGTGTTTTCGGGCTAGAAGTGGTTCTTTTTAGACCCGAATCGTGTGCGTCAGCATTGTAGCGGCATTCAAAAGAAATTCTGTTCGGGGTCATTAAGGGGCATTCCCATTTGTCATTTTCAATATAGATCAATTGCAACGTTGAAATCATGGAAGCGATACGTTTTGATCGTTCAACAGAACCTTCAAACCCCTGCCCCTCAGCTTCAGTTTGAAAACGTGTATCTTGGGCTTTGGCAAATTGAACGAGGTTTTCTGTTTCTTCTATTCGAACACCACATTCTTTGCGCGCAAGTGCATAGACTTGTTCTTTTGTATGCTCGTCATTATCAAAACAAATGTTAACCGTTATTACCCGTCCTGTATCATCAATATTACTTATGCGATCTCTATCCCAGTCTTCAACAAACGGACTAGAAGAACAAGCTTGTAAAAATAAAAAGCCTGTCGCGCATAGCGCGCGTGTTAATGTTGAAGAAATACGCAAGATAAAGTCCTCATTAATCCAAAAGATCCGTGTCTTCTATTACAAAGTCACCAGAACCTGAGCTATTATTCGTGCCTTCAGAATTTGAAATCAATCCCGAATGTAATCCACTAATAGTTGGCACGGCAACGTCAGGGTTAACAGATGTTACCATCACCAAATTGTTTATCGGACCGTTAATATTGACAAAGCCTTCTTGTGCTTTTGCCTTTATTGTCCCGTCTACATTCTTAAGTTCAGGTATTTTGCTCTTTAAATTTATTTTTAGTGTTTGTTTGTCCAAGTCATAAAATGCCAAGCCTGTTACATCAATAAAGGCAGCTACAAATTTAATGTCGTCTGAGCGTAAACGTCCTTTTTCACCATCTATACGGCCCTTCATTTCAGCAAATTCAAAGCGTTTCATCTTTTCACCATGTAAGGCTTCAACAACCTCTGGGGAATTAAATGTACCATCTAGAACCGAGAATTCGCCAACAGTACGGGCGCTATCCAGTATTTGTTCAATCGTTGACCCTTGAGCACGAAACTCCATTGCCATTTTTAACGTACCAGAAGTATTGAAATTGATACCCAAGGCTTTTTCAAAGGCATCAATGGATATTGAACTGGCATCCATTCTGAGATCGGCATTGCCAACATCAATTCCTTTGTTCCACCGAAGACGAGCATTAAGCAACCCATCAAAAACTTTGAACTGGTTGAGTGATATATTTAATCGGCCGTCTTTGATGTTAAAATTGATGTTGGGCTTTAAAGTGTAATTTGAAGCCAATCTTAGACCTTGATATTTAAGGTCTACGTCCGCATTAAATGATTCAAGAAAGAGCTTGGTAAAATCCAGCTTCTTCAACTTTTTTATCGAAGGCAGCAATATATTTACATCACGCGTCGGGACCATAATCTTCCCGGTTATTTCCGGTAAATTGCGTTTAAAATCAATGATACCATCTGCCGTATAAAGAAATGGATTGTGGGTATAGCTTGCGTCTTCGATCTGAAGCTTTTGATCCCGTAACTTCAAATGGCTTTTGATTAAAACGCTTTCTCTTTTAGGATCACATTCTTCTTCATTGGAAAACCATGAGCAAAAATCATAGACGGACGGGACATCTACACGAATGTCACCTTGTGCCACAAAGGAATGTCTTTGTGCTGCATTGCCATTGAATTCAACTCGTAAAGGTGCGGAATCAATCTGAAAAGATAAATTACTTCGAAAGCCACGCAAGAAATCATCTGGTCGTTCCAACCGCATGCTTAAATCAATACTGCGATCATTGATATATGCGTCAGCTTGTGTTGTGAAGTCTTTACCTTCAGCAGGTTTTTGAACCGTCATATTCAATCCCTGCACCGCAACTTTGGTATTGGG
>JABXIC010000004.1 GCA_013373265.1 Methylocystaceae bacterium | reverse complement strand
TGGGCGGCATGGGTGGCATGGGCTTCTAAGTCCAGACACCAAGACGCTTTAAAGCTTTTAAAAGGGCCGTTTTCCATACGTGGGGAACGGCCCTTTTTTATTTCCTTCTTGACCAACTCTTGATTTATGGGTTGAAATGAATTGGGGAATTTTAACTGATGGTGGGAAAAGACTATTTCAGCGGTAATTAAACAATTTTTGTGGCTGATCGTTCCAGCGAGTTTTGTGTTGTTTTCCATGGTGTATTTTGTGCAACATGAGGAGATACAAAATCGGCGCGAGCTCCTTTTGCAAAGTGAAAAACTAAGCGTTTCTTCTGCACGCAATGCTTTTGAAAAAGAATTACAACCGATTGTTTCTGATCTGAATTTTTTATCACAGACTTTGTCGGGTAAAACGTTTGCTCAGATGGAATATTATTTTTCACTCTTGGCCGGGGATAAAAAATATTATGATCAGATTCGTTTTTTATCGACCAATGGAAATGAAATTGTCCGAGTAAATTATCGTAACAGTCAAGTCACGGTGGTACCACCGTCAGAACTGCAATCAAAGAAAGATCGTTATTATTTTCAGAACACCCTAAAGCTTGGACGCGGTGAGGTCTATATATCGCCGCTGGATCTTAATGTTGAATATGGTGAAATTGAGCGTCCCTTGAGACCTATGGTCCGCTTTGGTCAGGTGGTCTTTGATGAAAATGGTAACAAGCGTGGAATTATTGTTTTGAACTTCCTAGCGTTGGACATGCTGAAACATTTTCGTAAACACGCTAATGATGTTGCTGGTGAATTACGTATGGTCAATGCGAAAGGGTATTGGTTATCTCATGAATTATGGGAAAAAGAATGGGGCTTCATGTTTGATCGTGAGGATCGTATCCAGCAAGAATACCCGGAAGAATGGGAAACGATTTTAAACGAAGAGGCAGGCCAGTTTGAAACTGAAAATGGCTTATTTACCTATACCACGGTACATCCGATTGCGGTTTCAGAGAGTATAAATCACACACCTTATTTCTGGAAAATTTTTGCCCATGTCCCCACGGATTTCGTTGCCGGAATAAAGTATGATCAGGTGATCGGTATGGTCATTGTGGTGGGACCCATTTATGTCTTGCTGATTATTGTTTGTGCCCTTCTGGCTTTGAGTCGGGTTAACCGTCTGGCGGTGCTTAAGGATTTGCATGAGAGTGAAACCAATAGCCGCGCGATTATTGATTTATCGCGAGATGGGATTGTCAATGTCGATCAAGAGGGAAATATTGCGACATGGAATCCGGCGGCTGAAAAAATATTCGGCTATTTTAAGAATGAAGCGTGCGGTCAACCGATAAAAGACATTCTTGTGGGGTCGTCTGTGCTTCCAGAGATAGAAACTTGGCACGCTTTATTGGCTAAAAAATCACAAACAGGCCTATTGGACGCCCCGGTAGAACATGCTCTTTTGACAAGAACGGGTAAGACCTTGCCGGTAGAGATGACTTTTGCTGCCCTAGGTACGTCTCAGAGACCATTTTTGACTATTTTCATCAGGGACTTGAGCAATCAAAAGAATGCAGAAGCCCGTGATCGGCTTGCTAAAGTGGTGTTTGATGAAACACATGAAGGCATATGTATTTGTGATGAACAAAGAAAGATTATGATGATCAATAAATCTTTCACAACGATTACCGGCTATCGTTTGCGTAAGGTGAAAGGTAAAGATCCGATTTTTATGGCCGTGCCCAGATATGATTCTACCTTCTTTAAGGACATGTGGCAGGCAACACATGAGCGGGGACATTGGTCAGGTGAATTGTGGAATGTGGATGGGCAGGGGAATGAATATCCCACACGCTGTGACGTGAGCGTCATGCGCAATAAAGAGGGTAAAATCCAACATTACATCTGGGTTTTCAATGATATTTCGGAACAGAAAAAAGAACAGGAAAGCCTGCATATCAAGACACATTTTGATGCGTTGACGGGACTGCCGAATCGTATTTTGTTTCTGGACCGATTGGGACGCGCGGTGGCAGAAAGTAAACGCACGGATGAAGTTTTTGCCCTTCTTTTCATTGATCTGAACTTTTTCACGGTTTTAAAAGGTATTCACGGTCATGCGGTGAGCGATCAGATGCTGATTGAAGTTGCCCAACGCCTGAAAGATGTGGTGCGTGAAAGTGATAGTGTGGCGCGTTTGGGCAATGATCAATATACCATCTTATGGCGTAACCTATCGGGTGAAAATGACTTGGGCTATATCAAAAACAAAGTAAAAACAGCCCTTGAAGTGCCCTGGAAATATGATGGGATGGAGCTTAATATCAATGGAAGCATCGGTCATGCGATATACCCACAAGATGGCGATACGGCTGAAGAACTCATGAGAAAAGCGGAGCAATCGATGTTTCTGGATAAGCCGCAAAAAGTTAATTGAGGCAGAAACAATAAGTCATCTTGATGTTCTAATTCTCGTCTGATATATCCTTACGTTAACGTAAAGGTAAACTTACACGATAAGGAGAGGTTATGAACGTTCAAGGTTTGGCGGCAATTGTAACGGGTGCAGCATCTGGTTTAGGGGAAGCAACGGCCCGTCAGTTGGCTGCGCAAGGCGCTAAGGTTGCTGTGTTTGATATGAACTTGGAAGCCGCGCAAAAGGTTGCCAGTGAAATTGGCGGCATTGCTGTGGAATGTAACGTTGCTGATGCTGAAAGTGCAACACAAGCATTTGAAACAGCCAAGGCAGCCCATGGCCCTGCCCGCATCGTTGTGTCTTGTGCCGGTATTGCCCCGGCGTCTAAAGTGGTGGGACGCAACGGCGCACATGATCTGGACTTATTTGCCAAAGTAATCAATGTAAACTTGATCGGCACATTCAATATGACCCGTCTGGCTTGCGTTGATATGTTGGAGCTGGACCCGATTGACGGTGAACGTGGCGTGATCGTTAATACAGCCTCTGTCGCTTATGCCGATGGGCAAATCGGTCAGGCTGCCTATGCAGCTTCTAAAGGTGGTGTGGCGTCCTTAACGCTGCCGGTTGCGCGTGAAATGGCCCCGAAAGGGATTCGTGTCATGACCATTGCACCGGGCATTATGGCAACACCGATGTTGCTGGGTATGCCGCAAGAGGTGCAAGACGCCCTCAACGCATCTGTCCCCATGGGTCGCATGGGTAAGCCTGCGGAATATGCCCAATTGGTCAATCATATCGTTGAAAACGGGTATCTGTCGGGTGAAGTCATCCGTTTGGACGGTGTTTTACGGATGGCCCCTAAGTAACCTGCGTCTTTCACCTTGGACTCTCTTGAAAATCCGTGTTACATAGCGCGAAAATATTTTGAATCTTCAAGAGGTCCAAGGTGCAATACGTATCTACGCGCGGCAAAGCGCCCGTGCTGTCATTCGATGATGTTTTACTGACTGGGCTGGCCCGCGATGGCGGCCTGTATCTCCCGGAAAGCTGGCCCCAATTCAGCGCAGACGATATCCGTGATCTGCGTGGTCTGTCTTATGCGCAAATGGCTGTCAAAGTCATGTACCCGTTCGTCGAAGGCTGCATTCCTTTGGATGATTTTACAGGTCTTGTTGAAGATGCCTATAAAGAGTTCGGCCATCCGGCGGTTGCGCCTTTAAAGCAATTGGATAGCGATCAATGGGTGATGGAACTGTTCCATGGCCCGACGCTGGCTTTTAAAGATTATGCCTTACAATTGTTGGGCCGTCTGTTTGATTATACCCTGAAAAAACGTGGTGAACATGTCACCATCGTTGGCGCCACATCCGGTGATACCGGGTCGGCTGCCATTGAGGCGTGCCGCGATCGTGAATGTATTGATATTTTCATCATGCACCCCAAGGGACGTGTGTCTGACGTGCAACGCCGCCAAATGACGACCGTGCAATCTGAGAACGTGCATAACATTGCCGTTGAAGGCACTTTTGATGATTGTCAGGATGCGGTTAAAGCCATGTTTAACGATATGGATTTCCGTGATAAATATAATCTCTCTGCGGTGAATTCCATCAACTGGGCGCGCATCATGGCGCAAATCGCCTATTATTTTTGGGCGGCTGTGCAGTTGGGCGCACCAGAGCGCAGCATGCGTTTTTCCGTGCCGACAGGAAATTTCGGCAATGTTTTTGCCGGATATTGCGCCAAGAAAATGGGTTTGCCGATTGATGGCTTCATTATCGGGTCTAACCGCAATGACATTCTGACACGCTATTTCCAAACTGGTGTGATGAAGATGGAAACGGTTGAACCCAGCTTGTCGCCCAGCATGGACATTCAAATCTCATCTAATTTTGAACGTCTCTTGGCGCAAGTTTATGACAAAGATGGTTCGGCTTTGACACAGGCTTTGGCGGAATTTCGTGATACGGGTGAAGTGGATTTTGGGGAAACCCGTTGGAAAGCCATGTGTGCAGATTTTAGCGCACAACGTTTTGACGATGCCCAAACCAAAGACGCCATTCAATCCTTTTATAAAAACACAGGCGAGTTGCTGGATCCACATAGCGTGATCGGTTGCGCGGCCGCGCGTGATGGCGGCAAGGTTGATGCAGTCACTGTGTCTTTGGCAACCGCACATCCGGCGAAATTCCCGGCAGCGGTCAAAGAAGCCAGTGGCATTCATCCCGATTTGCCGGAACGTTTGTCCGATTTGTTTGATCGTCCAGAACGTTTTGATGTATTGGCGAATGATTTGGGTCAAATCCAATCCTATATTGAAAAGACATTGGCATAAATGGTCACACGCGTATCAACACTGGATAACGGCATGCGTGTCGTTACCGACTACATGGCTTCGGTGCAATCGGTCTCTCTTGGGGCATGGGTTGAAGTGGGTGCCCGCCATGAAACGCCGGAAGTTAACGGCATTTCCCATATGCTGGAACATATGGCTTTTAAGGGCACGACAACCCGTTCAGCACAAGATTTGGCTGAAGAGATTGAAAATGTCGGCGGTCATATCAATGCCTATACCTCGCGTGAGAACACGGCATATTACGCAAAAGTTTTAAAAGATGATGTTGAACTGGCTGTCGATATCATTACGGATATTTTGCAGAATTCAATCCTTGACCCGGAAGAATTGGAACGGGAACGCAGCGTGATCTTGCAAGAAATTTTGCAAGCCAATGATACGCCGGACGATATTGTCTTTGACCATTTTCAAACCACGGCTTATCCGGGCCAAGCGATGGGTCGCCCCGTTTTGGGGGAGGCCGATATCGTTAAATCGTTGTCGCGCGATGTGATCCTGGATTACATGCATAACAATTATGCCGCAGATAATATGGTCTTTAGCGCTGCGGGGAATGTGGATCATGATCAATTGGTCGATCTGTTAAATCGTAAATTTACCAAGATCAAAAAGAAAACTTCTGCCGTGATTGACCCGACACGTTATATCGGCGGTGATTTCCTGGAAAAACGCCCAAGTATTGAACAGGCCCACATCGTGGCTGGTTTTGATGGGGTGCGTTACAGTGATCCGGATTTTTATGCTGTATCGGTGATGTCGACCCTGTTTGGCGGGGGCATGTCTTCGCGCCTGTTTCAGGAAATTCGTGAAAAGCGCGGGCTTGTTTATAGCATTTACAGCTTTGTTTCTGCCTATGATGATGGCGGTATGTTGGGGATCTATGCCGGAACCGGGCCGGAAGATGTGACAGGGCTGATGCCCGTGTTGTGTGATGAAATTCGCAAAGTGTGCCATGAAGTGCGCGAAGAAGAAGTTATGCGATCACGCGCGCAATTAAAAGCCAGCATTTTGATGTCGTTGGAAAGCACCTCTACCCGTTGTGAACAACTGGCGCGTCAGATGATCGTGTTTAATCGCCCGATCCCGGCAGAGGAAGTGGTCGAAAAAATAGAAGAGATTGATGTCAATCAGGTTCAAGCTGTTGCACAAAAAATCTTTGCCACCAAGCCGACATTAACCGTCTTAGGCCCTGTTGAAGAATTGCCTGATCTGAAGGTTGAAATCTAGGGGCCTGATCCTATTTTCGCACCGTTAAGGCCACCCCGATACAGACGACGACCATACCGACAAGTGCGGCGAGGCCCAGTGTTTCGTCGAACAGGAAATAGGCTTCTATGGCGGTCAGCGGCGGGACAAGATAGAACAAACTTGCTACTTTGGAAGCGGCCCCTTGTTTGATCATCCACATCAATAGGCTGATTCCCCCAAAGGAAGGTACGAAGATTAGCCAGAACAGGGCGAAGAGAAATTCACCTGTCCAATTGACGTGCATGGTTTCAAAACCAAAGGCCAATCCACTGTATGCGATTGTTGCCGCAGCATATTGGATGAATGTGCCACTCATCAAGGGCATGGATGTGCAGTATTTTTTTTGATAGAGCGAACTTGCGGTAATGGATATCACGGCACCAAAAGCCCAAATGACCGCCGCTATGCCAAAACTATCCAGCAGGCCCGGGTTTTGGATATCCAGTTTTTCACTCAGGACCAGAACAACCCCAATGATGCCGAGAAAAAGGCCGATCCATTGGATGGTTTTTATGCGCTCTCCAAGAATCGGGTTTGCGGCTAAGGCGGTGATCAACGGCTGTAGGCCGGCAATCAGGGCAGCAAGGCCAGAGGGCAGCCCCAATGAAATTGCATAAAAAATACCCCCTAAATATCCCACATGAATAAGGATGCCGGATACAGCCACATGGGCACTGAGTTTCCAGTTATCGGGCCATCTTTTTTTTAAGACCAGCAGGACAACCAATAAAATAGCGCTGGTTAAGATCATCCGGACAAACAGGAAGGTGAAAGGTTCTGCGTAGGGCAGGCCAAACTTTGCACCAACGAACCCGGTGCTCCAGAAAAAGACAAACAGGGCGGGGATGAAGCGTGTCAAAGTTCGATATTGGCAACGTCACGATAGACGTTTTGCAGACAGCCGGCGGCTTCGATGTCACCTTCTTTGTGACGGGTTTCAAGCACACGCAAACAGGCTTGTGCGATGGCTTGTACTTCGATGGTGTCAAGCTCATTGAAAAAGAGTTGCGGGTTGGTTTTTAAGCCGATGATGAACGGGTTAGACATTGTATTCCTGCTTCCTTTCAAAACTGCGCATCAATTTATGGTGTTTTGATCCAAAAGAAAAGGTTCAATCCCTTTGACTTGCGAAATCTTTGGCGGCACCTTAGTTTATAGGCAACTGTTTTATTTAAGGAGACTGAGATGGGCGTTGAAATTTATACCAAAACAGATTGTATGTTTTGTAAAAAAGCAAAAGCTCTATTCGCAGAAAATGATATCGAGTATACGGAAATTGACGCCAGCACAGTGTCCGCTTTTAAAGAGATGCAAGAGCGTTTGCCCAGTGTAAAAACCGTGCCACAAATTATCATTGATGGTCACCATATTGGCGGGTGGGATGTATTGGACGCCCATAAAGACGCAATCTTCAAAAAATATAAGGCTAATCTTATGAAAAATGATGGAAAACCTGTCTTGAAAGGCAGCCAAACGGAAACCAATTTGATCACCGCTTTTGTGAATGAGGCGGTGGGACGCAACCGTTATGAGATCTTTTCTAAGACAGCGCGCAAAGAAGGTTATGTTCAAATCGCAGATGTGTTTGAAGAAACCGCCGCGCAAGAAAAGGCACACGCCAGCCGTTTATATAAATTTATGGAAGGCCGCCCGGTGGAAGTTACCGCGACTTTTCCGGCAGGTGGTAACCGCAGCACGGAAGAAAATTTACGCGATGCGGCAGGTGGTGAACAGCATGAGCATCAGGATATGTATCCAGAGTTTGCCAAGGTTGCGCGCAAAGAAGGCTTTGAAGGAATTGCAACGGTGTTTGAGAAAATCGCCATTGCCGAAATGCAGCATGACAAGCGCTTTACAGAATTGGCCGATAATATTAAAGCCGGTCGTGTCTTTAAGCGTGAGGAACCGGTAAAATGGCGTTGTCGCAACTGTGGCTATGTTCATGAAGGCACGGATGCACCCGATGAATGTCCGGCCTGTGCCCACCCGCAAGCTCATTTTGAGCTGTTGGGAGAGAACTGGTAAAGAGCGACAGTTGCATGTTTGTGGAAGTTAGTACAGATATCTGGATTGTAGAAGGTGGGCTGGTTGATTTTTATAGCTGCCCTTATCCCACGCGTATGGTTGTGGTGCGCTTGCCCAGTGGTCAGCTTTGGGTCTGGTCGCCAATTGAGCTTACGGATGAGCTGAAAGCGCGTGTTGATGCTTTGGGGCAAGTTGCCCATCTGGTTAGTCCCAATAAAATCCATCATTTGTTTTTAACACCTTGGCAGCAGGCTTACCCGGATGCGAAACTCTGGGGACCGCAATCTACTATAGATAAGCGTCCGGATTTGAATTTTTCTGGTGTCCTTGAGGCCAGCGCGCCAAATGATTGGGAAAATGTGTTTGATCAGGTCTGGTTTAACGGGTCCTGTTTCATGGATGAGGTCGTTTTTTTCCATCGGCCCTCAAAAACCGTGATTATGGCGGATTTATCGGAAAACTTCAGTCAGGCTTTCTTGCAAAAGCACTGGAAGTCCTGGCAACGTTTTATTGCGCGCCTATGGGGGATCGTGGAAGGTCGCGGCTACGCACCGTTGGAATGGCGTCTGAGTTTTTGGAAACGTAAAGAGACCAGACAGGCCAAAGAACTCTTACTGTCTTTGCCCGTTGAGAAAGTCATTATGGCGCACGGTCAATGGCAGGCCGATCACGGGCATGCCTTTTTAGAAAAATCCTTGTCGTGGATTTGATAAAAAAGCCCCCCTGCTTTCGCGAGGGGGGCTGTCTGAGGTGTTTATTTTGAGGCGCTTATGCGTTTTACTGCATTGACGAAACGGTTGAGTGTGTTTGAAATTTGACCGCGTTCCAGCATGATTTCAATCAGATGGAAACGTGATGTGTCTTGGAAGGCTTCTTCAAGGGCGGTGACGAGTTCTTGTGTCGTGGTGACGCGTACACCCGCGCCGCCCATGGGTGCTGCCATGTTTGCAAACTGCCAGTCATCAAGGTTGTGATAATCTGGTCCCGGCTGGAAGGTGCGCAGCATTTCCCAGCTTTTGTTGTTGAATAACAAGACGATGGGGTTCCAGCCATATTGACGGCAATTTCCCAATTCCCATCCGGTCATTTGGAAGGCACCATCACCGACCATAATCAACGGGCGTTTGCCAGAATTTCCTTGAATACCAAGCCCGGCTGGTACGCCCGGTCCCATAGAGGCATAATAACCGGGTGCAATCAGGGCGGTGTTTTCAATATCCATGGCTGTAAACAGGCAATCCCCCATATCAGAGGCGATGGGCATTTTGCCGTATTTGGCAAACATGTCATTGACCGCACAGGCGATATCGGTGGGGACAATGGGGCTGTCACTGGCTTTTAGGTTTTTGGGATAGACAGGAGCCGGATGTTTCTTTGCTTCGCCAATCGGTTTGGCAATTTCGATCAAGGCATCAATCAAAGCGGCCAAGGTGACGCTGGGATAGCTGTGATGGGCAAAGTTAACGGCGCGATCAAAGGCATGAACGCAGGCGCGCATGTCAATTTCACGTTTGGAGACACCGAAATTGGTATCGGATAAAATCACCCCCAGCATCAATAAGCCGTCAGAACGTTCCACCGCTTTGCGCACATCTTCTGTTCCCGCGAGACCGAGGTAGGTGCCGATCAGGGGGGCATCGGCATCAGCTAAAATACCGCGTGCCATAAAGGAAGTGACAACGGGCACACCTAACATAGAAGTCAATTCAGCGAGTTTCTTTTCCAAGCCAAAGCGGCGAATTTCAACGCCGGCCATAATGCAAGGCTGTTTGGCGGCTTTAAGATGTTCCAGCACTTCTTCCGCGCAGGCGCGCGCCGCTTCCATGTCTGGTTTGTCGGGTTGGTAAGAAGGCACCAAATCAACATCTTCTGCCACCATGTCGCGTGGGACTTCAATATAGACCGGACGGGATTGTTCAAGGCAGGTGTCTAAGGCTTGCGCAATCAGTTGCGGTGCGGTCTTGGCATCATCAAGCACCACTTGAGCGCAGGTAATTTCTTCAAAGATTTTATATTGGGAATCGATACGTTTGACCTGATGGTGCAGGCCAAGACCGCGTTGGCTTTCAAGCTTGCCCGGTGCACCGGAAATAACCACCAGCGGTGATTTTTCCACATAGGCCTGGGCAACGGGATTAATCATGTTTAAGGCACCGGCCCCATAGGTGACAGCGGCAACACCAAGGCGGGAATTGAACCGACCGGCAGCATCAGCCGCAAAACCAACGCCGGGTTCATGGCTCATGGTGTAGAGGGGCAGGATTTTACTGTCTTCAAGAATTTTGAAATAGGGAAGTGCAAAGTCGCCGGGGATACCAAAAACTTCTGTTGCGCCACGGTCTTTTAGGGCGGTGAAAAGAGCTTCTGCCAACTGCATGATAGGGCCTCAAAAAAAACGTTTCATTTGAAACAATGTATACCAGAAGTCTTGCGAAATTTGGGATTAATTTTTCTCTGATTCTGATAATAACCAATCACGAAATGTCTTTATTTTGTACCTTTCAATCGCTGCAGGGGGGCAAACAAAATAAAAGGCGACGTCGGCCTTGAATGAAAAATCAAAAAGACGTACCAGCCGTCCGGCATCCAATTCATCTTGAATGAGGGCAGAACGTCCTAAGGCGATACCTTCTCCTGATAGGCAGGATTGTATAACCATATGGGTGTGGGAAAATTTAGGCCCGCGCGTATGGTCTATGCCTGTAATGCCGGCTTCCTTTAACCAATATTCCCATGACAGGTGGCGTTCCGCATCGCTGAAAACGGCGTAATCATGTAAGAGAATATGCCCTTTTAAACCTTCAGGTTTGGAAATGGAGGGATGTTTTTTGAGGTAATGGGGAGAACAGACCGGAAAGATATCTTCTTCGAGAAAACGTTCTTTATAGACACCTTCCCATTTGCCAAGTCCGTATCGGATGGAACAATCCACATCATCGTGGTTAAAATCGACAACTTTATCATCGGCTGAAATCCGTATATCGATATCAGGATGTGCATCAGAAAAAGTATGAAGACGCGGCACCAGCCATAAAGAAGCAAAAGATGGCATGACCGATACAGTTAACACACCGCTGGTGTCTGAGACATGCAAGGACTGTGTAGCATTGGCCAATTGATCAAAGGCATCGCGCACTTCCGGGTAATAGCGTTGCCCTTCTTCGGTCAGCATTAAAATCCGGTTTAAGCGTTTAAACAGTTGAATGCCAAGATGTTCTTCCAGCGCTTTCACCTGATGGCTGACAGCAGCCTGTGTCACATAAAGTTCATCTGCTGCCCTTGTAAAACTAAGGTGGCGTGCAGCAGCTTCAAAAGCACGAAGGGCATTTAGGGGCGGAAGTTTGCGGGCCATTGTCTCGATACAATCCAGTTTTTCAGATTAGTTTTTCTAATCTATTAGAGCAAAAAAGATCGTTTGAGGATAGTAAAAAAGAAAGGTACAACACTAAACATAAGAGGCGCGCCTCTGCTGGATTAACTTAAACGATATGAGGTTTATGATGTCAGTAGGGACTCTTAACAACAACTTTCAGTGCACCCCATGTGGAACTGAAAAAAGAACGACTAAAAGTTTAACAGAGCGTTTGATCAGCTTGCTGAATATTGTGCATGTCTGGACAGAACGTCACCGCAGCCGTCGGGCTTTGGCTCAATTGGATGATCGTATGCTATCTGACATTGGCTTGTCACGCAGCACAATTGAAGAAGAGATCGAAAAACCGTTTTGGCAGTGATGAAGTAATTAGGTGAACCTATGACCAATGCGGTTTTATATAGTGTGACGGTGCTGATTTGGGGATCGACCTGGTTGGCGATTAAATACCAACTCGGCACCGTGGCAGTTGAAGTCTCGATCGCTTATCGATTTGCATTGGCAAGTGTTATTCTTTTACTCTATTGCGCAGCACGCAAGAAATCCTTGCGCTTTGATTTAAAGAATCATGGCTGGATGGCCCTTTTGGGGTTTTGCCTGTTCAGCGGCAATTACTTATTTATGTATACCGCCAGCGGCCATATCACCACCGGATTGGTCAGTGTTGGTTTTTGTTCAATGGTGGTGATGAATATCATCTTAAGCAAAGTCTTTTTCAAAACCAGAATTGGTGGACGTGTCATTATTGGGGCAACCTTTGGCATGGTGGGTATTTTTCTGGTCTTCTGGCCGGAAGTGAAACAATTTAATTTATCCGACACAGGCGTTTATGGCCTGTTGCTGGTTCTGTTGGGGACTTTCTTTGCCTCAATGGGGAATATGGTGTCTTCACGCAACCAAAAAGCCGGGGTACCCGTGATGCAAGCCAATGCCTGGGGCATGGCGTATGGCGCAATCTTTATTGCCTTGTTCGCCCTTCTGCGCGGCCATGAATTTACCTTTGATGCCCGTTTCGATTACGTCTGGTCACTGGTGTATTTATCCATATTTGGTTCTGTTATCGCCTTTGGATGTTATTTGACGTTGCTGGGTAATATCGGCCCGGAAAAAGCGGTCTATAGTATCGTCCTTTTCCCCTTGGTTGCCTTAAGTCTGTCAACTGTTTATGAAAACTATCATTGGCCTGTCGAAGCAGTCGTTGGTGTGCCGCTTGTTTTGTGGGGCAACATATTGGTTTTGACCAAGCCGGGTATTATGCGCCGCCTTATGGGAAGGCCCGTTTATAAGCCGCTTTGAAGGCTTCAACGATTTCAATCGGTGTCTCTTTATGCATCGCAATATAGAGCGGACGTGAAATTTCTTGAAGGGGATAGGCAGATACCATTGTATCTTCAGCTAACCCTAATTTTTTTAAACGGAACTTCAACGAATTCATATCAATGGGTAAAAGGTCGATGCGCCCGCTTAAGGTCAGCTTAATGCCTGTCAGTTCGCTCTTGATTTTCGTGACTTTGACACCTTTCTTTTTTAAATATTGGCCTTTGACATCTTGATTGAGTGCGCCGACACGATAATCTTGTAACGCGTCGAGGTTTGGAACCTGAATATTCGGTTTATTTTTGTCGCGACAGAGATGAACATCAAAATCGACAATTTCCCCAATCCAATAGAATTTGTCTTCCCGTTCAGGCGTGCGTGCAACAGAGAAAATAATACTGTTGGGTTTTGTCAAAGCCAGCTTGTAGGCGCGTGCCCAAGGGTAGACATGGATGGGTGGGTAAAAATTCAATTCAGCGAAAATTTTTCGTGCTCTGTTTACAGCCATGCCTTGTGCCACACCATCTTCTGAATAGCTGTAGGGTTCATAGAAGGATGTAATGACACTGACCTTTGAAAGGTCGACTTCTGCTTTTACTGTGTTGATAACAAGAAAAAAGCAAACAAAGGCTGTCCTGACGAAGCGAAACATTTTTTCGTAGTCTCTGATTTAGTGTTTTTTTTGAGACTAACGCAAAAAACGCGTAAGAGCCAGTGTGGTGAGTCCTCTCTGTAGAGAACACCGTGTGAAAAATAATAATTGTTCTGATCACGAACAATGATTATGTTGTTGTGATTAAAATTCAGATGAAGGATTGGCCCAATGGGTAGAAAAGCATGGATTGTCATACTCTGCGGTGCTTTGATTTTGTCGATTGGTATGGGCATACGGTTGAATCATGGTCTGTTCATAGAACCGATGCGCAGCGATTTGGGCTGGCAGGTCGGGGTGTTTGCCCTTGCTCTCGCAATCCAGAATTTGATGTGGGGGGTGGCCCAACCTTTTGCCGGGGCGTTAGCTGATAAATATGGCAGTATGCCCGTTTTGATGGGGGGTGTTTTTGTTTATGTCCTCGGTCTGCTGGGGATGGCTTTTCCCGCCGGACCGATGATGTTTCATTTAAGCGCAGGTGTCTTGATCGGCCTCGGCGTGGCGGCAATGGGGTTGCCTGTTGTTTTGGGCGCGGTGGCACGTATTGTCCCGGAAGAAAAAAGAAGTGTAGCGCTTGGTATTGCGTCAATGGGGGGGTCTTTTGGGCAATTCCTGTTTGCCCCGGTCTCCCAAGGCTTGATCAACCAATATGGATGGGTGTTTGCCCTGTGCGCGTTGGCGGCCATTTCTTTCTTAGGTGTGTTTTTGGCTTTGCAGGTGCGTTCAAAACCAACATCTCATGATGATCAGCCCGGTGATGTCCATCAGAGCCTTGGTGAAGCGTTGAATGAAGCTTTTGCCACCAACAGCTATATTCTGCTTAATCTTGGCTTCTTCGTCTGCGGGTTTCATATTGCGTTTATCGTGACGCATTTACCCATGTTTTTATCGACCTGCAATATTTCGCCCGATGTGGGGGCCACGGCTTTGGCGACCATCGGTCTTGCCAATATGGTCGGGACATATGTGGCGGGATATCTCGGGGGTAAATATTCGAAAAAATATTTGCTCAGTATGATTTATTTCAGCCGCGTCATTGCGATTTTAATATACATTTTGATGCCGGTTACAGTCTTTACAACCATTGCTTTTTCTATTGCGATGGGCGTGTTGTGGTTATCGACTGTGCCTTTGACCAGCGGTTTGGTCGGGGTGATGTTCGGCACACGTTATATGTCGACCCTGTTTGCCATCACTTTGTTTTCCCATCAGGTTGGGGCCTTCTTTGGCGCTTGGCTGGGCGGGTATCTGTATGACTTAACCGGATCATTCGACGGGGCGTGGCTTGCCTCTGTTGGCTTGGGTCTGTTCTCTGCAGTTGTGCATTTACCGATTAAAGAAATGGGCGTGCGGCGTTTGCAGGAAGCTTAAGGGTCAAGCAATTTCGATCACGATTTTGCCGGTTGATTTACGTGTCAGCAAGGCTTCAAAGGCTTCGTGGATTTGGTTTAACTTGAAGCTCATGGATACATGGGGTTTGAGACTGCCTGCGTCAATCCAATCCATCAATTCAGCAAAGGAAGCCCGCAGGCTTGCCGGATCCAGCGTGCGATAGGCACCCCAGTGGTAGCCGATGCAGGTGATGTTTTTGACCATCATAATGTTGGCGGGAATTTGTGGAATGTCCCCACTGGCAAAGCCGACAATCAAGATGCGTCCGTCTGGGCGTGTGCTGCGCAATGTTTCGGTAAAAAGATCGCCGCCCACCGGGTCATAGGCCACATGTGCACCCAATCCATCGGTTAAGTCTTTAATCTTTTCACGCACGCCGCCTTCGCGGTAATCAATCAGATGGTCAGCGCCATAGTCTTTACAGATGGCGAGTTTTTTGGGCCCGCCAGCGCTGGCAATCACAGTTGCCCCCATATGTTTGCCAATTTCAACGGCGGTTAAGCCCACACCCCCGGCTGCGCCATGAACGACCAGTGTTTCGCCTTTTTGTAATTTGGCTTTGACGCTCAGGGCATGGTGGGAAGTCCCGTAGGCCACGGGGATGGCGGCGGCGGTTTTGAAATCGAGACGGTCCGCAATGGGAAAAACATCGTTTTCATGGGCCAGTGCATAGTCGGCAAACCCGCCCCAATCCAGCACCGCCATAACCCGGTCCCCAACTTTACAACTGGTGACACCCTCACCTATAGCCTCAATCACCCCCGCACATTCCAGACCGGGGGAAAAGGGAAGGGGTGGTTTGACCTGATATTTACCTTGAACGATCAGGCTATCGGCAAAATTCATTGCACTGGCATGAACACGGATCAATACATGCACGGCTTTGACCTCGGGGGTGGGGATGTCTTTGATCACCAGAGATTTATAACCCTCAAGCGTGGTGCAAACAGCCGCTTTCATGAAGAACTCCTTGATTTGTGCGTCTTTGCATTATATTTAGCAGTCTTTGGTGACGGGAGAAAGATTAATGCGTGGATATTTTGGGATCGGTATTCAGGGCGTAAGCAAAGCCTATAATGTGGGTAATTTGTTTCGCACGGCCCATGCCTTTGGCGCCAGTTTTGTCTATACGGTGGATGCCAAATATTCTAAAAACAAATGGAACAAGACCGATACTTCCAAATCCATTGAGCATACGCCATTTTACAGTTTTCCCTCGCTCAATGAACTGATGTTGCCACAGGGCTGTGCGTTGGTGGGGATTGAACTGACCGAAGACGCGATCGAATTGCCAAGTTTTCGCCACCCGACGAAAGCGGCTTATCTCTTGGGGCCGGAACGTTCAAGCCTGCCACAAAGCACGCTGGATCGATGCGATTTTGTCATCAAAATTCCGATGAAGTTCTGTATCAATGTGGGTACGGCCGGGGCATTGGTGATGTATGATCGTTTACAAAGCCTTGGTCGTTATGCAGAGCGCCCGGTGCGCGCAGGTGGTCCCGCACAATTGTTGGAAAGACCAGAATTTGGCGGCCCCGTCTTTCGCAAAGGGTCGCCCTTTGAAGATAGTCCACCAGAAGTGCCAGATAATTGGGGTGAATAGACTCTTAATGAGTCGTTTCTTTACTGTTGCAGTGAATGATTCTGTCTCGGCCCAGTTGTTTGGCTTCATACATGCGCATGTCAGCCAGTTTGATGAGATCTTCCAAAACACTAGCTTCTTCAACGGAGGCCACACCCATACTTGCTGTCACGTGTAGATTTTCCGGGAAGTTTGTTTGAGACAGGTGGTTCTGGATTTTTTGGGCGACAGTGACGGCGCCCAAGTCGTTGGTGTCGCGGCACATGATAATAAATTCTTCCCCACCCCAACGTGCAACCACATCCACATTTCGCACGGTTTTTTCCAGTACTTGTGCAAATTTAGTCAGGATTTGATCACCGACGTCATGGCCTTTGGTGTCATTGATTTTTTTGAAGTTATCAATATCCAGCAAAATGACGGAAAATGTTGAAGTTACCCGTCGGGTACGTTCCATTTCCATTTGTGCGGAATCATGCAGAAACTGTCTGTTGTATAAGCCTGTCAGGCCGTCATGCATGGATTCCAGCATGAACTTATCACGTTCAACGATGACAGCGCGCAGTTTGGAATCGGCCAAATAAGCGATGGACAGGCTGAGTGAGATGCTTAACGGAATAAATACTCCGGCACCTGCGACGGAAACATCTGTTAGCCAACTGACCAGATCAACCTGAGAGGAAATCAAAGCGACGGCCAGATTAACAAAGGCGATCAGAAGAATTTCAAATCGAAAAAAAGTATGACCCGGTTGGCCTTGTTTTACCAATGCTTGAACATTTTGCAGTTTCGTCATCATATTGTCACTCGCCTTGAGTTCAAAAACACTGCTGCTGTTTATATCTTTAAAGATAATAAGTCAATCTAGGTAATGTACCAAAGTATATATATTTAAGCAAAAAATATGGCGAAAAATCTAAAAAAAACTAGCGTTTCAGATATGGTTGTAAACGAGCTTGAAGATAAGATTTTATTAAGTTTCTTATGCTATCAAGTAGTTATGATGAGATTATGTATACTTTTTACAGCGCTGTTTCTGTCTGTAGAGGCCCAAGCAGCGGGATTTGAGTTTCTCGGTCCCCAAGGGGATTGGGATGTTTTTGCGGATAAAAAGTCAAACGCGACGGTTTGTTATATTGCGTCGGTCCCTCAAAGTGCCAGCCATAAAGATAAACGTGGCGATATTTATGTGTTAGTGACACGTCGAAAATCCGAAGGGTTTAAAGATGTGGTCAGTTTCCATCAGGGCTATCCTTTGAAAAAGGGCAAAGACATCCAGCTTGCCATTGGTGGTGCGGATTATAAACTCTTTGCATCGGATGAAACAGCCTGGGCCTATAACAGCAAAGATGATCTGTCGATTGTCAAAATGATGAAGGCTGGTTCAACCATGGAAGTTAACGCCACATCCTCGCGTGGGACGGATACCAAAGATGTCTATTCCCTGAAAGGGATTTCGGCCGCCCATGCAGCCATGGTGAAGGCTTGTTCTTAAGTATATCATTGTGTCGTTGAACTCTTCATCCGCTATGGATTCTGGCATACGCCAAAATGACGGGAGAGCAGGGATGTTGGAGAAAAGAAACCTGTCACTCTGGCGTAGGCCAGAGTCTATTCATCAACAACACGGTTATTCTAAGATCAAGTCTGAAGTTGATCTCTAAAAGCTGGACCCCGGTTGTTTGAGAAACTCAATTTCTTCTGGCGTACTTTGTCTGCCCAATATGTCATTGCGATGGGGGAAGCGCCCGAACTTTGCGATAATATCGCGATGTTTGATGGCAAAATCCAGATAGTCCTCATCGTTTAATGTTTTGATTAAAGCAACACAGTCATTTTGGTCTGTCAGGTCTTCGCTATGTTCCAAAGGAAGGTAGAGAAATAGTTTTGGGGCAAGGGGCAAGTTTTTATCAAACCCTTGTGCCAAGACATGTCGGGTCAGCTTACGTGCATCTTGATCATAGGCAAAGGCCTGTGCATCGTTGCGAAACATATTGCGTGGAAATTGATCAAGTAACAGAACAAGCCCAACACAGCCCAAAGGCGTTTCTTTCCAGTTCTCCAGTTTCCCTTCACTCGCCTGTTTAAAGAGCTGGCCGAATTGATCCCGAATGGCTTGATCAATGTTTACATCCTTTTTCCACCAAACATCGCGGTGGCTTGCCATGTCTTTCGGGTTTGCACTGGTGAACCAAAATTCAAGCAAGTGGTTTAAATCGGACATAATAAATTCCTATATGAAGGGGAACAGGACGCCTCATATATTGTTTAAGCGTCCTATTGATGCAAGATAAAGATTACTTGTCTTTGCCTTTACCCTTCATTTCTTCAGATTTACCGCCTTTTTTGCTTTTGCCGTCATCTTTGCGATGGTCGTTGTCGTCATTGCAGTTTTGATCACGAGAGCAGTCTTTTTCTTTCTTCTCTTTCTTTTCCGTCTTCATATGTTTGCCTTTTTCTTTGTCACTTTTGGCAAAGGCGGCTTTTTCTTTCAGGTCGAAAGAGGCCGGATTAAAGCTCAGAGGTGTTGCGACAAATGCAACGAGAAGGCATATGGCGACAGCGCTTTGAATGATTGTTTTAAGCATGATTTTCTCCCTAGTTTTTATATATTAGGGAGAAGCATACGCGCCTTTACTTTAAAGGTCGATTAAAAACAGTCGTTTACAAGCTGTTTGAAAGCATCGGCACGGTGGCTCATTTCATGTTTTTTAGCCGGGTCCATTTCACCAAAGGTGACATCATAATCCTTTGGTTGAAATGCGGGGTCATAGCCGAAACCTTGTTCCCCACGGGGAGGCCAGACCATTTGACCTTCTACGCGGCCTTCAAAAACTTCGGTATGTCCGTCAGGCCAGGCCAGTGATAGCGCGCAGATAAAAGCGGCAGAGCGATCAGCCTTTTGTTCGATATTGTCGAATTCTTCAATAGCAGCCTGAACCTTTTGCATGGCTTTGCCAAAGTCTTTGGACGGGCCGGCCCAACGGGCTGAGTAAATGCCCGGTGCACCTTCTAGGACCTTGACCGCCAAACCGGAATCATCAGCCATTGCCGGCAATCCGGTGGCCTTGGCTGCGGCAACGGATTTCAGCAATGAATTTTCGATGAAGGTGGCTCCTGTTTCATCCGGTTCGGCTAAATTGAGATCACCGGCTGAGACCACATCCATGCCTAAGGGGGCAAGGAGGGCGCGGATTTCGCGGACCTTTCCCTCATTATGACTGGCGATGACAAGTTTGCCGGGGCTCAATTTACGGGTCATGAAAGATTACTCCAATCCAAGGGCACTGCGTTGCAAGGCAACCAGTTCTCCAATACCTTTTTGTGCAAGATCAAGCAGATTTAAAAATTCGTCACGGCTGAAGGGGTCTTCTTCTGCGGTGCCTTGAATTTCAACAATGCCGTTTTTGCCAGTTAAGACAAAGTTGGCATCGGCCTGTGCGTTGCTGTCTTCGTCATAATCCAGATCAAGAACGGGCGTCTCTTCAAAGATACCGCAAGAAACGGCGGCCACTTCCGAGGTAAAGGGAATGGCTTCCATTTTACCTTCTTCGACCATCTTTTGGAAAGCGGCATACATGGCGACATAGGCCCCTGTGATGGAGGCTGTGCGGGTGCCGCCATCAGCTTGCAAAACGTCACAATCAACACGGACCTGCATTTCACCCATGGCTTTTAAGTCACAAACGGCACGTAAAGAACGACCGATCAGGCGTTGGATTTCTTGTGTGCGGCCGGATTGTTTACCGCTGGAGGCTTCCCGTCGCATGCGGTCATGGGTGGAACGTGGCAACATGCCGTATTCGGCTGTGACCCAACCTTCACCACTGCCGCGCATCCAGCCGGGGACTTTTTCCTCGATGGTGGCGGTACATAGCACATGGGTATCGCCGAATTTAATCAGGCAGGAGCCTTCGGCATGTTTGGAAAAACCCATTTCGAAAGAGATGGTGCGCAGTTGGTCGGCGGCGCGGCCTGACGGACGGGTCATTTACTGCAAGTCTTCTGCAATAATGGCAATGTTCAGATCGTAAGAAACTTCGCCTTCGTCTTCATCGCGGTGCAAGACACCGATGAATTCGTCGAGAATAAAAACTTCAATCGGGTGGTCCGGTTTTTGTGGCGGTTGGATGCGGATTTTGTCGTTGCTGAAAGTTTTGCGCAGGTGTTGCGTGACTTTCTGAATTTCTTCCATCGTGATCATAGTGTGATTCCCAAGCTCTGAAAAATATTGTGATGGGTTTAACATAGCCTCTTACGTTGACGCAACGCCCTCTTAAGACTAAATTTCCAGCTATGTTGACAAATTTGAACGATAGATCGCGAGAAATCTTTGGACGCATTGTAGATGCCTACATGCAAACGGGTGAACCTGTGGGCTCACGCACTGTTTCCAAGATGCTTGAAAATGCGCTCTCTCCGGCTTCCATCCGCAATGTGATGGCGGATCTGGAAGATATGGGGTTGTTGCATTCACCCCATACATCTGCCGGGCGCATGCCGACAGAGCAAGGTTTGCGCTTGTTTATTGACGGGGTCATGGAAATTGGCGATCTGCCGGAAAGTGAACGCCGTACCATTGATGCGGAATGCGCATCTCGTGGTCGCAGCTTCGGCGATGTGATGAGTGAAGCCTCCGGCATGATCTCCGGTTTGTCCGGCTGCGCGTCACTGGTTTTTGCCCCCAAAACCGATTCTCCGCTCAAACATATTGAATTTGTCAATCTCTCGCCTGGGCGTACCCTTGTGATCATGGTGATGGAAAATGGCGTGGTGGAAAACCGCGTGATTGAGACACCGCCGGATATCCCGCCCAGTGCGCTGGTGCAGGCCAGTAATTATCTGGGGGCAAAACTGGTCGGTAAAACCTTGACGGGTGGGGCGCATGAGATAAATAAAGAGCTAACCAACCATCAGGCGCAATTGGATGCATTAACAACGCGTGTGGTGGAAGCGGGATTGGCACAATGGGCCGGCGGGGATTCCGATTCAGGCTCGTTAATTGTGCGCGGTCAATCCCATTTGTTGGATGATATTTCAGCGATGGGGGATCTGGAGCGTATAAAATCTTTATTTGAGGCTTTGGAAACGAAAGAAACCCTGCTAAAGCTTCTGCGCCTTGCGGACCATGCGCAAGGTGTACAAATTTTCATCGGCTCGGATAATCCATTATTTAATGTATCCGGTTGTTCGATGGTGGTGGCCCCGTTTCATGACGGACACCAAAAAATTGTTGGCGCCATAGGCGTGATTGGTCCAACACGGATCAACTATGCGCGCATTATTCCCATGGTCGATTACACTTCAAAAGTAATCGGTCGTTTAATTGGTTAAACAAGTAAAGAGTAGACGACATGTCCGGCGACAATACACAACAGACACCTGAAGAAAACGTAGAGATCGTTGAAGAAGAAATGGTGCAAGAACAAGACACCCTGCAAGCCGATGTTCAAGGCTTTGCTGAAACACAAGGCAGTGCAGACCAAATCGCAAAACTGGAAGCGGATTTGGCGGAAATGAAAAACAAGTGGCTGCGCGCTGTTGCCGATGAACAGAATGTGCGCCGTCGTGCTGAAAAAGAAAAACAGGATGCGTTGAAATACGGCGTCACCAATTTCGCCCGTGAAATGGTCAGCGTTGCTGATAACTTGCGTCGCGCCTTACAAAGTGCGGGTGATGAATTAAAAGACAGTGATGTTGTTAAAGGTGTTGAAATGACCGAGCGCGAGTTGCAAGCCGCTTTTAGCAAAGCAGGCATCAAACGCATTGAAGCGGCCGGTCAACCGTTTGACCATAATTTGCATCAAGCCATGTTTGAAATTGAAGATGTCAACCAACCCTCTGGTCTGGTTGCGCAAGTGATGCAAGATGGCTATGTGATCCATGACCGATTGTTGCGCCCGGCGATGGTGGGTGTCACAAAAGGTGGCCCCAAATATGAATCGGTGAAAGAAGAAACGGAAGAAGCAGTGGCCCAGGCTTATGAGGAAGGTCCGCAAACCGAAGCCGGTGCAAAGATGGATCAAGAAACTTAAAAATTCAGAAGTTATGAAAGAGCCCGCAGGTGATGCGGGCTTTTTTATGCGTGTCCGGCTTCGTCAAGCAAGAGGCGTGGATCAATGCCCAGTTGACCAAGGGCACGTTCCCACTTGGTGTCGAGATTGTCATCATAGACGATGGCGTCATTGGGCGGCACATTCAGCCAGCCGTTATTCATAATTTCCTGATCCAATTGACCCGGTCCCCATCCTGCGTAGCCCAAGGCCAGCATGCTTTTGTTGGGACCGCTCCCGCTGGCGATATCGCGCAGAATGTCGACTGTGGCGGTTAAGGCATATTTGCTGCCGACAACAACGGTGGCATCTTTCATATAATCCGGACTATGTAATACAAAGCCACGTTCCCCATCAACCGGGCCGCCCAAATGGACGCGGATCTGGCTTTCCATCCCATAGGTCTTGATATTCAGTTGATCCAGCAAGTCGGGAAAGGTGATAGATTGTACCAATCTGTTCACAACCAACCCCATTGCGCCCTCCGCAGAGTGGGAACAAATATAGACCACTGTTTTGGCAAAACGCGGGTCCGACATGTTGGGCATGGCGGCCAGCAATTGTCCTGTCAGATCGGTTGGTATGGTGTTGTTATTGCTCATATGTAAGAGATATGCTTCAAATCAATGTAATGCAAGTTTATCTCCCTATTTTTGACATATTTTAGGCCTAACCACCATACTATGAAAAGATTTTTGTATATTGCGCTTTGTTTTATCAGTTTGTGGGCTTCTGCGGCCTATGCTCAATCGTCGGCTTGGCAAGGGATTGATAAAACACAAGTACGCCTGATTTCCGCCATGACAGCCCTTGGTGAGAAACGGGAAATTCTGCTGGGTCTGCAATTTAAAATGCAGGACGATTGGAAAGTCTATTGGCGCAGTCCCGGTGATGCCGGATACCCGCCGGAGATTGACTGGAGCGCAAGCACTAATCTTGAAAATGCCCAAATGCAATGGCCTGTCCCCCATCGTTTTCAGGTGTTGGGTCTGGAAACGGTCGGTTATAAAAAAGAGGTGGTCTATCCGCTTGTTCTGACGGTCAAAGACAATATGGCCCCGCTGGTACTGAACGCCCATGTGCGTTTTCTGACCTGTGCAGAAGTCTGCGTCCCTGTAGAAACAGATTTGAGTATGAACCTGCCGAGCGGATCAGCACAGGCCAGTGAATTTGCGCAATTGATCAATCAATACAGCGCCCAAGTGCCCCGTCCCGCCCGTGCGATGAATGCGACCCTCAAATCAGCAACATTCTATCCTAACAATGACAAGCGCAATGGGATCGTGCGCTATGAAATCACCACCGATTGGGTGATGAAGAACCCGGACGCGTTGGGAGAAGGTCCACTTGAACTGGCCTTTTTCAAACCCACACTTGCCTTATCAGATGATGGTAAATCAGTTGTTATTGATGCGCCTTTCAACGGCTTACAATTTCTTGAAGGCAATGTTGAAGATAAAGATTTTACGCTGACGCTGATGGATGGCATGCACGCCATTGAGGCAACGACAAAAGTTAAACTGGCGACAGAGCCTTTATCTGCCATCAAGGGATATCAGAGTGTTGGACAGACAGAACAATCCAGTTTGTCCTTAGGTTTTATTCTGGCTTTGGCTGTGCTGGGGGGATTAATCTTAAATTTGATGCCCTGTGTTTTGCCTGTTCTTTCTTTGAAGGTTTTGGGACTGGTCAGTCATGGCGGCGGCAATCCAAAAACCGTGCGCTGGAGCTTTCTTGCTTCTGGTGCAGGTATTTTATTTTCCTTTCTGGTGCTGGCTGGTGTCTTGATCGCGATGAAAGCGGGCGGGGCCTCTATCGGTTGGGGGATTCAGTTTCAGCAACCCTTGTTTTTGATTGCACTTTGTTTGGTCGTGATTTTGTTTGCCTGCAATATGTGGGGCTTTTTTGAGATCAATTTACCCAGCTGGCTTTCAGATGTGGGGGAACGATCCGGCCATATCAAAGGGTTGGGTGGTCATTTTATGACCGGAGCGTTTGCGACTTTGCTGGCCACACCATGTTCTGCCCCTTTTTTAGGGACAGCGGTTGGTTTTGCCTTGTCTCAAGGTCCTGTTGAAATCGCACTGGTTTTTGCTGCCCTTGGCTTTGGGATGTCTTTGCCGTATCTGTTGATTGCGCTTTTCCCCAAATTGGCAACCCATTTACCAAAACCGGGGCGTTGGATGGTTGTGTTGCGTAAAATCATGGGATTGGCATTGGTGGGGACAGCCGTTTGGTTGCTCAGTGTTTTGATGGCTCAGGTGGGGCTGAACGCAGCCTTGACTTTGTCGGCATTGATGGCGGGGATTATCGTTATTCTGGCTTTACGCACCACGCTTAGAAAAGCAACGCCTGTTCTGGTTGCCATGTTATTTGTGGCGGCTTTTGCGGTGCCTAGTTTTGCAACACATGATCAAGGTGAAGAGGTCGAGATCGAAAACCTCTGGACCAAATTTGACCAAAGTAAAATTCAAGGTCTGGTGGCTCAAGGTCAAGTGGTGTTTGTTGATGTGACAGCAGACTGGTGTATTACCTGTCAGGTGAATAAGAAATTGGTGCTCCATCGTGGTGATTCTCTAGAAGCCTTGTCAGGGGATGACGTGACGGCGATGAAGGCGGATTGGACCAATCCGGATGACGTGATTGCAACCTATCTTGCCAGTTATAAGCGCTTTGCCATCCCGTTTAATATCGTTTATGGCCCCGGTGCGCCGGAGGGGATTATTCTGCCGGAATTGCTCAATAAAGAAGATGTGTTGGATGCAATTTTGAAGGCGAAGGGTTGAACAAGATGTAAGTCATCCCCATCTGTAAGTGAGAGAAAAAGGATGGGATGCTAAAGTATCGCTGTCCACAAATAAAAAGGCTTTCAAAAGAGAGCCTTTTTTTATGGGTTACATAATCAGACTGTTTTTGATTTTTTCGACCCCTTCACGAGCCAAAGCATCGGCACGTTCATTTTCTTCGTGACCGTCATGACCTTTGACCCAGTGCCATTCAACGTCATGTTTGGCAAGGGCACTTTCCAATTGCTGCCATAAGTCAGCGTTTTTGACGGGCTTTTTAGCCGCTGTTTTCCAGCCGTTTTTCTTCCAGTTGAAAATCCATTTGGTAATGCCGTCTTTGACATAGGTGCTGTCGGTATAGATGGCAACTTTGACCGGACGTTTAAGCGTGAGCAACCCGTTGATGGCGGCGGACAGTTCCATGCGGTTGTTGGTGGTGTTTTCTTCACCGCCACACATTTCACGCTCGGTCCCTTTCCAACGCAGCAAGACGCCCCAGCCGCCGGGGCCGGGGTTACCGCTGCATGCGCCATCGGTGTACATTTCGACGATTTCTTCTTGAGTCATTAGGATAATCCATAGGCACCGGCTGAACGGACAGCCTGATGAAATTTTAAAATTTTATAATATTCCAGCGGGTCTTTGGGTTTGACCAAAGCATCCTTGGGGGTATGAACCCAATCATACAGGCGCGTCAGCAAAAACCGCAAGGCCGCCCCGCGTGCGACCAAGGGCAGGGCGTCAACTTCTTCTTTGCTGAAATCACGCACTTTGCGATAGTGTGACAGCAACAGTTTTGCCTTGGTCACGTTAAAGTCACCGTCTTTTTCAAAACACCAGGCGTTCATGCAGATGGCCAGATCGTAGGCAAACAAGTCATAGCAGGCAAAATAAAAGTCAATCAGGCCGCTGCATTCTTCCCCGCGAAAAAACACATTATCCGGGAAAGCATCCGCATGGATGATGCCCTTGGGCAGGCCGCTGGGCCAGCGCGGTTCCAGAAAATCCAGTTCTGCCGTCAAATGTGCCCCCAATCCGGCTTGCACTTCATCGGCATGATCCAGACTTTTGGCTAATAAAGCGCGCCAATCCCCAATGGAGAGATCGTTTTTGCGTTTGGTGGGGAAGTCCATACCCGCCACATGCATTTCTGCCAGAGCTTTACCCAGTTGGGCGCAATGGATTGGCTTGATTTTGCGCGGCCACATACCGGGCAAGAATGTAAAGATAGCTGCCGGACGTCCCGCCAATATGCCAAGGGCGTGGCCGTCGCTGTCTTTAAGCGGGGTGGGACACGTGATGTTGCGTGCGCTTAAATGTTCTAGCAAATCTAAAAAGAACGGCAGATCGTCTTCATTCACCCGTTTTTCATAGAGCGTCAGGATGAAGGGGCCTTGGTCGGTTTGGATAATGTAATTGGAATTTTCCACCCCTTCGGCAATGCCTTTATAGGACTGTAGACTGCCAATGGAGAATCGGTCGACAAAGGTGCTGAGTTCGTCATCACTGACTTCGGTATATACAGCCATTTATGCGCTCAAAATTGCAGGTATTTTAAAGATGACGTCTTCTTCGGTGAAGGTTTCAAACTTGACCGTGACATTGAAATGCTGGCGACAGGCGTCCACGACTTCTTCTACCAAAACTTCGGGGGCAGAGGCGCCTGCGGTTATGCCCAAGGTTGCCACCCCGTCAAAGGCGGCAAAGTCAATATCACTGGCGCGTTGGACCAACATGGATTTGGGGCAGCCATTCAATTGGGCCACTTCAACCAATCGGCGTGAATTGGAAGAGTTGGGCGCCCCGATGACCATAACCATATCGGCTTTATCCGCGATAAGTTTGACAGCCGTTTGGCGGTTGGTGGTGGCGTAGCAGATGT
>JABXIC010000153.1 GCA_013373265.1 Methylocystaceae bacterium | reverse complement strand
TTACCCCAGATCGGAAACTAAACCCGTTTTAGGCAAGTTCGTGACCCAAGATGGGAAAACAGGAAGCCCCTTAGAGGCATCCTCCATAGAACTTGCTTCCCATATTCCCATTCTCATTTCACTTGGGGAAATCCCATACCGGGATTTAAAAGTCCGATTAAAGTGAGACTCACTTAAGAAATCACATTCATACCCAATACTACCAACAGTCATGTGATAAAAAGTAGACTGCGGTTGAAGATGTGTGGGGGTGAAAACACGGCAAGCAGCTTGTTTATTTGTTGTATTTTGGACGATCCGCAATTCTTTGACAAATTTTATGAATCCGCATTAGTCATTTAAAAAATACCCGCAAAGTAATGAGGACTTTTTTCTTCTTCCTCGGACTCATATCATCAAACCATATTATTACCACTCTGCTTTATTACGACACCCGCAGAAACCATTTCCAGTTCGAAATCTGACAGTTCATCGTCTTCTTCAGAAAGGATGTTGACAATATCGTCAGACGTAAAGGACAGGCCGTTGGCTTCACCCAATTTAATTAAGGCAGCAGGGTCCCAACTGCCATTGCCAACCGTTTTTGCGACTTCTGTTTGCAAAGCTTGATCACTGGCGACAAGTTTGCGAAATTCCAAAACATTTGCAGTCCCTGAATTTATTTTGACATCACTCATATCTCATTTCCCTTAAATTTAAGTTCAAAGCATCAAGCCAAACCTATCTTAATCGCGTGTTAGGTCTAGCGTAGATATAGAGTGTGTCTTATTTTGTAGAAAATTGCTTTACCTGCCCGTCCCAAATCTCTTGCCTGAATGTTCCAGACAAAATATTTACCCCAGATCGGAAACTAAACCCGTTTTAGGCAAGTTCGTGACCCAAGATGGGAAAAGAGGAAGCCCCTTAGAGGCATCCTCCATAGAATTTGCTTCCCATATTCCCATTCTCATTTCACTTGGGGAAACCCCAAACCGAGATTTAAAAGTCCGACTAAAATGGGACTCACTTAAAAAGCCACATTCATACCCAATACTACCAACAGTCATGTGATTAAAAGCAGACTGTGTCAGCATATTGCGACTACGTAACATACGTCTTTCCCAGACATAGCGTGCTACGCCATCATAGGGTGCAAATATTCTATATATTTGCGATCTGGATATCCGAAAATGCGTTGCAAGTATCCGTGGTGTCATCGGTTCGCACAAATGCTGTTCAATATAGCGCTTAATGGATTGCCCGAGAGCAGCCGAGACCTCCGGCGTGTTTTCCTCAGACAGTCGGCCGTCTTGAGATAACCACCCTTCCATCAGTCCAAGTGTGCCTTCCAGCATGCTTCCGGCTTGATCCATATTCATGTCCGGCACGTTGTACCACAGGGCTTTCATATGTTCTGCCATAAATCGGATCATGGGGTTTTTGCTTGATATTTTTTTGCCATGTAAGACGGACAAACGTTCAGATAATTGTGCTTGCACCACTCTGGGTAAAACCAATGTTAGATTTTGAAATGCTGACGTTCTCATCGTGAAATTTTGGGCCATATCGATGACGAGCATATCGCCAGCAGAAATATGTTCGTTCCCATTTAACCCATCTATGACCCCACCCCCTTCAAGAAAGACCTGCACCAAAATATGATCCATATCATCGCGCGCAATCTTCACAGGCTTGCGCTCAAACAGTTGCGTTTCTGATCGTGTCACGCCAAAAACAGTTTCGCCAAGGTTACAGGCTGTTATTGCCCCGTCTATATCCTTTTTAGGCATCCCGCCATCAGGGGCAGCGAGATCAAAAAAAACTGACATATTCTGATGCCATGCCTCAAAACGTTCCTTGGGGGCATATACCGAGGTATCAAAATGGACAACAGGGACTATTGGCGCAGGCATTGTGTCTCTTACCTAATTTAGGAACATATTATTTTCAATAATATATTCATCACTCTGGAAGACTTAAAAATATATCACACTTCTTTTAAGGAGAAAAGTTAAATTCCTACACGCACTTGGGGTTGAATTAACCAAAGTATCATCATTTAAATGGGCGTATCGACTTACTGCGAGACGCACAGTCAATAGATACGGGACGCTCAGGTAAGGTAACATACGTTTACTTCTGTTATCTTTTTCTAGAGTTAACAGAAGTAAACAATGAAGGACAATACCATGACAATTGAAGCCGCAAATGAATTTCGATGATTCATGAATTTTTTAAGCTGGTGTCTATAGATTATTCAAGCAAGAAAGACGTCTAAATGGCAGAAGCGCCGAAGCGCCAAATATTCAGACAAGCCGCACTTGATCGATTATCTTCACCTGAACAATTGGACAGGCTGATTCCGGTATCAGATCCACTGGGCTGGCTTGTACTGACAACCCTGCTTACCCTACTTCTTGCCATCGTTGTTTGGAGCATATTGGGAAAAATACCAGAACAGGTTGAAGGTAAAGGCATTTTAGTCAACGCAAATGGTCGCGTCCTAGATGCCATGAGCTTGTCTGAAGGTACGGTTTCAAAATTAATGGTCCGGCAAAATGACTATGTTGAAAAGGGTCAGGAAATTGTGCAAATCGAACAATCAGCTTTGCACCAAGAACTGAAAAGCGCAAGCGAAACCTTAAAAGAACGCGAAGCGGAAAAAAGACAAACACAAGCTATTTTCACCAAAGAATTTAATCTGAAACAGGCAAATTTTAACGAACAAGCCGCTGCCCAGCGTCAAATCGCCAAAGCGGCGGGCGAGCGTGTGACCTATCTAAAAAGTACCTTGGCCAAACGTGATGCGCTTGCCGCCAAAGGCTTCCTTCCGCGCGATAAAGTGGAAGAGATCAGAACAGAATATAATCAAGCTTTACAAGACATCAGTGCTGCAAACAATCGCATCCTTGAACTGCAATCTGAAAGTCTGACGCTCAAATCAAGCCACGCCAAAGAAATGACGCAGCTTGATCAACGAATTGCTGAAACCGCACGACGCATCCGTGAAATCACATCTCAACTGGACATGAATGGTCGTATTTTGGCGCCCGCCTCTGGTCGAATTACAGAATTGAAAGTCTTTGAAGGCAAAGTCGTGCAAGCCAGTGAACCCTTGGTCAGTATCGCAACTGCCGGTGATGCCCTACAAGCGGTCCTTTATATCCCCACAAAGGATGGTAAAAGAATTACCCCCGGGATGAGCGTTCGCATTGCACCATCAACCGTCAAAAAAGAAGAACACGGCACCATTATCGGTAAAATACTAAAAGTATCGGCCTTTCCAGCGACAAAACAAGGCATGCTATCGGTTTTACAAAATGAAGAATTGGTTGCTGAATATTCTAAAGATGGGGCACCTTACGTCGCCCGCGTTGATCTGGTGCTAAATCGTACAACAAGCAGCGGCTTTAAATGGACATCAGGCACAGGACCGAACATCTCGATTTCAGCAGGGACCACCTTAGAAGCAGAAGTGACCGTTGTTGAACAAGCCCCCATAAATTTGATTATCCCCTTCGTGCGCAAACATACGGGAATTGGTTTCTTGTCCGAAATAGGGGCAAGATAAATGAATAACCCGGCCACAGGGGTGAAAGAGACACCACCAGACCAACGCGTCAAAACACCCACGATCCTGCAAATGGCTGCCGTTGAATGTGGGGCGGCATCTCTGGCTATGGTGCTGGCCCATTACGGTGCGTGGGTTCCTCTTGAAGAATTACGAGTAACCTGTGGTGTCACCCGTGATGGCAGCAAAGCAAGTAATCTTTTAAAAGGCGCGCGCCGCTATGGGCTATCTGCCAAGGGCTTTAAAAAAGAAATTAAAGGCCTGCGTGACCTACCTGTCCCATCCATTTTACATTGGAACTTCAATCACTACGTTGTGTTTGAAGGTATAAAAAAAGACAAAGTTTATATTAATGATCCAGCCAAAGGGCCACGCACCTTACATACAACTGATTTGGAAGCTTCTTTTACAGGGGTGGTTCTGGCCTTCGAACCCACGCAGAACTTTAAAAAAATCGGCCAGCCACCAGGATTATTCAATGCTTTTTCAAAATTACTGGCCGGGTCAAAATCTGCTTTAGCATTTATCACATTAGCAAGCTTGGCCTTAGTTATACCCGGGATTGCGATTGCCGGTTTTTCTAAAGTGTTTGTCGATCATATTTTGGTTGCTGAAAAAGAAAACTGGCTTGTCCCTCTGATCATCGGCATTGCAACAGCCGCATTTTTGCGTGGCATGTTGACATGGTTACAACAGAAATATCTGTTGCGTATGGAAACCAAATTGGCGCTATCCATGGCATCTGTTTTTTTATGGCGCATGCTTCAGTTGCCCATCAGTTTTTTCCAACAACGTCATGTGGGTGATCTCAGCGACCGCATGGCTGCCAATGACCGTGTAGCAACGTTACTGTCCGGTCAATTGGCGACCAACACCATGAATTTATCTTCTGTCATATTTTATGGGGCAGCATTGGCCGTCTTTGATGTATGGCTTGCTGTCATTGCATTTATATTGGCTTTCATGAATATACTTGCCCTGAAAGTCGTTGACCGTCAGAGGGAAGATGCTAGCCGTTCCTTATTGGTAGATAGTGGCAAATTAGCAGGCGCAACCGTTTCGAGCATTCGATCCGCCGAAACATTGAAAGCTTCTGGTCTAGAAAATGAAGCCTTTGCCAAATGGGCAGGGTATCAAGCAACAATGATTGATGCGCAACGCAAACTTGGCCTTTCAACGGCTGTCTTAACGGCTTTTCCTGCTCTCATGAGTTCTTTGACCACTGCAGCAATCTTAGGTGTGGGCGGGTTTCGGGTCATGGAAGGCAGCCTGTCTATCGGGGCAATTGTTGCCATCCAGTCTTTGATGGCAAACTTTACCAAACCCATTGCCGCACTCGTTGATCTCGGCGGTCAATTTCAGCGGATCAAAGGGGATTTATCACGTCTTGATGATGTCAATGCCCATCCACGAGAAACCTCACATGGCCCGGAAAGTACAGAAGGTTGGCAAGGACCAGTTGTCTTAAGCGGAAAGCTTGAGGTGGAAAAACTAGACTACGGTTATAGTCCTTTGGATGCACCGCTTTTATCTGATATCTCGCTTACTTTGGCCCCCGGTGCACGGCTTGCCTTGGTAGGTGGGTCAGGCAGTGGCAAATCAACCATTGGCAGACTTGTCGCAGGGGTATTGACCCCATGGCAAGGTGATATCAAGATTGATGGATCCTTGATCCATCACATTCCGCGTCCTGTATTTGCCTCTTCCGTCACATATGTTGATCAAGATATCTTTCTTTTTGCCGGTTCAATTCGTGATAATTTAACCCTTTGGAATGAAAACATTCCAGATGCCGCACTGACCCGCGCATTGAAAGACGCGTGCCTCCATGATGATGTGATGGCACGCACGGGCCAATATGACAGCCTTGTTGAAGAAGGGGGCATAAATTTTTCAGGTGGACAACGCCAGCGTCTTGAAATTGCGCGCGCCCTAGTCAATGATCCGACCTTATTGATTTTAGATGAAGCAACCTCTGCGCTTGATCCTGTAACAGAAAAAAAAATTGATGACAATCTGCGCCGACGCGGTTGCGCTTGTTTAATCATTGCCCACAGATTATCGACCATTCGCGATTGTGATGAAATTATCGTTCTTAAAAACGGACATATTGTCGAGCGCGGCACACACGATCAACTCATCATAGAGGATGGCGAATACAAACGTCTCATCGGCGCGGAAAGTTTAGCATCATGAAAAAACGCGCGTTAGAACACCTGCTCCAGAAACTTGACCTCACCATTCTTGACGGCAACCGTCGCGTCATTGGCGCAAACATGCCCATCCTGCTGGACGATTTAAACAAAGCCATGTTTGTACTTGAAGGTCATGTCGATGTCTTTGCTGTGCGTATGAAAGATGGTATCCCTGTCGGGCAACGCCATGCCTTGTTTCGCGCAACGAAAGGAGAAATGTTGTTTGGCATGCCTGTCGTAGAAATGGCAGATAATCAAAACGTCTTTGCACTCATGGCCGTAGGGGTGTCAGGAACAGAAATCTTCGATGATACCTCCCTATCTTGTTGCCAAAATCTTTCGACTGAACATTTTGGTGCTTTATTAGACAGATATATCGGCGGGCTTTTGTCCTGCTTTGTGCGGGAACGCTCAGGAAGCAGGGCAACTCAACTTGAAGCAAATGACAGAGCCGAGCTTTATAAAGGCATGCCTGCTTTTGCAACAACACGCCAGCCCCTTTGGGTCAGTGCCGATACAGAAGATGCACTTCTCAGACTGTATGGTGATGAAAATTTTACAGGCAAAAGTTTTCCCGTGACATCAAACGTATGGGTCATGGCCTCAGACCCCGTCATTGTCTCAACGCAAAGGTCAAAAGATTTTGTCTTACGCGCTGACTTTATGACCTGCTTATCCGCCTTCATGCACGTCTATAATCAACATTTATTAACAGCCATTGATCATGAAAAGATAGAAACCCTTAAACGACACAAAAACTATCAAAGCACGAACCAAACAGCCCTCAAAAATGCAATTCAGCACATGGCAGCAACAATCCGTACGGATTTTCAATCAAACACAAGCAATATCGGGATGGATAACCCGTTACACGCTTCATTTCTAGCCGTGGCGCAACATCTAAATGTCGAAAGCACCCAGACACCACGCAAACTGAATTCTTTGCTCAACGCCAATTCTGTCGATGACCTGGCCTTAGTCTATCGCCTTCGGACCCGCCCTGTTATTTTAAACACGGGCTGGATCACGCAAGATGTCGGGCCACTGCTCTGTTATATGGAAGATAGCCGCGATCCTGTCGCTTTACTTCCCTTATCCAAGGGGGGATATGAGATCTATAACCCGATAACGGGCATACGTACCCTGTGTGACGAAAATACAGAAGAAATGCTACATGGTGAAGCGGTCATGTTATACCGCCCCTTGCCCAGCAACAGTCGTAAACTAAAAGATTTAATCAATTTTATCCTTCCTTCTATAAAGGGGGATTTGCGCAGGCTTGCCTTTATGGGGTTAGCTGGTGGTTTGATTGCGGCGTTCACACCCGTTATGACGGGGGTTCTCATTGAAAGCGTCTTGCCGCGCGCTGACATAGGACAGTATATTCAAATCATTCTCGCCTTGGTAATGGCCGCCTTAGGTGCAAGCAGTTTTGAAGTGGTTAAAGCCATGGCATTACTGCGCGCGGAAGGGCTTGCAGACCTTCACCTACAAGCCGCCCTGTTTGATCGTCTCTTACGCTTACCCGCTGGGTTTCATAGGCGCTATACTTCGGGTGATTTAACTGATCGTGTTTTAGGGGTACAAACCATCCGTCAAACATTAACAGGATCAACCGTACAAGGCTTGCTTGGAATGTCCTTTTCCATATTCAGCCTGCTTTTGCTTTTTTATTATAACTGGAAACTCGCCTTTATTGCGATCATATTGGTTCTTGTTTCAGTTGCAGTCACCACATGGATCAGCCTCAAACAACTGGGTGAAGAACGTCACCGCATTGCCCATCAAGGCATAGCAGAAGGTTTTGTCATCCAGCTTTTAACCGGGGTCACCAAGTTACGTGTCGCAGGTGCCGAAATTAAGGCTTTTGCCCGCTGGGCACACTATTTTACACGTCAAAAAGAACGCTTCGTACGTGCACAGTTTTTTGGCAATTTACAAGATATCTTTCAATCTGTTTTTTCCGTTGTTGCAACCGGATTAATCTTTATCGCTGCATCCATCCTGTTAAAGGATTCAACTATCCAGTTTGAGCTTGAAGCCCTTGTAGATCAAACCCGCCAAAGCGATCAGGCAACCATGTCTACAGGAGACTTTATCGCCTTTAACACCGCATTTGGTCAGTTTCTGGCCGCCATGACAGCCCTTGTTACCTCTCTGTCGAAGGGCTTGACAGTTATACCGCTCTTTGAACGCTTGCGCCCGATCATTGCCACTGTGCCTGAAGTTGAAGATATGGACAAATCAACTGAGCCGTTGCACGGGTCCATTGAAATCAATCATGTATCTTTCCATTATGATACAAAAGGCCCCCTCGTTCTTGATAATGTCACCCTCTCAATTGAACCGAATGAATTTGTCGCTATTGTTGGCGCTTCAGGAAGCGGCAAGTCAACCCTTATACGACTACTCCTTGGATTTGAACGCGCCAGCTCAGGTGAAATTCTGTATGATGGCACGCCCCTTGGCAGCATAGATATGGCCACTGTTCGTCAACAAGTGAAAGTCGTTATCCAAAATGGTCACCTGACTTCGGGGAGTGTCTTTTCCAACATCATCGGCAATTCTACCTTAACCATTGATGATGCGTGGCAGGCTGCCCGATTGGCTGGACTTGATAAAGACATTGAAGCACTCCCTATGGGAATGCATACCGTTTTAATGGAAGGGGTTAATACCTTATCGGGTGGGCAACGCCAACGTCTGATGATTGCAAGAGCATTGGTACACAGACCCCGTATTCTGCTTTTAGATGAACCGACAAGTGCACTGGATAACACCAGTCAAGATGTTGTTATGACCTCTTTGATGAACTTAAATGCCACACGCATTGTCATCGCACATAGGTTATCAACCATTTGCAGTGCCGACAGAATTTTTGTGATGGAACGTGGATGTATTGTTCAGCAAGGGACATATGAAGAGCTTATTTCAAACGAAGGGCCATTTGCAGAATTGGCAAAACGGCAACTTGTCTAAATCACGCAAGCAACAAAGGAACATTTACCATGCGCAAAGTCCTTTTTATACTGGGCCAATTAAGTGATATGGATGCGGAATGGATGGCCAGAGTGGGCATCAAGAAAACCATTCCAAACGGCACCACTATTATTCATGAAGGCGTTAAAAGCCCGAACTTGTACATCTTGTTACAAGGCGTCTTACAGATTGAGGATTCCCAACTTGGTCCCATCGCCAAACTTGGAATTGGAGAAGTAGTCGGCGAAATGTCTTTTGTTGATAACGCACCACCATCAGCTAGTGTGATTGCACATGGCGATTGTATTGTCTTGCAATTATCTCATGAAGCACTGGAAAAGCGTATGACCAGTGATCTCGGTTTTGGTATGAGACTATATAAGGCCCTCTGTTTTTTCTTGGCAGACCGCTTACGTGGAACCGTGCGACGTTTTGGATATGGTGAAGGCGGCAGCCTCGACAGCGATGAAATATTAACGGATGAATTGGATGAAAACCTGCTTGATACCGTTTCTATCGCAGGGGAAAGATTTGATCGCATGCTCAAACAGTTAGCATCCGCAAAATCAGAATAACAGCTATATAAGCCCATAGGAATTGTCAGAGTAAATTGAAGATTATTGGATTTCATCCTATCTTCATGCCATGAACAAACATTTTCGATATTTCAAATCGTCAC
>JABXIC010000127.1 GCA_013373265.1 Methylocystaceae bacterium | reverse complement strand
CAGCGGCAGCGGCAGCTTCTGCGGCTTGGGCGGCAAGGGCTTCGGCTTCTGCGCCTTCAGCTTGGGCGGCTTGCTCGGCTAAGGCTTCAGCTTCGGCTTTTGCTTCTTCGGCTTGGGCGGCGGCTTCTTCAGCTTTTTCCTGTTTTGCCTCTGCTTTTCGTTGTGTGGCTGCGGCGCGTACTGAGTTAACGACCCGAATGGTTTTTGTACCGAAAGACCCGACAATCTGGACCATATCAACCACGGCAGGTTGGCCGGGGCTGCTGCTGAAGGAAACAATGGCTGAAAATTGATTGGGCTGGTTCAATGTGACCGTGCCCCCGCCATTGGTCAGGATCAATTCCCCCGTGACGCCGCCAGCTTCTTCCAGCAAGGCGGCTTGCATTTGGCCGCCATTTTCCTGTTTGATAACACCCTGCGTCCCGCGAATACCGATGGTGGCAACCGGGGTGGTGATTTCCATAGATTCAGGATTGGCCTTGGCGATTTGACCAGACACAAAAGAAAAGACACCAGAGGTGAGGGTGGAACTAAACGACCCATCCCCGGTATCCGGGTCATAAACCATTTCATCCAGTGTGATTTCACCTTTTTCATCCAGGGAAAAGGTGGTTTCATCATTAAAGGTGACCCCAACGCTTGAGGATGCGCCCGTGCGAATTATATCACCTTGAAAGATCGGATCACCGCTTTGGAGGGTGACACTTGTCCCATCGGCATGGACCGCGGTGACGGTGCCTTCTGCGGTTTCAATCTGACCAATGGCTTCTGCGGCTTGCGGGGCTGTCTGGGCATAGGCGCCCGGGTTTTGCGGGCCGGCAAGTGTTTGTGCAAGCTCAAACGGGATATGACCATGACCGATATTCAAACCCGCTGGTGGATTTGTATAAAAATCTTCAATCAGAACCGACTGACCATCCGTCCCATTTAAGATAAGGTCGGGACCGGCGGGGCTATACCCGCCTACAGCAACGACAAAACCTTCAGGGAGATCAATGTCACCACCACCGTGTGATGTGATGTGAAAGTCAAAGTTAGGATTTTGTTCTTGGGTCTGAACTGAATAAGCCATGGTAAATCGCCTGCTTGCTTTTGCCCATTCGCCATCCCTCTTTTTTTTGAGTATATTACACGAATGTATAGAGTTATAATTATAAAAAAGTAAAAAAATCTACTTTCAATTTAATGTTTGTTGCCCTTTGAGTCAATTTCATTGTCTGTCATAAAAAAAATAGAAATGTTCACCCAAATGGGTGAAGGCAGCCTCTTTCGAATGGGGCAGGATACGTCCCAGTTCTCCATTATGGAGTTCTGAGTACGACGTAGTTTCTCGGCGGACTTGGGGTGATAGCGGCTTTTGCCATTATCACCCTTTTTTTTATTTTGAATAAACTTTCGTATATCACCCGTTTGGGGGAGGGCAAGCTTGTTTGAGTCAGGCATACTCCTTTCAGTTCTCCATTATGGGGTTCTGAGTACGACGTAGTTTCTCGGCGGACTTGGGGTGATATAGGCTTTTGCCGCTATCACCCTTTTTTTTGTTCTTTTTTATTAGAGCAATGTTACTATCCTCACAGATTAAATAAGGTATCGGATCGGGAATGGGTGGCTTGCGCTTCGGTGTATTTGCACAGTTGATTACTAGTTTTGTGCTGGCTGTAATTTTTACGGTCACGGCTGCGACTGTTGGTATCTTATCCATTCAAAAATTCAACCATGGCATTGAAGATGTTGCTTTATCGCGTTTACCAGCCATGACGCTTGCTTATCAACTGGGCCAACAAAGTGAAGCCATTGTCGCCAGTGCCCCCATGTTGGTGCGTGTTAATAGTCAGGCACAACGCGAAACCATTTCTTTTCGCATTGCCGATCGGGTGCGTTGGTTGCAAGAAATTGTTGATTCATTACGTACATATAATGTTGATGCAAATATTCTTGAAGTGATTAACCTGACCCGTCAACAGCTGCTTGAAAATTATGCTCGTCTCGATAATTTGGTGAAGCACCGCATAGACATTGTCATAGAAAAAAAACAAAGAAATAAGCAGTTAGAAAGTTTGGTTACGGATTTCGTTCTCAATCTGGACGATATTCAGCTATCCGGTTCCCTGCATGATTTTGTCAAGATGTTGTTGATCTTTGAAACGCAAGATGAGCAGGGTGATTTGGAAAAGCGCAGAAGCGAGATAGAAGCGCAGTTCAAAGAGCTTAGCAAAGCAAAATTGGACAACAAAGAAAAGGAACTTATTGCTTCATTACGCGAGATTGCGCTCGGCGAAAAAGGGCTTGTGGGGCTGCAAGTCCGTTATTATTCCGTTACCCATCGGATTGCCGGTATTTTGGCGGTGAATGAGAGATTGTCCAACCGGTTTGTTTATTCCGTTAATGACCTTATCCGCCGCATGCGTGAGGATATTGAGAATAAAAGTAAGGATTTTCAGCAACTGGTTGAAAGTCGCTCAAATATTTTGACGGTTATTGTGGTTGTCTGTGTCGTGGTCTTGGGGGCCGTTGGGGCGGTTTATATTCGCCGTATTCTTAAACGATTGACTGATTTAAAGCGCTCTATGCGCATTCATGCGGAAGGGGGAGAAACCGATATTCCTCTTGATGGTGATGACGAAATTTCCGATATGGGCCATGCCTTAAAATATCTGGTGGATGAAATTGATTTTCGTGAACGAGAGATTCGTCTAAATGAAGGGCGCTTTCGTGATTTTGCCGAAGCCACATCGGATTGGTTTTGGGAAACGGATAAAAATTTAAAGTTTGTCCTGCTTTCTGATCGTTTCTATGAAATTACCGGATTTTCTCCGCAAGATATAATCGGTTTAAACCGTATTGAATTTCATGCCAAGACCGGGCGGGAAATGGATGATCCGGAAAAATGGTTACAGCATAATGATGACCTTATGAACCGACGGCGTTTTCGTGATTATTCATATGCTGTAAGTTGTCCGGATGGGGTGTGGCGCCAGATTAAAGTCAGCGGTAAACCTATTTTCAATGTAGAAGGTGAATTTACAGGATACCGTGGTACAGGGTCTGATATTACGGCGGAAACGCAAGCCCGCAGCCGATTGATGGCAGCCAATGAAATTATGCCCGGTGCGTTTGCTTTGTGGGACCATGAAAACCGATTGGTCTTGTGTAACCGTAAATATTATCAATTTTATAAAACACTCAATGATCGGATCCGTCCAGGCGTTACATTTGAAGAGCTTGTTTTGTTGTTGGAAGAAAGAAACGGTGTCCGTGACAGTGAAGGCTATGCCCAGCGCAGGCGCAAATTTCGGCAAAAACCAACGGGTGTTTTTATGGAGGCTTTATCCAACGGGCGTTATCTGCAAGTCAGTGAAGCTCCCACGTTGGACGGTGGTATGGTGTCTTTGGTGGTGGATATTACGGATCGTGTGGAGGCAGAAACAAGACTGGAACAAGCTCGACTAGAGGCGGAAAATGCCAATCGGGCGAAATCGAAGTTTTTGGCCGCAGCCAGCCACGATTTGCGCCAACCTTTACATGCCATCGGGATGTTTTTATCAGCTTTGGAAGACCGCCGCAGCAAAGCAGACCAAGAAGAAGCTGCTGGTGATTTGCGCATCATCAACAATATTTCAGATAGTCTGGAAGCTTTGCGCAGTTTGTTAAATGCCTTGCTTGATATTTCAAAATTGGATGCAGGTGTGATGAAGGCTGAAGTCGGGCCGGTCATGTTGCGTCCATTGTTTGAACGGCTGGTGAAACAGTATGAAGCACGCGCCAGTGAAAAAGGTCTGAAGCTGAAATCTTTTTGCCCCAATATTGCGGTTCATAGTGATTCTGTTTTGCTTGAAAGGGTTTTATCAAATTTATTGTCCAATGCGGTACGTTATACTGTTGATGGCGGGGTTTTAATTGGGGCGCGCAAACGAGAAGATCATGTGATCTTGCAAGTGTTTGATACCGGGGTCGGCATTCCTAAAGAAATGTCCAATGTGATTTTTGTTGAATTTCAACAACTGGATAATGCTGCGCGCGATAGACGGCGTGGCCTTGGGTTAGGTTTGGCTATTGTGGAAAGGGTTTTGGCTTTGCTTAATCATACGCTGAACCTGAGGTCGGTGGTCGGTAAAGGGTCGGTCTTTTCTGTGTGGGTGCCGCTTGGGGAAAAACAGGATGATATCACTCAAGAAAAGCCGATTGAAGTTGCTTTGTCTGGTAGTGATGTTCCTCTGGTGCTGGTGATTGATGATGAACCCGATATTTTAGAGGGGATGGAACAGCTTATTCGAGGCTGGAAGTATGATGTTGCCACGGCCCTTTCTTCAACAGATGCGATGTCATTAATTGAAAAAGACGGCATTGAACCCAGTTTGATTATCGCAGATTATCGTTTGAATGAGAATTTAACAGGGGCGGATTGTATTCGTCTTATTCATGAAAAACTTAATAAAGACATTCCTGCTGCCATCATTACCGGAGATACGGCACCAGATCGTATTCAGGAAGCCAAAGCCAGCGGTTTTGTTTTGCTGCATAAACCTTTAAGACCTGCCAAGTTGCGTCAATTGATCCGTAGTGTCCAAGCGCAAAACCGTAGAGGGGATTAAAAAGGCATTGGGAAACACTCTCCCTTTTGCTAACTTGTCTACAAAACAAAGAACGTAATAAAAATAAGAATATGGAATAGTTCAAAAATGAAAACGACATTTGTAGTGGCCGATGATCATCCTTTGGTACTGGAAGGCGTCAAGGGAGTTTTGCGGGATATGGAACCGGATGCTGATATTTTACAGGCAACCAGTTATCCTGATCTTTTGAGTGTGTTGACCAATGATATCGATTTCTCGTTGGTCATTGCCGATTTGAATATGCCTGGCATGGCGGGGATGGATGGCATTCGTGCGGTACAGGCCAAAAGGCCGGAAGTTCCAATTGTGATCATTTCAGCCACAGAAAGTCAAAAAGCTATCAATAAGACACTGGAATGTGGTGTGGCTGGTTATATGTTTAAATCATTTAGCCAGCAACAAATGAAAGATGCCTTGGAACTGGTTCTGGAAGGTGAAACGTTTGTGCCGCAAGCCAATAATCAAATGCTCAGCAGTGATGAATTTGCCGAAGAGAAGAAAATTGATTTCGGCGCTGCAGCTCTTAATCGCTTGCCCATGGGGGTGGTGATTGTAAATGCAAGCGCGCAAGTGCTGTTTATGAATAACAGCGCCAGTGATCTTTTTGCCCTGAGTGATGGGGTGGAGGTTGGCGCAACGGGTATTGTACGGACCTCTAAAGTCGTTGAGACAAAAAACCTGCATGGTCTTATTGCCGATGCGGCAGATGGCGTCAGCAGTAATGGGGATGTCAATGGGGAAGGCGGGGCCATGTCCGTTTCACGACCTTCTTATAAAAGGTCTTTTTCCCTTTTGGTCGTGCCGTTACCCGATGATGATGATATTTCTTCAGATAGGGGGACTGTGGCGGTCTTTATCAATGACCCTGAAATGCATAATGAACCGCCGACTAATGTGTTGGCGCGCCTCTATGGCTTAACCGATGCGGAAGCCCGTCTCTTGCAAGCCTTGATCGTGGGTAAAAAACTGGAAAAAGTGGCAGAAGAATTTAACGTTTCCATGAACACGGTGCGATCACATCTCAAGCAGGTTTTTCGCAAGACCGGTACCAACAGGCAGCCGGAACTGGTGAGTCTGGTTCTCAACAGTTCTGCCTATGTTGCCTCTAATCAGGTGATGATAGCAGAAGACGATGACTGATCGAAGGGATTTGGATATAAAAGCCTATCGCCAAAAGTTGATGTCTCTCAAAACAGAATTACAAGAACTTGAGGCGGAAAGTAAAGAGGGTCGTTTACCTGTCGAACTGGACCAAACCAAAGTCGGACGTCTGTCACGTATGGATGCGATGCAAGGTCAAGCCATGGCTTTAGCAGTTGAGGAAAGACGAAAAATTGAACTTCAACGCATAGACGCTGCTTTGATGCGTATAGAACAGGGTGATTTTGGCTATTGTGTTCGCTGTGATGAAGAAATTGCGCTAAAACGGTTGGAACTTGATCCGGCGGCACCAACGTGCATTGAATGTGCTGAAACATAAAAGGAGTATCTTATGGATAAGAAAACACAAACGGAATTGGAAGCTGCGGCATTTCGTGGGTTCGTACAACATTTACAAAAAAGAACAGATGTTCAGAATATTGATCTGATGAACCTGGCCGGGTTTTGTCGCAACTGTCTGGCAAAATGGTATAAAGCTGCTGCCAATGAACAAGGCGTTGATTTAAGCATGGATGACGCCAAAGAAGCCGTGTATGGCATGCCTTATGATGAGTATAAAAGTAAATACCAAACCAAGGCTACAGATGAACAAATGGCAAAATATGCAGACAAAACTGGCCATGCGGTGATTGAGGTTTAAAGTCTCATGACAGCTTTCGGCGCAGAAGAATTTAACGAGACTGGGAATGTTCAAATCGGTTTGACCGCAGTGATTGTCGCGGTGACCGATGATGAACCACGTATTCTCGTTGTGCGCCGTGTTGATCATGCCTTGGCTTCCAATGAAGAAGGTGTCGCGCGCCAAGGTGATGACCTTAATGATGATACGTTGGGCGCATTACCCTATGGACCTTTTTATCCAGAACGTCACCGCACGTTAGACATGGGCCTGCGCAAATGGGTGGAAGAACAAACCCAACTGGATTTGGGCTATGTAGAACAACTTTACACTTTTGGGGATCGTGGCCGTGACCCGCGTGAACAAGAACTTGGTGCACGGGTTTTGTCCATTGGATATCTTGCCTTGGCACAGGAAGCAAAACCCGCCGGGGCAGGGGAGGCCTTGTGGCAAAACTGGTATCGTTATTTCCCGTGGGAAGATTGGCGCAACGGCAAGCCCGCCATTTTGGTCGAAGAAATTGAACCGGGGCTTGATGAATGGGCAGCTCAAGCCAATAGTCCTGCTGAAATCCGTGAGCGTTTTGCACGCATTGATGCGACTTTTGGGTCACAGGAAGTGCGCTGGAATGAAGACAGGGTGTTGGAACGTTATGAACTTTTATATGAAGCCGGATTGGTGACGGAAGCCTGCCGCGATCGTGGTGAAACGTTAAAACTATCGGATTATAGCCATGCGATGGTTTTGGATCATCGTCGGATTTTGGCAACTGCCATGGGGCGTTTGCGGGGAAAATTAAAATATCGCCCTGTGGTCTTTGAACTGGTCCCGCCGACTTTTACGTTGTTTGAATTGCAAAAAGCGGTCGAAGCCATCACAGGAAACCTTTTGCATAAACAAAACTTCCGTCGCCTTGTTGAAAAAAGTGGTTTGGTTGAAGGAACGGGTAAATATGAAAGCCGCACCGGGGGACGTCCCGCTGAAACATATCGCTATGTGCGCGATATTTTGGCAGAACGTTTGACAGCCAGTCCGCGTTTGCCTGTTGGTAAGAGATAGGAATTTCCCGCGATGGATATCACACTGGCAAAAACATTTCTGGCGATTATAGAAGTCGGTAATTTTGCCAAAGCGGCAGAACAACTTTATGTCACTCAATCGACAATCAGCACCCGTATCAAACAGCTTGAAGGTTTTTTGGGGCAATCTCTTTTTGTGCGCACAAAATCCGGTACGACCTTAACGCCAGCGGGGGCACAATTTAAACCCTTTGCTGAAAAAATGCTGCAAACATGGGAACAAGCCTGTCAAGAAGTTGCTTTACCGCAAAACTTTGAAGCCCGCTTAAGCGTGGGGGTACAGTTTACTTTATGGGAAAGGCTGATGGTCAAATGGCTGCCCTGGATCAAACAAGCCGTCCCGGATTATGCCATTTTGGCTGATGTGGGGTCTTCGGATTGGTTGATGCAGCAATTGGTCAATGGTTTGCTTGATCTGGTCATTACTTACACACCGCAAAACCGCACAGGGCTTGTGGTGGAAAAGATCATGGAAGAACGTCTTGTTCTGATATCCGATTCCGTAAAAAATTACGGGCCTGATGGTGATAATTATATCTTTGTCGATTGGGGACCGGAATATAAGATGGACCATGCGTCTGAATTTCCAGCTCGTGATATGACCGCCTTGACGACAAACTATGGCCCGCTTGCCCTGCAATATATATTGACTAATGGTGGTTCTGCCTATTTGCCCATGCGTATGGTACGTCCTTTTGTTGAAGAAGGGCGGTTGCAACTGATTGAAAATGAACCTGTTTTTGCTCGTGCTGTCTATGCTGTCTTTATGGCGCATGAAGACAGCACACGTTTTGAAAAAGCTTTGGAAGGCTTGCGCTATGTTGCAAGTTTAGAAGATGAATAAGCCTGAATCGGTTAAATTTTAATTCGAAAAAATCGAATAAAAGCATAAATATTATTCGTTTTTAAAAATCAAAAATCTATAGCTAAATATGTTTGTTCCCAGTTTGTTGGGGGTTAGTTATGGAGATTTTTATGAAGACTGGTTTATCTGTTTTGGCTGTAAGCGCGATGTTTATGGGTCTTTCTTACGGTGCCAATGCTGCAGATCTAATCAATGAAGACGATGTGCCCTATATTGTCATCGTAAATGGTGAAACGGAAGTTTCAGTCGAAGCCAATGCTGAGCTTGCTTCTTTTTGCGAAACGTGCACCGTGCAATTGGATGGGTCTGAAGAGGCCGCCATTGAAGTTGGTGAAAGCACCGCCGTTGTCATCAGCAAAGGCAAATTGATCGTTGAAAACTAAGATTAGGTTTTCAATCTGTTCATGAACGGTTGTGAACGGTGTGAAGATGGCATCGTTCACATACCTTCCATAGGTGTCGAAATGTCATCAATAATAAAAGCAAATGACTTTACCCAATCTGTTATTGATCGCATCATAGCGGATGAAAAATTCAAATGTGGGCGCAGTTATGCGGATATGTTGATCTGGACACGTTTGTGCCGACCTTTCACACATTCAGAAATCTTCGCGCTGTTGCCGATTGTCTTGAAAAACGTCTGGGCTAATGAAGGAACGGTGGAAACCTTGAAGGCACGTGGTGCAAAGAAACCCGACACCTTCAATCTTCAAAGTCTGGCGGCCAATATTGTATCTTTTCGCAGAGCCGACATACAAGACGAAGAAATCGTGGAACTGAAAAACGGTTTTGCCAATCTCGCCCAGAACTTTAACACCTTGTCCTATTCAGTCTTTGAAATCATGAAACGCTTAAGCGCCTTGGAAGAAGAGAACGTCGCCTTGAGAGCGGAGTTACAAGCCAAGGGGATTATTTCAAACAAATCAACTGAAGGGGCAATCTGTACGCCGGAGAAAATTATATTCGGCGAAACAAGTAACACTGCCCATTAACTGGAATATTAGGATGAATAAAAACGTGTCCATTCAATACCAAAATGCTGAAATCGAGGACCTCTCTGAACTTTTGCTTTTGGAAGATATCAGTTTCAACCCAAGACAAAAATATCGCAAACTCTTGAAACGTTATTTCTTGTCACAAACGGCGCATTGTATTGTCGCAAAGATGGGGGAACGCCCCATCGGTTATGTGCTGACAGTTTTTTCGCCAAATATGAAAAGTGCCACCATTAACGCTTTGTGTGTTCATCCACGTATGCGTGAGAATTCAATTGGTGAAAATCTATTGCAATGGGCAGAAATAGAAGCATTGCAATCCGGGGCCAGCCAAATTAGTGCCGAAGTGCAATTAGAAAACGCTGTTATGATGCATATGATGGATCAAAACGGGTATCAGGAATGTAGCGACTCTTTGGTCATGTTGCCGCCTTTTTCAGACGGTGTGAAAATGCGCAAACGTCTTTTGGCCGGCATTCATGATAGCGTGCAATTGACCAATCATCAGGAAATCGAAATTTCTGCCCTAAATGCGGATCACTTCACAATCCTGTCACGTTAAGTTTTTAAAAGCGGGTTTAAAATGAAGGAGAGGGATCGAAAGGTCCCTCTTTTTTAATGCTGAATTTCAAAAAATGAGACGCTTACTCTTGGGATTGTCAAAAAACTTTAAAAAATAAATGACTTAAAAACAGCATCTTAGATCCGTAACTGGATTTTAGTACATAAAATTCCTTGACCTATGCAGTTACTCGGCCTAGCTTATGCTCAATTGGAGGTTAATAAAAACCTCCCTCAATTTTTGCGCCATATATGCTCAATTAGAGCATAAGGAGTTATAAGATGGACGTTTCAGCTGAGTTGATGAGCGAAGAATTTGATTACACGCCAGAGGTCGCAGAACGTATGCAGCCTGTTTATGAGCGGGTAAAAGATCACATTACAGCCGAAGAATGGCCCGTGATTGCCCCTTATGTGGATGAAATTCTGCGTTTGAAAAAAGAAAAGAATGCGGTCATCTTGGCGCATAACTACCAGACCCGTGATATTTTCCATTGTGTGTCCGATATTGTTGGGGACTCATTGGCGCTTGCTGTTAAGGCAAAAGAAGTCGATGCTGATGTGATCGTCGTCTGTGGCGTTCACTTTATGGCGGAAACGGCTAAACTGTTAAACCCCAGTAAAAAAGTTTTGATCCCCGATCCAGAAGCAGGCTGTTCATTGGCTGAATCCATTACCGGGGCCGATGTGCGTATGTTGAAAGAAAAGCATCCCGGTGTGCCAATTTGTACTTATGTGAATACTTCAGCCGATGTGAAGGCAGAAGTGGATATTTGCTGTACCTCTGCCAATGCCAAAAAGATTGTTGAGTCTTTGGGCAGTGACAAGGTGCTTTTGATCCCGGATGAATTTTTAGCACAGAATGTGGCTAAAACCACGGATGTTGAAATCCTGACTTGGGCGGGGCGTTGTGAAGTGCACGAACTTTACAGAAAAGAAGACATTGCGCAAATCCGCAAAGACCACCCGGAATGTGTGGTTCTGGCTCACCCGGAATGCCCGCCGGATGTTTTGGATGCGGCTGATTTTTCAGGCTCTACTGCTGGTATGGCAGACTTTGTCAGAGAGAAAAAACCTGAACTGGTTGCTTTGATTACCGAATGTTCTATGAGTGATAATATCCGTGCAGATTGCCCGGATAGTGAATTCATCATGTCTTGTTCCATGTGTCCGCACATGAAAAAGATCACGCTGGAAAAAATCGTCAATTGTTTACGCGACATGTCCAATGAAGTTTTTGTCGATGAAGCGATTGCTGAACCGGCACGTGCTTCTATTGAAGCCATGATCGCAGCAAGTTAGCGTGAAGACGATGGAACGGCTTAATATAGATGTTCTCGTGATCGGTGCCGGTGCTGCCGGACTGGTGAGCGCCCTTGATCTTGCCCCCATGGATGTGCTTGTCCTGGCAAAAGCCCCAGTGGGGGAAGGTTCCAGCAGTGCCTGGGCACAAGGTGGTATTGCCGCAGCCGTTGGTACAGATGACGACCCGGAACATCACAAACGCGACACCATTGATGTGGGTGTGGACTTAACCTGTGATGAAGCCGCTCATGTGGTCACTTACGAAGGCCCACAATTAATTGATGCGTTGATTGATTGGGGTGTTAACTTTGATAGAAATGCACAGGGTCAGCTTTCACTCGGGCGTGAAGCCGCGCACTCTTTCCGTCGTATTCTGCATGCAAATGGCGATAGCACGGGAAAAGAGATTATGCGTGCCTTGGGGCAAGCAGTCGTACGCAGCTCTCATGTGCGGTTGATGGATGATGCGACCGTTTATGAGTTGATAAAACAAGACGGGCGTGTGATCGGGGCAAAAGCTTTGCGCAGTGATGGTAGCCAGCTTGTTATTCGTGCCTCGGCAGTTATTTTGGCGACAGGCGGCATTGGCAATTTGTTTGGCTTTACCACCAACCCGGAAGAGTCCTGCGGTGAAGGTCTTGCCATGGCAGCACGCGTTGGCGCGCGTATGGCGGATTTGGAATTTGTGCAATTTCACCCCACAGCCATTGATGTGGGCATCAAGCCCATGCCGCTTGCCACTGAAGCTTTGCGTGGTGAAGGGGCACATTTGGTTGATGGTCGTGGCGTTCGTTTTATGCCAGCCATTCATAAAGATGCAGAACTTGCACCGCGTGACGTTGTGGCACGTGCAATCTGGCGCAAAATCAAGGCGGGTGAAAAGGTCTTTTTGGATTGTCGTGAAGCGGTGGGGGATGAATTCCCGCAACGTTTTCCAACTGTGTGGGCGTATTGTCAAGATGCAGGGTTGGACCCGTGCAGCCAAGCGATCCCGGTGACGCCAGCAGCGCATTATCACATGGGTGGTGTTGATGTGAATTTGGATGGGCGTTCAAGCGTTGATGGCCTATGGGCCGTGGGCGAAGTTGCCTGTACCGGCGTGCATGGGGCTAATCGATTAGCCAGTAATTCTCTGCTTGAGGCTGTTGTCTTTGGGCGTCGCGTGGCAAAAGACATTCTATCGGCCAAAATCAACGTACCTGTTTATGAAACGGGCGAACAAGATAGCCTTGGTCAATTGGATTTCAGTGATCAATTGGCAAACGTGCTTTATAGCTCTGCCGGGGTGGAACGCAACGAAGCGGGCTTATATACCGCGTTGGCTCAGATTGTAGATTGGGAAGAGCGTCAGGCAAGCTTTACACCCGCTTTTAAAAACAGATTAACCACAGCCAAAATGATTTTGGTTTGTGCATTGGAACGTCGTGAATCACGCGGGGGGCATTTTAGAACCGATTATCCGGAAACAGATGTTCATCAGGCACAACGGACCAAAACCACATTAAGTGAAATAGACGCATTTATCAGAGGTCTCAATCTCGGGGCTGATCTTCAAGGGACAATACAATCATGTCAGACGCCGGCGTAAAAGTAGAACCGCTTTCCTCGATTTTAATCGAACCGCAGGTTCGTGCGGCGTTGGCAGAAGATTTAGGCCGTGGCGGTGATTTGACAACTAATCTGGTCATTGACGATGACGCATGGGTGACTGCTTCCATCAACGCACGTCAAATCGGCGCACTCAGCGGTATTGATATTGTTGAAATGACGTTTGATCTGGTTGATCCCCGTGTGGATATGGAAGTTTATATTGCCGATGGGGGACGGGTTGAACCAGGTGACACGGTTGCTGTCTTAGAAGGCCCCGCGCGCGCTATTTTGACGGGGGAACGTGTGGCCTTGAATTATTTGGGCCATTTATCAGGTATTGCGTCTGCAACGCGCAAGATGGTCGATGCTGTGGCCGGTACTAATGCCCGCATCACCTGTACCCGTAAAACCACACCGGGCTTGCGCGCACTTGAAAAATACGCGGTACGTTGTGGCGGCGGCTTTAACCATCGCTTTGGGTTGGATGATGGTTTGATGATTAAGGATAACCATATTGCGGCCTGTGGCGGCATTACACAAGCGGTGGAACGTGCCAAGTCCAAGCTAGGACATATGGTAAAAATTGAATTGGAAGTTGACACTCTTGTGCAGCTTGAAGAAGGGCTGAAAGCGGGGGCTGATGTTATCTTGCTTGATAATATGTCCACGGATGATTTGAAAAAGGCTGTGAAGATGATTGATGGTCGCGCCGTTGCAGAAGCATCCGGCGGGGTCACGTTAGAAACCGTGCGCGCGATTGCAGAAACGGGTGTGGATGTGATCTCTGTTGGTTGGTTAACCCATAGTGCACCTTGCCTTGATCTAGGGTTGGATTTTTAGACAGATTATAATATACAGGGCAGATGATTTTCCCTTTGGAGTACGACCATGAGTGATTTGCCTTTTGAAATCGATGTAACGACGTTGAAAAAATATCGTGAAACCGGTGTGGATCATATTGTTTTGGACGTGCGTGAACCAGCTGAAACGGCATCACATGCTTTTGAAGGTGCCGTTGAAATCCCGATGGGGGAAGTCCCGCAAAATCTTGACAAACTGCCAGAAGAAAAAACAATTGTGGTTCTGTGCCACATTGGTGGTCGTTCTATGCAGGTTACAGGATGGTTGCGTCAACAAGGGTTTGAAAATGTTACAAACCTGCGCGGTGGTATTGAAGCTTGGGCGGCAAGTTAACTTGCCGCACGTGCTGTTTCAATAAACCCTTTTACATCTTCTTCTTTTGTTTCAAAGCTCGTCACCAAACGGATGACGGGAGAGGCGGCATCATGCCAGCGATAAAAGACGTATCCGGCGTTTTCCAAGACCTTTAAAACATTTTCCGGCATGGAGATGAAAACTTCGTTGGCTTCTACCTGATAATAAAGCTCTGCGCCCGGCAGGTTTTCCAAACCGGATTTCAACATTTGTGCCATGGCGTTGGCATGGCTGGCATTTTTAAACCATAGATCATTGGTTAAATAAGCATCCCACTGTGCGGCCAGATAGCGCATCTTTGAAAAAAGATGTCCGCCGCGTTTTCTTTTATAGCCAAAGGATTGTGCTAAGTCTTGATTAAAAAAGATCACGGCTTCGGCTGACATGGCGCCATTTTTTGTGGCCCCAAAACATAAGACATCGACACCTGATTTCCATGTCATATCGGCAGGACTGGCGCCGAGTGTACATAAGGCATTGGCAAAGCGTGCCCCATCCATATGCAGATAGAGGCCGTTTTCTTTGGCAACTTCGCTGAGTTGGTGGATTTCGCCCAGTCCGTAGATCGTGCCGGCTTCGCTGGCTTGGGAAATGCTAATGGCGGCAGGTTGGTTGTGATGGACTGCTGTACTCGTTGCGCTCAGGGTTGTTTCCAGTTCCCCGCTGTGCAGTTTGCCATGGGGGCCATGTAACGTTACCAGTTTGGCACCTGCAGTATAAAATTCAGGAGCACCACATTCATCGCAATTGATATGGGCGTCACGGTGGCAATAAATACTGCCATAGGATGGTGCCAGTGCTGATAGGGCTAAGGCATTTGCCGCTGTGCCTGTTGGGACCAGAAACGACGTAGTTTCATATTCAAAAAACTCGTTAAAACGTTTTTCAATTTTAGCTGTGAGATCGTCATTGCCATAGGGAAGGGCACTGCCTGTATTGGCTTGTGTAATGGCTTCCAGAACTTCAGGGGAGACACCGGCAGTGTTATCGCTTGCAAAATTCATTTCATGCTCCTGATTTCGAATGTTTATAGCTTAACCTGAATGGGAATCTCTTCAAAGTCTTGTTGTTCTTCAAAGAAACGAAAAGCTTTGATATCGTCTAAAGTGGCAATCACCCAAATTAAATCCGGTTCATAAACCATGGATTTATCTGTCTCAGACGGGGTAGGAATGCCGTTGGGGTGTGAATGATAAAACCCCAGCAATGAACGTTGCCCGGTTGTGCGGATCAGATCAAAACGGACTTGTGGGTCAATCTCAAATGTTTTTGTCTTATCCCCTTGTGTGACATTATCCGAAGGGATGATATGGCTGACGTTTTCTTCCGTTCCGACCAAAAGACCGCAGCATTCTTCCGGATGTGCTTCTTTGGTGAAGCGCAAGATGCGGTCAATATCATTTTGAGAGATGATCATTCGGCCGGATGTAAGGAAAGACCGCCCAGTTTTGCCCCGGTGTTGATGTCTAAAATCATCAAACGGTTGACGCCAGCATCATTGGTCAGGCGCAAGACAAGACGTTGGGAATCCATATCGGTTTCAACCACGCGATAACCTTTGGGGATTTCAAGGCGTAGATCACCAAACGCGCGTGCTGGTGTTGTTGTCGGTGCGGGTGCTGTCGTTGTTGCTGGAGTGGTTGTTGCAGGAACAGGGCTTTCTTTTTTCTTGCCAACTAGGGGGACTTCAATGTCTTGCAGGGCTTTTTCAAGCTCTGGTGCTTCGGTGGCCAGATCAAAAAATTTAAAATCGGGGTTGTCAGACTTCTGTATTAGGCCGTAAACCAGAGCAATCATGCCTAGGACGATTAAAATTCCCATGCCGATGACGGCGGAAACGAGTACTGTTCTCATCTAATTAACTCTAGCTCTGGTTTAAGTTTGATCCAATGAACGAAAAATATACAGTCACCGCACGTGATGAAGATAAAGGCATTCGCCTTGATAAACTTCTGTCCTTTGGGGAAAGTGGTTTATCACGCTCTCGCCTGAAATTCCTCATCGAAGAAGGGGCTGTTAGCAGTTCGGGGCAGACAATAACGGACGCTTCGCTCAGGGTCAAACCCGGACAGTGTTTTTCTTTAGAAATTCCTGAAGCCAAAGAATATGAACCTGAGCCGGAAAACATTCCGTTAGAGATTGTCTATGAAGATGACGACCTTTTGGTGTTGAATAAACCGGCAGGTATGGTCGTGCATCCGGCAGCCGGAAATTATAGCGCAACCTTGGTAAATGCGTTGCTTTATCATTGTGGTGACAGTTTATCAGGTGTTGGCGGGGTGAAACGTCCGGGCATCGTGCATCGCTTGGATAAAGAAACCAGTGGGCTGATGGTTGTTGCCAAAAACGACATCGCCCATGTGGGCCTGTCGGAACAGTTTGCCGCACATACGCTTGAAAGGGCTTATCAGGCTGTGGTGTGGGGGCAACCGGACCCTAAAGAGGGACGCATTGAAGGAAACATCGGGCGCAGTCCAACGAATCGGAAGAAAATGGCCATCGTTCCACATGGTGGGAAAGAGGCTTTTACCAATTATAGCATGAAAAATCCTGTCGGGACTTATGCCTCTTTGGTTGAATGTCGGCTTGAAACCGGGCGGACTCACCAAATTCGTGTCCATATGTCGGCACAAGGACACACGGTTATAGGTGATGCATTGTATGGGCGCACTCCGCCGCACTTTTTGCATGTGCTCAGTGGTGAACAAAAGGCAGAATTTAGCCGTTTTGAGCGCCATGCATTACATGCTTATATCATAGGGTTTTTGCACCCGCGAACAAAAGAGAAGCTCATTTTTGAAAATAACTTACCAAAAGAAATCAGTAACTTAATCGATTTCCTCAAGAAAGTTTAAAATTACTCTATAACTGATTGCTTTAGTCGGTTATTATTGTTGTGTGAAGGGGATTCACAAGGAGGGCGCCCGTAGCGGGTAGCTAAGACTTGCTACCCGTGTAACCCATATCCGATAGGGGGATGGCAAACATGGCAAGTAATACGTTAGGACTTACATTTACACCGGAACAGAATTTATCCCGGTATTTAACAGAGATCAGAAAATTTCCGATGCTGAGCGTCGAGGAAGAATATAATCTGGCTGTAAATTGGCGTGAACGAGAAGATGACGCCTCCGCCCACAAACTTGTCACCAGTCACTTGCGTCTTGTCGCAAAAATTGCAATGGGCTATCGCGGCTATGGCCTACCTGTCGGGGAACTGATTTCCGAAGGCAACGTTGGTATGATGCAGGCCGTTAAGCGCTTCGATCCCGAACGTGGTTTCCGCCTTGCGACTTATGCAATGTGGTGGATACGTGCCTCTATACAAGAATATATTCTGCATTCGTGGTCCTTGGTAAAAATGGGTACGACGGCAGCTCAGAAAAAATTATTTTTCAATCTGCGTAAACTTAAAGGACAGATGCAAGCCATCGAAGAAGGTGACTTGCACCCTGAACATGTGAGCGAGATTGCCACGAAGCTTAATGTTGGTGAAGAAGAAGTCGTGAATATGAACCGACGCCTTGCCAGCAGTGATCATAGCTTGAATTCACCGTTGCGGATGGATGGAGAAGGAGAATGGATCGACTGGCTGGTTGATGACAAAGTCGATCAGGAAAAGGAGCTGGCACATAGAGAGGAACTTGATAACCGTCGCACACTTCTTGAAGGCGGTATGAAAGTGCTGAATGAGCGTGAGCGTCATATCTTGGTTGAACGTCGTTTAAAAGATCGTCCCACGACACTGGAAGACCTATCACAAGAATATGGTGTCTCGCGTGAGCGCATTCGCCAGATTGAAGTGCGCGCTTTTGAAAAACTGCAAAAATCCATGAAAAATGGACTGATGGAACAAAGAATGAAAGAACGTGAAATGCGTCAACGTTATTAACCAGTCCCCCATACTGCATAATATTGACAGTAATCGCGTTTACCATCCCCGGCTTGATCGGGGATGGTTTTTTTGTAGGTAAATTTCTTTGATGAAGTCAGATTATTTTTTTCTTTTGCCGGGTGCTTTAGGTTCACCGGGTGGGGCACCGGGTTCCTTGTCTTCATCATCTCCATAGCCGTGATCTTCACCCGTAACGGCATCCCCCCATTCTTCCAATAGCTTTTTTTGTCTGCTGCGTAAGATGGACACGCGGCGCTGGGCGATAAAGGTCATGACGGTGCTGACAATGGGCGGGGTTACAGCGAAAAGGATCCAGCCTGCCGCAGCGGCACCATACATGGTGAAAAGAGAAAACACATCGGTTAGACTATCAACGGCCACTGACATGCTGTTGCTGCCCATCCAAAGATCAAGCAAGTACGGGAAAATACCCGCAAAATTCATGGCGAAAACGCTAAAAAAAGCAAAGCGTTGTGGGGAGCGGTCAATCAATACGGCGACAATGGTGGGTAACAGGCCAAAGACGCACAGAACCAAAGACGCCATGGACACAAGCATAAGAATAAGCGCAGCAAAAAGAGCCATGAAGCCCAAAAGGGCAAGCCCACCACTTTGTGCTGGTTTTTTCCTACGCGCGACTGTCGCCTTTGCTGCTTTTGCCATTTTTGTCATTCCTTACCAGAGTTTACCAATAAAGGTGACTGTGATGATAAGCAAGGCAATCACAATGGATGTCATTGCTGCAGCTTGTTGACCTAGCCGGTTTGAATTTTTTTCCAAGGCGCCGGAACCGCCGTCAATATCTTTAATTTCTTCTTCCGCTTCTTTAAATTCTTCGCAGGCTTCATCAAATTCCATTTGGTCTTGTGCACGTTGCTCTGCATTGTCCAGCAGGTTAAAAAGGTCTGCCAGATTGCCTTTACGGATAAGTTTTGGGACTTCTTTCTCTAACTCATCTCGAATAGATTTACTGTGAAAAGCCTTGATTGCCGGTCCCATATGGGCACCAACCCAACTGGTGAAACCCAAAAGGTTGCCGGATTTGGTGCGCCATTGCACCAAGGCCAAGAGACTGAGCATTCCCAAAGTGGCAATTTCTTCGCGATCATCGCCAACAGCTTTGAGATGAGGGTCAATATTTTGGTTAAGGCGGGCGGCAATGAAGGCCACCATATGTCGGTCAATTGGTCGGCTTTTTTTATCGACTTTTGCAGAGACACGCTCCAGTGCCGGCATCAGTTCTTTGATCGTCAGAACATATTCTTCAATCAAAAGTGGACTTTGGCAGGCTAATGTCGGGTTGGTTTCATAGAGGCAACGTTCAACACCATAGCCGATTTTGCGTTCCTGTACGAAATCAAGCAATTGGTCGAAGTTCTTTTCAAGGGCAACATAAACAGGGTTATAGGTATCTTGAGAGTCAAACCATGCACGCGGTAGGCTACGGGTAATAAGCTCAACAGGGGTGTTGGCATTACCTTTTTGCATGATGCTATGGGCCATGGCGGTGCCAAAACCGTCGGGCATGCACCAGCAATCTTTATAACGAATAGGCAGGGTAGGGTCGAGCACGATACTTATCCGTGCTGCCATGATATCTTTATCGCCAGATTGGTTTTGTGCCATATGGATGGCATTGGAAGCTGCAGCGGACATGTCGGAATTTTCCATATCGCGCTTCAGCCACGTTTCCAACAGGTTGTCTTTGACCAAGCGGTCCACCTGGCTGGGCATGCGGGAGACTGCAAGTGACAATGTGCGCGTGTTAAAGTGGTCACGACCAGCATATTCGATACTGCGTTTTGCTTTTGGGGCAGACTTTTTCTGAATGGGGGTCATGCGTCGCCCATTGATCCAGAGGTCCAGTTGTTCTAGACCCCAGCGTTCATGTTCGTCATCGGATAAGAGGCCGCGCAAGGCTTCCAGCATGTTGACCGGAACGGGTTCTGATCCAATAAGCGTTGCATAAGATCCATCCTGCATCTTGGCATAAAGGATATCGTCATCCGTGCGTAAATGGGGCACAGGATTGCCACCAACCAAAGCAAACAAGATGGTGACGCCCAAGGCATACATGTCATCAGAAACGTCCCCCGGACCACGCCCGGCAGGGGGCGCACAGCCACGCTCAATGGTTTCAAACAACGTTGGTTGGTCGTAGCCGGCGGGGACGGTGGTACAATCACCCAAGACCAGACGTTCATGCGCACCATCTACAAAATATAGATTTGACGGTCGGATTTGACGGTGTGACACACCACGTGTCGAGATTTCCTGTAGACCATGGGTAATAGGTTCGATGATTTTGCGGACCATCTCATGTTGATTGATTTTCCCCAATTGGTCGAGAAGACGCCCGCCAACGGGACGTTCATAAATAACGGCAATAGTGCGTTGATTGACAAGGGGCCAATGAAGTTTGCCCCATTCAACCAAAGGCATAAAACCGCGAATGTTGGCTCCTTTTAAAACATCCATAACCCCGGTACGTGGACCAAGGAAGGGCGGGCAAATCAGGGCAAATATTTTGCGTTCGGTATTTCGCTTATCTTCGGCATGATAGGCTTTGGCGGATGGGGTGCTGAGTTCAGGAATCGGCATGCCGGGATGAATCAGATATCGATCCATAGCAACAGGCGGCAAAGCCTTCGACTTTTCCTCTGGCGCTTGCGCGGGGTCTGGTACGGGTTGTGGTGCCGGTGCCTGCGCTTCTGTTGGATCCTGTTCGGCCATTTTTCCCTTAATTTATACGATGTTCTTTGGGGTATGCTCTAAGAATAGCCCAAATGATAACTGAAACCATAACGAAATTTATATAAAGGATATGAGACAAAGATTAAAATGATGTGAATAGATCGTGCAAAAGAAAACCCCCGTGGCAGAACCATGAGGGTAGACTTTTGATATTTGATGTTTTTTTAGATTACCCGTTGAACGGATCAGTGACCAGAATGGTGTCTTCACGTTCAGGACTGGTTGAACAAACCGCAACTGGTGTCTCAATCAGTTCTTCAATGCGTTTGATATATTTGATGCAGGTTGCAGGCAGGTCCCCCCAAGAACGTGCCCCTTCGGTGCTTTCGCTCCAGCCTTGCATGACTTCATAGATCGGTTGGACGCGTTCTTGTTCTGCCGGGTTTGACGGCAGGTGTTTGATTTCTTTGCCGTCCAACATGTAACCTTTGCAGATTTTCAGTTCATCCATGCCATCCAGAACATCTAGTTTCATTAAAGCAATACCGGTGATGCCGTTGACTTTGACAGCTTGACGAACCAACACAGCATCAAACCAGCCACAACGACGTTGACGCCCTGTGACGGTGCCAAATTCAAAACCGCGTTCCCCCAAGCCTTTGCCGATTTCATCAAACAATTCGGTCGGGAAGGGGCCAGAACCAACACGGGTTGTGTAGGCTTTAGTGATACCGAGGATATAAGATAATGCTCCCGGGCCCATGCCTGAACCAGCAGAAGCTTGACCTGCAACGGTGTTGGATGATGTGACAAATGGGACGGTGCCGTGGTCGATATCCAACAATGTGCCTTGCGCGCCTTCAAACAGGATGCGTTGGCCTTTGCTTTTGGCATTGTCCAGCAGTTGCCATACAATTTGGGAGTAAGGCGTTAGTTTCGGTGCCATTTCCAACAATGGGTCAAGCAGGTCTTTGACGCCGAATTCCGCTTTGCCCAAGCCACGCAAAATCGCATTATGGTGGGTAAGTAATTTTTCTATTTTTGCTGGCAGAGTTTCTGGATCTGCCAAGTCACCAAAGCGAATAGCACGGCGGCCCACTTTATCTTCATAAGCTGGACCAATACCACGGCCTGTTGTTCCGATCTTGGCATTGCCGAGTGCTTCTTCGCGCACTTGATCAAGTTGTTGGTGAATTGGTAAAATCAGACAGGCATTTTCAGCAATCGCCAGATTTTCAGGTGTGATATCCACGCCTTGTCCACGAATGGTGTCCATTTCTTGCAATAATGCGGCCGGGTCAATCACAACACCGTTGCCGATGACAGACAGTTTGCCGCCACGTACGATCCCTGAAGGCAACAGGCTGAGTTTGTATTTTACACCATCAATAACAAGTGTGTGACCTGCGTTGTGGCCCCCTTGGAAACGTACAACAACATCGGCACGTTCTGATAACCAGTCAACGATTTTGCCTTTGCCTTCATCTCCCCACTGGGATCCGACTACCACTACATTTGTCATTGGTATATTCTCCGTATGGTGCGCCTGTTAACCAAGCGCGACAATAGTTCTGTCTAAATAAATGTGACTACAGCCGATGCGTTTTGCTTCTGCTTTTACATCATCAACTTGTTCCAGCCCGTTTACGCATGTTTTACCTTCTTTGCGAAGGTCTGTTGCGATTTGAACGTCCATCCCATAAGGGATAAAAATTTTATCCTGGGCTTTGGGTTTGGGTAACGCGCGCATCAGTGCATCAATATAGAGGGTAAAGCCTGTTGCTGTTTCACCAGAACCGGCAATGTAGCGCCCCCCGCGCCCTAATTCACCACGTGCGCCTTTTGCATAGAATGTATAGGTCGCACCTGTGTGATATTCATATCCGCGATTCTCAACCGGGTCGATGGTTAGGCTGATTCCCGGTGCTTGTTGACGCACCAGTTCAAAGACAGCAATCAATCGATCACGCAGTTCTGCGGCTTCACCATTTAGGGAAAGGGCACGCATGCTATCCACGGCCTGTTGGGCCGGACCTGCGCTATCTAACAATTTTGTAAAGATTTCGGCTTCAGGTCCGCCGATGGATTTAACACTGGCGACATCTTTGCGATCCAATGCCATGCGCAGTTCAGCCTTGCGGTCTTCATCCATTTTTAAACTTTGGCACAAAGCCGGCACAAGACTGGGGATGCCCAAGTCCACGCTTAGACCTTTTGCACCAGCATGGGTGAGGGCCTCTACAGCCAAAAGGATGACTTCACAATCACTGGCATGGGAGTTTGATCCGATGAGTTCAACACCGGCTTGACCAAACTGGCGTTCCGGGCGCAATTGCGATCCTTTGACCCGCAAGACCTGACCTGAATAACTTAATCGAAGGGGGCGGGGTGCCTTTACCAATCGTGTGGTTGCAATACGTTCAACCTGGACCGTCATATCCGGGCGGATTCCCAACATGCGTTGAGAGATCGGATCCATCATCCGAAAGGTTTGTGAGGCAATTGCTTTGCCGCTGCCTTGCAGAAGATTATCTTCAAATTCGATAAGCGGTGGCTTGACCCGGTCATAGCCGTGGGCGTTAAAGGCAGTCATCAGATGATCGACGACGGATGCTTCGTAGGCTGCATCAATTGGTAAAACATCTTCTAGGCCTGTCGGCAATAACGCTCTGTCAGTCATAGTCCCATCCGCTGGCGCGCGTGTAAAAATTCCAAACGCGGCTTTCTAGCCTTAATCGCTTGGTACGGCAAACTTTAAAAGTAAAAAAACGAGATTTTTTTCTTGTCGCTTTGCCAGTTAAAGCCCCAAACATAATTTGGGGCCGTCGTTTTAATAACGACAGCCCTTATTATTTTGGCCTCAACCTGTCAAACTTGCCATTTTCATCCGGCGAGAGAAACATAATCGGGCCTCATACTAAAGGTCAAGAAAAAGTGTTGCTGCACCGCACCAAAAATGACGTTTGTCAATGACCGATATATTCTTTACTAATGGTTATAAAAGGTTTTTCTCAAACTCCATAAAGTTTTTAGGACAAAGATAATGACTTCCCAAAAGATGCAATGCGTTGAAATTAGTAGCCCCGGTGGGCCAGAAGTGTTGAAATTAGCAGAACGGGCTATGCCGATTCCCGGTGAGGGGGAGGTGTTGGTTAAGGTGCATAGTGCTGGGGTCAATCGTCCGGATGTTATTCAACGCAAGGGGCTTTATCCGCCACCGCCGGGGGCATCGGACTTACCGGGTTTGGAAATTTCCGGTGAAGTTGTGGCTGCAGGCGCCAATGTTAAAAAATGGAAAATAGGCGATAAAGTCTGCGCTTTGACCAATGGCGGGGGGTATGCAGAATTTTGTACAGTGCCGAGTGAACAATGTTTGCCTGTTCCCAAAGGGCTGGACATGACGCAAGCTGCCGTGTTGCCGGAAACGTTCTTTACCGTATGGTTTAATCTTTTTTTACAAGGTGGTTTGCAAGAAGGGCAGTCCTTGCTGGTACATGGCGGGTCCAGCGGGATCGGGACAACGGCCATTCAAATGGCCAAGGCCATGGGTGTTGAGGTGTATACAACAGCGGGGAATGCAGAAAAATGTAAGGTCTGTGAAAAGCTGGGGGCTGTGCGCGCGATTAATTATAAAGAAGAAGACTTTGTCAGTGTCATTAAAGAACGTACGGATGGCAAAGGTGTGGATATGGTTCTTGATATGGTTGGCGGTGATTATATTGCTAAAAATATTAAGTGCCTTGCGCGTAAAGGTCGTTTGATCAACATTGCTTATCTACAAGGCAGCACAACAGAAGTTAATTTTATGACGGTGATGATGAAGCAATTAACCATTACTGGATCGACTTTACGCCAACAACCGCTTGCAGTTAAAGAGCGTATTGCTAATGAATTGCAGGAAAATATCTGGCCCTTGATTGAAAAAGGCCAACTTGCACCCGTGTTACATTCTTCTTTCACCTTGGCAGAGGCTGCTCAGGCACATGAACTGATGGAAACTTCAAAACATATCGGTAAAATTGTTTTAAATGTAGAAAGTTGAATGCGAAAAGATGGAAGAAGTTTGACCTGAGCGAAAAACGGATTATATAGTAGGTCAAACAGTTCGAGTCAGATCGACTGCGTTCGATACATAAATTCTAGTATAAAAAGGATCTACAAGATGGCGCTGCCTCTTATGCCCAAGGCGACGGCCGTTTGGCTTGTCGAGAATACGGCACTGAGCTTTATTCAAATTGCCGATTTTTGCGGTTTGCATGAACTTGAAATTCAAGCTATTGCCGACGGGGATGTCGGTATGGGCATGCAAGGAATGGACCCGATTGCAAATGGGCAATTGACCAAAGAAGAATTGGAACGCTGTCAGGCGAATCCGAAGAACCGTTTGAAATTGGCGACCTCTACCAATCCGGTACCTAAGGCCCGTGGTAAAGGGGCGCGTTATACGCCTGTCTCCAAGCGTCAGGATCGTCCGGATGGCATTGCATGGTTGGTTAAAAACCATCCGGAATTGCAAGATGTGCAAATTTCCAAACTGTTGGGAACGACAAAACCAACCATCAAAGCTATTCGTGATAAGACCCACTGGAACTCACCGAACATCACACCGCGTAACCCGGTAACGCTTGGTCTTTGTAGCGAAGCTGATCTGGAAAAGATGGTTGTGATTGCGCGTGGCCGCGCTGCCAAGCTTGAAAAAGCAGAAAGCAAAGCTGAGGACGCTGCAAAAAAGGGTGAGACAATCGATCAAGAATAAAATTGATTGGTGTTCATAATTTAGGCCGCCTCCTTAACGGGAGGCGGCCTTTTTTTGTTTAGGTTTCCCAACCCGCTTGTAAGGCGATACGCACGGCTTGTGCCCGGTTGGCGGCCTGCATTTTACGATAAATGTTACGTAAATGGACTTTGACGGTGATTTCTTGAAGGCCGAGTTTGCGCGCAATCTCTTTATTGGTATTGCCTTCAATAAGATGACCAAGGATTTCTTTCTCCCGATCACTTAATCTTGAAAGGGGGCCATCTGTTGCGTTCATCGACCCTGCGCTGCGACCAATAGGGCGATCATCATTGGATTCCGGTGTATCCTGAAAGGCGGCAGAGGGAATGTATTTTTCACCAGACAAAACCAGACGTAAGGCATTGACCATGGATGAGCCACTGATGGTTTTGGGGACATAGCCAGCCGCACCACGTTCAACCGCTTCTAACACATCATGACGATTAAAATGCCCAGATAAAATAACGACGGGTGTTTTGGGGTGGGCTTCACACATCTTAACAAGACCGTCAAATGCGTTCATGCCGGGCATTTTTAAATCCATGAGGATTAAATGCCAGTCATCACTTTGGGTTGCAATTTCATACGCATTGTCGAAGGAGTCTGCTTCAACTATTTCAACGTTGCTGTCCAGTTCTTCTAAAAAAGGGCGTAAACCTTCGCGCACCAAATTGTGATCGTCAGCAATAAGAATTTTCATAGGCGTTGTTTTCCGCTTTTTGTGATCCTGTTATCATATTGTAATATTGAGTATATCACAATCAACAATCTTTTTGTGGCAATGTTTTGGCTGCAAGATTAACCTGTGTGACAAGTTCAGCCAAACTTACTGGTTTTTTCATGACGCAAAAGGCGAGTTCATTGATGTCTTCAAGGTCATTGCCTTCCATGCCCGTATGACCAGTCACAACAATTACGGGTAAGTTGGGGTTTCTTTTTTTCAACTTTTTCATCAAGAGGCGACCATCCATACGTGGCATACGGATGTCCGTGACAACAATATCACAAGGTTCAGAATCATATAATTCCAATGCTTCTTCACCATCGCCTGCCATGTCGACGTTATAACCGTTTGTAAAGAGGTATTCCATCATGGCTTCTGCGGCGTAGACTTCGTCATCCACAACCAAAACATTGATGCCATTCGTTTCCATATCAAGGTCAAAGTCGTCTTCTGCTTCATCATCAATCAGGTCAAGGTCGACCACGTTTTTTGCTTTTTTGTAAGAGAGGGGAGCGGACTGTTCAACACAGGGCAACGATATGTCGAACCGCGCGCCTTTGTGAATGTTGCGTGCCTGAATGTGTCCCCCCATGGCGGCAATGATGCCGTAACTGACCGATAGGCCAAGTCCTGTGCCTTTACCAACTTCTTTGGTGGTGAAAAAGGGGTCGAATAATTTTGCCAAAGCCTTTGGTGGGATGCCACTGCCACTATCCGTGACAGCAATGTTAATCTTGTTTTCAGCTTGATCGTAGGTCATGTTGACGTCAATGCGCATGGTTTCGCTGTTGTCATCATCCATGTCTTTTTTGCGTTGATTAATTGCATCTCTGGCATTGGTAATGAGATTCAGGATTACTTGTTCCAACTGGATGGGGCGACCTTTAAGCAAGCTATAATAAGGCGGATATCTGACATCAAGGTGGATGTTTTCTGCCAGATACTGTGCTTCCACCATATCAACGGATTGCCGGATGACTAAGGCAGGGTCAAAGACTTCAATTGAACCTGTGTCTTTGCGGCTGAAAACGCGCATATGGTCGATAATATCGGCCATGCGTTGGCTTTGCATGCTGATTAGGTCAAATTGTTTGTTGACCTGTTCCATGGTCAAGGTGCCACGGCGCATTTTCAACATGCTGCCTTCTGCAGCAAAGCGCATGATGTTAAGTGGTTGGCTTAATTCATGAGTGATGCCTGCAGCCATTTCCCCCAAGGTTGCCAGCTTGGATGTTTGTGCCAGTTGCTCGTTCACCCGGTTACGTTCGGTGACATCGCGCAAAATCAACAGCCGTGTTGCCAACCCAGCGTAGGAAACGGGCCGCGAAGTGATATCAACTTCTATGACTTCATCATCAAGACGACGTAATTTAACAGAAGTAAAAGTCTGAACAGGTTCGTTTCCTTTGATCCGGGCATTCTTCTTAAAAAGATTCTCGTTGTCACATAGGTAGTTTGAAAAACGTCTGCTCAAAACTTCCGTTCTATTTTTGGCCGCAAACATTGCATGGCCTTGCGGATTGGCAAAAACGATCTTTTCCGTCTCATCCAAGACAAGAATGGCATCGGGCGACATATCAATCAGGCTTCTGTATCGGCCCTCACTTTCACGCAAGGCTTCTTCTGTGATGAGGCGGTGTTGTTCGCTGCGTAAATTGGAAAGTCCGTAACCAATATTGTTGGACATTTCTTCAAGCAAGATCGCGTTTCTGTCGCTAAATGCATTTTTCTGTCTTGAGACAACAACAAGGAAACCTGCAATTTTTGTATCCATCCGTATGGGGAATATTGCCCCTGATTTTATTTTATGGGAGGTAAAGGCATCTATTGCATCGGGGAATGCCTGATGCAAAATGCCTTCATTCAAGACCATGGTGCGTTGTTTGATATAGGCCTGCTTTAGGGTACTGGATGGTTTGTATTTTTTAAGGCCTAAATCCTTCCCTTTATGCATATTTACATCAAGAAACTCAGGCAAATTTCCAGGCATTTTAAGGAGTGAAATCCAAGCAGCATCAAAGTCACCGATTTCAACGATAATTCGGCAAATCTCACTGAGGATAAAACTTTCGTTGCGGGCATGTACGAGTGTATTTCTGACAAAGCTTAATGCACGTGAAATTGTGTTACTTTCGATGAGTTGGGTTTCACGTTCTTTTAGATTGGTGATGTCCGTGTAAATACCGACAATCCCACCTTCTGAGGTGGGATGCTCATGAACAATTAAATACCGACCATTTGTTAATTCAATTTCACGATGACCACAGGCTTTATGGGCTTTGACGGTATAGTCCAATGCGCTTTCGTCCAGAGGGGCGGGGTATTTGATAATGTTTTCACTATGTGTCAGTCGCATCATGTCTCTAAAGGTCAGAGGTTTGTGAAGGTGTGACTTAAGTGCGGGAAACATGCTTACGGCTGTTGTATTCCAGAGTGAAAGATAGTCGTTACGATCCCAGATGACCAAGCCATTGGGTAGGGCGTTTAGTGTTTCTTCGTAGCGTGTTCTGAAATTAACGCTTTCTGTAATGTTCGATCCCGTTCCCCGATACCCTAGAAATTTCCCCTTTTCATCAAAAATGGGTTTTCCATTGATAGAAACCTTAATGAGGGTGTCGTTAAACGTGATGTCATATTCGAAAGAACGAAAGGGACGGTGATTTTTTAAATCGTCCCAATGTTTATGCCATTTACCGGGTAAAGAATCGGGATTAGAGAAATTGTAACGTGTCGTTCCCATAAAAGTTTCACGCGTTATACCTGTGAGTGTGGTAAAGCGTGGTGAAATATAATTGAATTTATGATCAGGACCTGTTTCCCAATACCAATCCGAACTGGCTTCAACCATATCACGAAAACGGGTTTCACTTTCATAGAGGGCCTTCTGGGTCGTTTGAAGGCTGCGTGAAGATAGGTAGAAGGCGATCATATCGGCAATGGATCCGGCAAATTGACGGTCACTGTCTGTCCATTCTCTGGGACCGGAGCGTGCGCATATGTGAAGTGTTCCGGTGGCGTGTTTACCAACCCCCACAAGCGCGACTAACATTGATTCCGGTTTATCATTGGCGGGGAGAACACTTAAAAATTCTGTGCATCTGAAATCGTGCCGCACTTCGTTAAAAGGGACAGTCCTTTCCCCGCGTAAAGCGCCGAAAAATGCAGGCTGATAATCTTTATTTATGCTGGTGCCGAGTGGATGCTCTGTTGTGCTTTTATCGAAGCTATAGCGTAGTGTCAGGGTGAAATGGCGTTCATCATAGAGCCAAAGATTGGTGAGTGATACATCAAGCGTTTTGGCCGCTTCTCGTAACAACCATTCCAGTGCTTGTTGTTGTGTGGTTTTGTCGGTTGTTTGTAGGAATAAAGTAAACCCTTGGGAAATACGTTCAATAGCAGCAAGATATCGTGGTGACTGATGGTTTTGTGTGTCATCGGGGTTGATCGCTTTTTGCTTAAAATAGTACCCGCATGCCAATGCACCTAGAAGAACGCCAGAGGTAAAAAGGAGAAAGATATGATCTTGTCCTATCTTGATCCAACCTTGAGCATAGACATAGTGCGGGTGGATTCCCGTCAAAGCGAATACGCTAATAAATGTCAACAGCCGATGTTTTTGGGTCATAAAGGTCAGTCATGTTTATAAATGTAAAACAGGCGCTTATTGCAATGCCAGTACTTTAGCTGATCCAAACGAAACAGCAAAGCGTTGAGAATGATCATTAAATATTTCAAACATTTTACAAGAAGAAAATATCTCGCAAATGCACAATATTAATATTTTATAATAATCGAAAAAATGGCTGCAAAAAGTGATTTTAAGAGTGTGAATTGTTACAAAAATATGACATAAGGAGCTCAACTGTATATTACGTTGCAGAATAATTTGTAGTGCGCTCTAAAACAAAGTTGGTGGGACGATGGTTGGGGAAAATTTACCTTCCGGTGATATGAAAAAGCTCAATAAAGAGCTTAAAACAATCAGTCGATTTGAAGAGGCGATTCAGGAAGTTAGTCGGGGTAACCTCAAGTTTGGGATTTGCATCCTGTTTCTTGTGATGGTGGGGTTGTTTTCAGCAGCTCAAGTAAATGCACCCGGCAGTCAGGTGTTTATCGTTTTAGCCGGCTTGTTAGGCGCGTATATGGCGTTGAATATTGGTGCAAACGATGTTGCCAATAATATTGGTCCAGCGGTTGGGTCAAAAGCACTGACCATGACCGGGGCACTGGTTATTGCTGCCATATGTGAAGCTGCAGGTGCGATTGTTGCCGGTGGTGATGTTGTCTCTACCGTGCGTAAAGGGATTATTGATCCATCAGCCATGGCAAGTAATCTCATGTTTATTCATGCCATGATGGCGGCATTATTTGCTGCCGCGCTTTGGGTGAACTTGGCGACTTATATCGGCGCCCCGGTATCGACAACACACTCGGTTGTTGGTGGGGTCATGGGGGCCGGGATCGCTGCAACTGGATTGGATGCGGTCCACTGGGCCTCTATGGGTAAGATCGCGGCCAGCTGGGTGAT
>JABXIC010000289.1 GCA_013373265.1 Methylocystaceae bacterium | reverse complement strand
CTTCGATCTGTTCTTCCACGCCCCAGGCTTCAAACAATGGCGTTAGACCTTCATGAGAGGTCGCGGCGATGTTGAGCTGTTTTATATCTAAATAGGCGTCAATCCCATCCACAATAATCTGGTTCAGTGTGGCAGGGGGATAGCGTTCAAAAAGGTTGCTGAAAAAAGACTGCGCACTATAGAGTAAGCCTTCTTTCTCTTTTGGCTGATTCTGAAGGGTGTTCCAATTGTCCCGAAGGCCCTGAATTTCTTTAATCAGCAGGGCAGGGGCAATCTCTTCCCCACTGGTGCGCACAATCACACCGCTTTCAGGGGGGAGGGCATTTTGTAAGGTGGCTTTCAACTGATCGCGCGCGTCCATATTTTTAAATTTGCGCGAGATATTAATGCCGGGTCGTCCCGGTGTCAGCACGCTATGGGCGCCCGTCAGGTCGATCTTGGTGCTGAGCACCGCCCCTTTATCATCTTTAGGTTCTTTGCGGATTTGCACCATCAGGCGTTGGCCTTCATGGACAGCTTTGGTGATGTCATCATAATCGGTGGCATTGACCGGTAAAAAAGCATTCTGTCCAGTGGCGATATCCACGAAAGCGGCTTGTAGGGCCGGGACCACATTGACCACACGGCCCAGATAAATGTCATTGGCTTTTACGGCTGCACGGTTTGGGGCAAGGGCGCGGTCATAATGAATGTCAATAAGTTGGTCCCCCTCCATCAAGGCCGCGCGGGTTTCACCGGGGACATGGTCGATTAAAAGACTGTAGGTTGGATCAGCCATAAAGGTCAGTCCTTTGTGGGGCGATAACCCAAGCCGATGAGCATATTTTGTGTTTCCAGCAGGGAAAGCCCGACCACATTGGTGTAGGAACCGATGATCTTTTCAACAAACGCCCCTGCGGCACCTTGAATGGCGTAGGCACCGGCTTTGCCTTCCCATTCGCCAGAGGCAATATACTGGTCGATTTCGCTTGTGCTGAGGCGTTTCATTTTTACCGCTGTGTCAACCAGGCGGTTGTGGACTTCCCCATTGGGACCAATCAGGCAAATGCCGCCATAGACATGGTGGCGTCGTCCGGATAACAGTTCGAGAAATTGGCGTGCCTGTGCAGTGTCTTCTGCTTTAGGCAGGCACCGTCGGCCAACGCCCACAACCGTATCGGCGGCTAAAATGAAGTGACCAGATTTTGTTTTTGCGATCTCTTCGGCTTTGGCGCGTGCCAATCTCTGTGCCAGTTGTCGTGGCAGTTCATCCTTCAACGAGGATTCGTCAATATGCGCAGGCTCAATAAAATCAGCAGTGATGCCGATTTGACCCAGAAGTGAAACCCGTCGCGGGGACGCGGAAGCCAGAATGAGACCCAAAATCCGTGTCTCTCAAAAAAATTATTTGAAACGGAAAGTGATGCGACCTTTTGTCAGGTCGTAAGGTGTCATTTCAACTGTCACTTTATCACCTGCCAGAACGCGAATGCGGTTCTTGCGCATTTTACCGGAAGTATGTGCCAAGATTTCGTGGTCGTTTTCCAACTTCACACGAAACATAGCGTTGGGGAGTAGTTCGGTCACTACGCCCGAAAATTCAATCATGTCCTCTTTGGCCACGGTATATCCTTTTATAATAACAAGCTTGATTGCGCAGGAAAATGGTCTTGAATCCCTTTCAGGTCAAGTATTTTTTGCATCTGCGTGCGCATATAAAGGTGCTTTAATCTAAAGTCATGGCGATGGGTAGCTGATTGAAACTTTATTTCGTCCAGTTTTTTTGGCTTCATAAAGCGCATCATCGACTCGTTTAATCAATGGGAGTGCGGCTTCGCCTTGTTGCATCTCGGTTATACCGATGGAAGCCGTTACGCTGATTTCATGTTCAGCATAAATAATGACACGTTTTTCAATAGCTCTGCGAATTTCTTCGCAGATACGTGTTGCGCGCGTGATATCGCATTCGGGTAGTAAAATGAGGAACTCTTCACCGCCCCAGCGACAAATGGTGTCGGAATCACGCAGACGTTCGTTGATTACGGAGGTGATTGTTTTTAAGACAAGGTCACCGGCATTATGACCGTATTGGTCATTGATCTTCTTGAAATGGTCAACATCCAGCATGGCAAAGGAAACCGGACGTCCTTGGCGCTTTGCGGTTTTTGTGATCTGATCGAAAATGGCATCAAAGACATGGCGATTGGCAACACCTGTTAATTTATCGGTGGTTGCCATATTTTCCAGTTTTGATTGGTATCGGTTGATGGTGATATTGGCCAGAATGATCACCACGATGGAAATGATAATACTGATTAACAGGTTACTGGTTAAATTGTCGCTGATTTTTCCTTCAACGCTTTCTTCTTCCTGTTCAACCAGTAAATACCATTGGAATTCTTCGACCAGACGGGAATTGAGATGGACGGTTTTACCATCACGGTGGAAACTGAACGTACCGCTTGGGGAGGCCAGGATCTGGGTCGCAAGCTTATCAATCCCCGGTGTCTTACGAATGGAACTGCCTCGATAGCTGTCGGTATTGGAGAGCATGATTGTGCCGTCACGGTCAATAAAGCTGACACGTCGACCATAGCGTTTTTGATAGGTGACGATACGTTGCTGGATTTTTTCAACGGACAGGCCAACACCGGTTGCGCCAATAAAACGACCTGCATAATCATGTACACGATAATTAATAAAGACGGTCAGGTCGCTGGGGTGGGCGGTGTCAAAATCCAGATTGATTTCATATTCTTTGCCTGAATCTCTGAAATTATAATACCAGTCATCAAGCGGGTCGATATGGCTGAGTGTTTTGAGGACACCGTCAGGGTGATAATATTTTTTTGTTTCTTCTGAGACGAAAAAAGTTGTGACAGTATTATAGCGTGATTGAATTTCTTTCAGGTAACGGATCATCTGTGAAGAGTCTTTTTCACCCGACAGAGTCCAATCTCGCATAAATGTATCTTGTGCCATTAAAGACGAGATAAAAATTGGCTGAAGCAGGTCGCGTTGAATTTCCGAATAAATATTGTTGCTGGTCAGCGGCAACGCCGTTTCGGAAATTTGTTTTGAAAGCGATTCATGGGCAGCATAATAACTTGTCAGGCTTGTGACGGAAAAGCCGAAAGTTAAAAGAATGGCTATGAGTGCAATAAAACGGATTTTGTTCTGCTTCATGAAGTAAGCCTTTATTGTTCGCGTCTTATGAGACCTGCCAGGCGTTTCATGCCATCGTCAATTACTTCTGGTGCACAAGTTGAGAATGAAAGTCTCAGCGTGTTTTCCCCACCGCCATTGGCATGGAAAGCCGCACCGGGGACAAAAGCAATTTTTTCTTCGGCAAGGGATTTTTCCAACAGCTTACGGGCATCCATGCCTTGGGGCAAGTTTAACCAAACAAACATCCCCCCTTTTACCGGCGTGAAGTTGACAGTATTGGGCAGGTAGCGCGTTAAAGAGTCAATCATTGCTTTACAGCGTTCTCCATAGACGTCGCGCAGTTTTTCGATATGGGACTCCAGAATCTCATTTGCCAGTTCAAAGGCCAAAATCTGATTCACGGTTGAGGTGTGCAAATCACAGGCTTGTTTCAGCAAAATAAGCTTATTGATCAGCGCGCGGGGGGCAATGGACCAGCCAACGCGTAACGCTGGCATTAATGTTTTAGAAGCCGTGCCCAACTGGACAACAAGACCGCGTTGGTCCCATTGCTCTTTGCCGAGAAAATCACCTTCGATTTCAAGCAAGGATGCTGGTGGTGCGTTATCGTAATAAAGAGCACGATAGGCCGTGTCTTCAAGCACAATCACATCGTATTGATGGGCGAGTTCGATGATTTTTTGACGACGTTCCAGCGAAATGGTCATCCCGCCCGGGTTTTGGAAGTCAGGGATGGTGTACAAGAATTTAGGCTTTTGTTTAAAAGCTTCTTCAACACTGTCAATGATTAAGCCGTCATTGTCGGTTTCAATCGTCAAATATTTCGGTCGGCGACAGCCAAACACTTGCAAAGCACCAAGGTAAGTCGGATCAGCCAAGGCAATGGGGGTGCCCGCATCAATAAGGGCGCTGGCGATCAGGGAAAGCGATTGTTGTGCCCCGTTGGTGATCAGGATGTTCTCTTTGGTCAGGGTGGTGTTTTTACAGGATGTTTTGGTGGCCACCCAATTGCGCAGTGGTTCATAACCTTCCGTTTGGGAATATTGCATGAGCTGGCGGTCTAGATTGGGATGGTCAACCATACGTTCACGGAACTGGCGCACCTTATCCATCGGGAAAAGGGCCGGATCAGGTATGCCGCCTGCAAATGAAAGAATGGCAGGGTCAGCAAGTATCTTTAAAAGTTCGCGAATTTCAGATGCATTGATAGAGCCTGCATCTAAAGAAAATTTATCATCCCAAGTCATGATGTGTTCCGTTTGTTCAAGGTCAGTGATATTGACCTTTTCCTAAAGTTTCGTCAATCGACAAATGCGGGGAAATAACAGCTTTTATCGTTTAAATATCGGCCATGCCGTGGCGCGGGAATGCCTTTTTAATACGCATCATAAGTTGGTCACGCACCGTACGATATGCTTCAAGGCGTTGTTCGCGGCTGCCCGTTTCCAGACTGGGGTCAAACGTGTTCCAGAAGGTAACGTCACAATCCATGTATGCCGTCATATCCATGGCATGGTGCTGGGCTTCTGGGGAGAGTGTAATGATTTGATCAAAGAAGCTGTCTTCAAGCTGGTCGAAGGTTTTTGGTTTGTGGTTGGAGACATCAATGCCGATCTCGTCCATAACTTCAATGACGAACCCGTCTGTTTCCTGACCCAGCCTGACGCCGCAAGAATCCACATATATACGACGCCCATGAATCAGCTTCATGATGCCTTCAGCCATGGGGGAGCGAATGGCGTTCATGGTGCAGCAGAAGAGCACTGCAGATGGGAGTTCACTCACCCTTTATCCTCACTGACGAATATGAAGGACGCAGACGAGTGTAAAGAGTCTGCGTGCGGTATCATGATCAATACGGACTTTTTCTTCCAGTCGGTCACGCAAGGTGGTGGATCCTTCATTATGCAGGCCACGCCGACCCATATCGATGGCTTCGATCTGTGTGGGTGATGCTGTTTTGATGGCCTTAAAATAACTGTCGCACACCAAAAAATAATCTTTGATGGTTTTGCGCAATGGGGTTAATGGGACCTTGATGGTGCTGAAAATATCACTTTGTCCGGTCCTGGTCACTTCAAAGACAAGGCGTTTGCCATCTTCGATGGAGAGTGTGACATCATAAGGGCCGGTTTGATCGCCGACAGGGGCGAAGTAATTTTCTTCCAAAAGGTCAAATATGGCAACCTTGCGTTCATGCTCAAGCTCTGGTTTGAGACGCACGTTTTCAATATCTTCAATATTGATGTTGGCGATTTTCTGCAAATGTTGCACGCGAACGTTCCTTTATCGGACGGCTGTTATCTGTATGTGTATAAAAGCATATTGCAGCGCGCGGGGGAAGATAGAAAAATCTTGAGACCAAACTCGTCACTCTGGCGAAGGCCAGAGTCTATTCCTACCATGAATACTGGTTTATGCCAGTATGACACAGAAGGATGAGACGAAACCTTCGCACAGAGTGACTTTATTATCTTTCCACATTCAAGCGAATAGAAACAGACAGGCCGTGGGCTTGCAGGCCTTCTTGTTTGGCCAGTGTCACAGCGGCGGGGCCGATGGCGTTGAGCGAGGTGGCGTCGCACTGGATCAGGCTGTTGCGCTTCATGAAGTTCAACACACCTAAACCGGATGAAAACCGTGCAGAACGCGCTGTCGGCAAGACGTGGTTGGGGCCTGCGACATAATCACCGATGGCTTCGGGCGTATAGCGGCCCATAAAGACAGCGCCCGCGTTGCGGATTTTGCGTTCTAGCGCATCTGGATTATCGATGGCGAGTTCCAAGTGTTCCGGGGCAATGCGATCTGTCAAAGCAACGGCTTCATCCCAATCTTTGACGATGATGAAAGCCCCATGTGTGTTCCAGCTTTCACGCGCAATATCGGCACGTGGCAGGGTTTCAAGGTGGGCTTCCACCGCTTTTTCCACCGCTTCGGCGTAGGCTTCATCATTGGTGATCAAAATTGATTGTGCTGCCGTGTCATGTTCGGCCTGAGACAATAAATCAGCGGCGATCCATGCCGGATCGTTTTGATTGTCCGCAATCACCAAAATTTCACTGGGACCCGCAATCATATCAATGCCGACAGTACCAAACACTTGACGCTTGGCAGCCGCGACAAAGGCGTTGCCGGGGCCGACAATGATGTCGACGGGTTTAATGGTGTCTGTGCCATAGGCCAAGGCCCCAACGGCCTGTGCGCCACCGATGCGGTATATTTCATCCACACCGGAAAGACGGGCTGCCGCCATCACCAAGGGGTTCACAATATTGTCAGGTGTAGGCACCACCATGACCAGACGGTCCACACCGGCAACCTTGGCCGGAATGGCATTCATCAAGACAGAAGACGGATAGGCCGCTGTGCCACCGGGGACATACAAACCCGCAGCTTGCACAGGCTTCCAGCGATAGCCGAGACGCACGCCGACTTCATCGGTATAATCCAAGTCTTCCGGCAATTGTTTGGCATGGAATGATTTGATCCGGTCCGAGGCCACTTGCAGGGCATTCAACGCATCTTGCGGGACCTTGGCAATTTCACGGTCCATTTCTTCCGCACCGATGACGAGCCCATCAGCAGTGATGTCCATACGGTCGAATTTGTTAGTATAGTCCACCACTGCATCATCGCCGCGTTTTTTTACATCAGCGAGGATATCTTCAACGATTTTATTGACGTCCGGGGCCTCTTCACGCTTGGCAGAAAGCAGCGCGGTGAATTGTGCCTCAAAATCGGCTTGGGTGGTTTTAAGACGAAACGTCATTGACGGCCTCACGGAATTTTTCAATCCAGTTTTTGATCTCTTCAGATCGGGTTTTCAAAGCGGTGCGGTTGACAGCCAAACGCGATGTGATCTCGCAGATTTGTTCAACTTCAACCAATCCATTGGCTTTTAGCGTTGATCCGGTTGATACCAAATCCACAATGCGCGAACACAAACCCATATTGGGGGCCAGTTCCATAGCACCATTTAGTTTGATACATTCGGCTTGCACACCCCTTTGGGCAAAATATTTGCTGGTGATGTTGGGGTATTTGGTGGCAACGCGCACATGGGACCAGCGGCTGGGGTCGTCATCTTGGGACAAATCTTTTGGTTCAGCCACGCAAATGCGGCAATAGCCGATGTTCAAATCCAGCGGGGCATATATTTCAGGATAATCAAATTCCAACAGGACATCGCCGCCACATACGCCAATCTGTGCCGCCCCAAAAGCAACAAAGGTTGCCACATCGAAGCTGCGCACGCGCACGATTTCGATATGCGGATGATTGGTGGCAAATTTCAGCGCACGGGATTTGGAATCAAAAAATGCCGCTTCGGGTTCGATACCGGCTTTTTGTACCAGTGGCATCACTTCGTCCAGAATGCGGCCCTTTGGTAGGGCGATGACCAGTTTTTCTTGTTCAGACATCAGTCTTTTCCCAATTATTCGGCGGGTGCGCCTTTTTCACGTTCGATCACAGCACCGCAGGAAGATAGTTTTTGTTCCAGTGCTTCATAACCACGGTCCAGATGGTAGACGCGGTTTACTATGGTTTCGCCTTCCGCTGCAAGCCCTGCCAGTACCAAAGACATGGAAGCGCGCAAATCTGTTGCCATAACCGGGGCACCGGATAGCTTTTTGCCCCCGCGCACGATGGCAGAGCGACCATGCACATTGACATCAGCGCCCATGCGTGACAGTTCCGGCACATGCATGAAGCGGTTTTCGAAAATGGATTCGGTGATCATGGAGGCCCCTTCCGCCACCGCCATCATGACCATAATCTGGGCCTGCATGTCGGTTGGAAAGGCGGGGTAAGGTTCGGTCATGACATCCACCCCCTTAAGTGGACCATCACACCAGACGCGAATGCCGTCTTCGACTTCTTCAAAATGGACACCGCATTTGGTCATGATTTCAGCGACTGACTCAATCAGGTCCATGCGGGTGCCCAATAAGGTTAGGTCCCCTTGAGTAACGGCGGCAGCCACAGCGTAAGACCCGGTTTCAATCCGGTCCGGCAAGACGGAATAAGAGGCCGCATGCAGTTTATCCACACCTTGAATGCGCAAAGTATCCGTGCCGATGCCTTCAATCTGGGCACCCATGGCGACCAGACATTGGGCGAGATCGGTGATTTCCGGTTCGCGCGCGGCATTGGACAGGGTGGTTTCCCCTTTGGCCAGTGTGGCGGCCATCAGGATATTTTCCGTCGCGCCAACCGAGACCATGGGGAAGGTGATATGTTTGCCTTGCAAGCCGTTGGGGGCTTCGGCAACGATATAACCTTCTTTAAGTTCAATCACCGCACCCATTTGTTCAAGTGCATTGAGGTGGATATCGACCGGGCGTGTCCCGATGGCACAGCCGCCGGG
>JABXIC010000036.1 GCA_013373265.1 Methylocystaceae bacterium | reverse complement strand
GGATGTTTTGTCTCAAGGTGTTTATCACTATGATGTCTACGGTCATCGCCTTGAACAACGCGGTTTCTACGTTGCACCCCTGACCACATCTGCTTTTGGGGCCATTGGTTTGAGTACTATTTCTTGGCGTGAAGAATGGAAATATGGCGAACGCGCTTATCGATATTGTCAACTGGATGTGGGCCATGCGATTGGCGCCATTCGCTATGCCTGTGCGCTTTTCGGGTGGAAAGTGACACCGATATTTGATTTCTGTGATGACGATCTTGATCAGATATTGGGGACGGGACGCACAGAAGATTATGGGCTGGTGGAACGTGAAGAACCGGACATTTTACTTGTTTTATCTAAAGAAGATGTTGAAGCTCAAGTCCCGGACTTAGTCGCATTACAACTGGTTAATTGGCAAGGAAAAGCCAATCAATTAAGTGCAGAACGGGTGGCTTGGCCTGCGATCAAACGGGTGAAAAAAGCAGTGATCAAAGAAACAGGTTCTATCAAAAAGTTTATCAGTCCTGCCTCTTCCTTAAAGTGGCATGGTACGAAGGATCATTTGGTTCAGGTCATTCAAAAACGCCGCAGTGCACAGCGCATGGATAAAGAAAAATCCGTGTTGGATCTGGATGATTTTTTCAACATTTTACAGCGGACACGCCCGTGCGAAATGCCCTTTGATGCGCTCAACCATCAACCAACTATTTCCTTATTTTTGTTTGTTCATCATGTGGATGGCCTTGAGCCCGGTTTGTATTTTTTTGAACGCAGTCCCGGTCATTTAAAAGTCTTGCAACAAAAGGGGACGGCTGTGCCCGGCTGCGACGGTTTATATAAAATATCAGTGCCTCATGATGTGCGCAAAATAGCTTCGCAACTATCCTGCAATCAAGGGATTGCCGGACATGGTGCTTTTGCGGTGAGCATGCTGGCAGACTTTACTTGCTTAGAAGCTTGGGGAAGCTGGGCCTATCGTTTGATCCATTGGGAAGCTGGTTTGATCGGACAATGTTTGTATCTTGAAGCGGAAAATATTGGATTGAATGGCACGGGCATCGGTTGTTTTTTTGATGATGAGGTTCATAACATCTTGGGACTTGTGCAAACAAACGATGATTGGCAGGTGGTGTATCACTTTACGTTAGGGGTTGGTAAAACCGACAATCGGTTGGAGAGTGAACCACCTTTTGCACATTTGTCCGAAAGGTGACATTCAAAAAATAATTAAAATCAATAGGTTAATGGTGGCCCCTCCTTTGCATAATGTTTTTCTTGTTTAGAAAAGATGCAAAGGCTCATCCCCCATGATGCAATTATATATGACTCCGGGATCCTGTTCGACGGGCATCCATATCTTGATGGAAGAGCTTGAACTTGTCTTCGGGGCTAATATCTTGAATTTGCCTAAGGGTGAACATCTTAGCGATACTTATAAAGCCATCAATCCGAAATCAACCATTCCTGCCCTTGTCTTGGACAGTGGTGATGTTTTGACTGATTTTACCGCGATTGCCTGGTGGTTGGGCTCTCGTTATCCCAAGGCACGCCTGTTGCCGCAAAATCCCGTGGAACAAGCACAAGCCCTTGAGCTGATGAACTATGTCTGTAGCTACATTCACGGCCAAGGCTACACCCGTATTTTCACGACCGACAAGTATCTGATGCGCGATGAAGATAAGGAGGCCACGCAAGCCAAGGGGCGTGACATTGTTGCAGAAGGCTTTGAGATTATTGCAGAGCGTTTTACAGGGGCTGAGGGCTATTTGTTTGATCATTTTACAGTGGCTGATGCGGCCTTGTTTTATGTGGAGTTTTGGGCAGACCGTATTGACCTGCGCATGCCAATGGCCTGTCAAAACCATTATGACATTATGTGTAGACGGCCTGTGGTGCAGCGCGTTCTGGCCGAGGAAGGCTATCGTTTGAATATCTCACAAGATTTTTAAAAGGGCAGGGTAATGGAACATTTTTTAGATTGGTCCCCATATAAAGATGCAGGTATGGGCGATGCATACGCTGATATCCCGAAACATGGGGGCGATTTCGCGAAAGCCATTGCGGTTTGTATCAACAGCCGCCAGTGTGAAACTGAAAATAAACTGGTGATGTGTCCCAGTTTTAAAGTCACGGGCAATCCCAACCTATCCACGGGTGGTCGGGTGCGTATGCTCAAGGCAGCCCTGTCAAATGATTTAACGCAATCAGCCTTAAACGATGCCACCTTGCAAGAAGCCATGGACTTGTGCGTGGCCTGTAAAGGCTGTAAACGCGAATGTGAAAATAATGTGGATATGCCGCTGATCAAGGCAGAATATCTGGCGCAGAAAGCAAAGACTCAAGGCTTTAGTTTTCGCTCTAAACTGCTGGCACAAACGCCAAAGTGGTTGCATGGTTCCAAGCTCTTCCCGGTTGCGATCAAACTGAGAAACAAGAATTCTTTTTTTGCAAAACTTATGGAAAAAACCGTCGGGATCAGTGCTTCTGTTGCTTTGCCTGAGCCTGTCAATCACGCGGCACTCCAAACTCTTGCACAGGAGCCGAAAGAAGATAAACCCCAAGTCGTTTTGTTTGTCGATACGTTTTCGCGCCATTTTGAACCAGATGTGGTGGTCGCGGCCGGGCAGGTCTTGCGTGCAGGCGGCTATGGTTTTGAAGTGGTCAACGCCCCTGAAGGTGAACAGCCTCTTTGTTGTGGGCGGACTTATTTGGCCCAAGGTATGATTGATCAAGCGCGTATTGAGGTTAAACGTTTATGTGAAGCCCTTTCTCCTTACATTGAAGCGGGGAAAACAGTGGTTGGATTTGAAGCTTCCTGCGTGTTGGGTTTACGTGATGATGCCAAAGCTTTTGGGCTGGGTGATCTGGTGGAAAAGGTTGCGGAACAAACATTTTTGTTTGAAGAGTTTTTATCAAGAGAGATACGGGCCAAGCGCTTTGATATCGACTTTGCCTCACAATCGGGACAGCCGAAAACATTGGTGCATGGCCATTGTCATCAAAAGGCTGTGGGGGCGATGAAGGCCATGCGTCGTGTGTTGAAAGCTATTCCGGATCATGATTTTGACATCATAGAGTCTGGGTGTTGCGGCATGGCAGGCAGTTTTGGTATTGAGGCCGAACATGCCGAAATGGCATCACAATTGGCGGAACAAGGGTTGATGCCAACCTTGCGCGAGAATCCGGATGCGCGTGTGGTGGCCAATGGTTTTTCCTGTCGTTCACAAATTCGGGCAAAGAAAGACAGCCGACCTCGTCATTTAGCCATTTTGTTGCGTGATTGTCTAAAAGAACATGTTTAAGCGACGGAAGCAACCGGAGCTTCTGTCAGGCGCCATGTGCCTTTACCTGCCAGTTTGGCCTGATACATGGCTTCATCCGCACGGTGGATAACCTGTTCAGGTTCTTCATGTACGGCTTTACTGCCGCCAAAGACGGCAACACCCACAGATACACCGATTTCAGCATTTCCTTGGGGTAATTCAAAGGTGTCACATAAGTCAGCAATCAGGCGATCGGCGAGTGCTTTTAAACCGTCAAGGGTTTCGACTTCAGTGACCAGAAGGGCAAATTCATCACCGCCCATACGCGCAGGGATATCATTGTCGCGCACAATGCTGTTGATGCGTTCGGCAACCCGTTTCAAGACCTCATCACCTGCTTCATGACCCATGTTGTCATTGACCGCTTTAAATCCGTCTAGGTCCATGAACAAGATAGCCCCTTGACGGTAATTACGTTTGGCAGCGGACATGGCACGATGTATGGCTTCAAAGAAGCTTCTGCGGTTAGGCAGGCCGGTTAGGGCATCGGTGCTGGCAAGTTTTGTCAACTGATCCATTGCGGCTTGACGGCGTTCAGATTCCGTGCGGACTTTTCGTAACACAGCATTGTAGAAGGTTGCGATTTCAGAGGCTTCTGTTTCAGCCTCCACATCGACATTACGATCAAAGTTACCTGTTCTGGCTTGAAAATCCATTTGTGTGATTAGATCAAGCAGAGAAGAAGATGCTTCATGTTCGGCAATATTTAAGCCCACACGTTCTTCTTCGGGGGTGACGCGAAACGGGATAAATTTGTCGATGGCGCGAAAGAGCACATAGCTTAACGGCATGGAAAAAAGGCCGATGACGATGATGCCAAAGGTTTGTATGCCCAATTGTGACAACATATTTCCTGTTGGCAGGTTTTCGGGGTCGATGAACAGGGCAACGGCAAGTGTCCCCCACATACCGGCAAAGAGATGTGCAGGGACAGCGCCAATGACATCATCAATTTCATATTTGTCTAAAAGTTCCATCCCCATCAATGCGATTGCACCGGCCACAAAGCCAATGATCATTGAATCGATTGCGCTGACTAAATTGGCGTTGGCACAGATGGCGACCAATCCTGCGACTGTACCGTTTACAATGCCAGCAACGGTCGGATGTTTACTGCGCCACCAGCTAAAGGCAATGCCGCCAAGGCCACCCAATGCACCGGCAAGAGCGGTGTTGGCAACGATTAGGGGAACCTGATGATTCAAGGCTAGGGTTGAACCACCGTTGAAACCAAAAAATCCAAACAGCAGAAGGAAGACACCTAATACGGCCATGGGCAGATTATGGCCTTCAATTTTATGACCGTTTTTACCAAAGCGACCAATGCGAGGGCCAATGACGATAATGGCCGAAAGAGCAATCCAACCACCAATACCATGCACAACGGTAGAACCTGCAAAGTCAACAAAGCCCATTTTCGCAAGCCAGCCGTTGGTTTCCCCTAAGTTGGACCCGTTCCATACCCAATGCCCGGCGATGGGGTAAATAACCCCGGCAATGACAACGGTTACAATGATGTAGCCGACAAAGCGCATCCGTTCAGAAACGGCACCGGAAATAATCGTGGCGGCTGTCCCGCAAAACATGATTTGAAAAATGAAAAAAGTAACCGTCTCTGGCGTCATGTTTTCATAATGGGCAAGGGTGGGAAGCCCGAACAATCCCATTTCAGACGGCCCAAACATGATCCCAAAACCAAAAAGCGTAAACAAGAAACAGGAAACGCAGAAATCCATCAAGTTTTTGACGGCGACATGAATTGAATTTTTGGCTCGGACAAAACCGCTTTCTAAACAGGTGAACCCTGCTTGCATCACCGCAACCAAAAAGGCGGCGAGCAAAACCCAAGCAACGTGTGGAGAGAGGATATCAGCGTCCATATGCCACCCAAGAGATCGGAGAAAAGAGGAACTAAACCTTATTTATTTTTACAATTCTGGATTATTCTAATTCCTAATTCAAACGCTGTCTAGTCTATAGTGCATTGCACAAAGGGTGTCACACTTGCCTAAAAAATAAGCGATTAAAATGAGGCGTCGGGATACGTTTGATAAAATACCCAATAAGAAAAAGGATGCTGAAAGCAAAAAGAAAACGTCCCAATAAAATACCACTCAGATCAGCCCCTAAAGCAAAAATGAGGAGGGTGTCTTCAATGACACTGTGAAATAGGCAGAGGAAGCTTAAAGATAAGAAGATGTCGCGTGATTCCATGTTGCCTTCTTTTGCTTCGCGCATGATGAGGGCACCACCATAACTGAGCCCCAACATAACACCGATCATGGTGACAGGGATGGCGGTTTTGCTGATTCCCATGAGGCCCAAAATGGGGGAAAGCAGCCTTGAAATCAGATTGGTTATTTTGAGGAAGTCCAAAATTTTGAGCAAAAGAACCAAAGTAAAAATAACCCAAAAAACGGAAAAGAGGGAAATGACACTGTCATAAGCCCAAGTCATAAAGTTGGCATCGCCGCTCGTCTGGGGGAGCCAATCAATATGAGCCTGTGTTTGAAGAAGTTGAAATCCGCCGTATATGAGATTAAGGATCGCACCATAAATGAGCGCCCCGATGATTCTAAGTGCTGTTGTTGCCAACAGACTGGGGCCAGATTTTTGAACAATACGTTGTTCAATGGGTAAGCTGTGGGCGATTAAGACCATGGAACCGAGAATGGTAATTTGTGCAATGGTCATTGGTGTTTGAGGCAGCAACGCCACAAGGGCGACCATCGCAGCGTAGATGTTGACCAAGATGGCGGTGGTCCAAATAAGACCGGCTTCGGCGGGCAATCCAACCAGATCCATGAAGGGAGTAAAGATGTAGCTTGCATATTTGATCAAGCCAAATTCCATACCCACACGTATGATAATCATAATCGGCACCATCACTTTGAGCAGTTCCCAATAAAGTCTTGCGCTGTCAATGATCGGTTTTTTGAACCAATTGATGATTTGATACATGGGGTGTTCCTTTGTTTTGATATGGGAATAAGATAAAACAAAGAAAAACGAATGTGTGGTCAAATATTGTTTATTTATGCAATAATATTGCATGGATAAAATTGATCGCAAAATATTGGCCCGTTTACAAAAGGACGCGGATATCACCAATGCGGCTTTGGCTGACGAAGTCAATCTGGCACCAAGCAGTTGCTTGCGCCGGGTACAACGGCTTAAGCGTGAAGGGGTGATTAAGAAAAAGATCTGTATACTTGACCAAAAGAAAATGGGCAGGACTTTAAAAGCAATTGTTGAAATTGACCTGGATCGTCATGGGACGGAGCCACAGCTCTCTTTTTTGGCACGCATTAAGCAGGAAGAAAATATAACGCATGCTTATAGTATTACTGGTGCCAGCGATATTTTGTTGATCTTGACGCTAAAAGATATGGAAGAATACGAAGGTATTTGTGAGCGCTTGTTTAACCAAGAGCGCAACGTCGTTCGTTTTCGCACGTCTTTTGTCATGGGGACGCTTAAAGACTAGGGGCCATTTTGATCTTAAAGGCAAAAAAGAACCCCACCGTAATTTACGGTAGGGCCTTTTGTTTCTGTATGTTTTATTTTTTGTCGGTTTTAACGCCAACCAGCTCTATCGAAGATGCGAACAGCTTCGGCTTGACGTGCGGCAAACTCTGCCAAGGGAAGATCGTCGGCTTTAAACTCACCCATGGAAGCAACGATTTTAGAAAGTTGAATGCCATCGCGAAGCGGAAACTCAAAAACTTTATCCGTGTAGATGTGTTGGGCTTCATCAGAGGCCAAAAATTCAATCAATTTAATGGCATTTTCTTTGTGTTTGGCGGACTTGGTTACGCCTGCACCTGAAATATTAACATGCGCCCCACGGCCTTCTTGGTTCGGCCAGACGAGATTAACTTTAGAAGCCGCCACTCTTTCACTGTCTTTTGTGTCAGCCAGCATGCCACCATAGTAATAGGTGTTGCCAACAGCAATATCACATTCACCAGAAGCAACTGCTTTGATTTGGTCACGGTCACCACCTTGAGGTTTACGTGCCATATTGGAAACGACGGCTTTTGCCCATTCTGCAGCTTTTTCAGCCCCATCATGAACGATGAGAGAACCTAATAGAGACTGATTATAAACGTTCCCAGAAGAGCGGATACAAATACGGCCTTTCCATTTCGGGTCGGCCAAATCTTCGTATGTTTTGATTTCACCCGCTTTGACACGCCCTTTTCCTGTGTAAATAACACGGGAGCGCAAAGACAAGCCAAACCAGGTCCCGTCTGGGTCACGGTATTTTGCAGGAATGAGTTTATTTAAAGTATCTGAGCTTACAGATTGTAAGACCCCAGCATTTTGTGCACGTACCAAGCGGCCCACATCAGCGGTCAGCAGAATATCTGCCGGGCTGTTCATACCTTCGCTTTTAAGACGTTCCAAAAGAACATCGGCTTTACCGTTAACCAAATTGACCTCAATACCCGTTTCTTCCGTAAACTTGTCAAGTAAAGGGCGGACAAGAACCTCTTTGCGGTAGGAATAGACATTTACTTCTTCAGCAGAAGCGATTTGGATAGAAGTCAGAGTACAAGCGGTCGCTGCGAGCGTCAGTAAGCCTTTGCGAAGAGATTGTTTTTTCATTTTGCAGACCCAAGTGTCGTTGAAGTTATTGCGAATGATTTTCATTTCTGTATGCGTTTTATCGTAATCGCGAAAAGCTTGCAAGTAAAATTAAGAATGACTTGCAATATTGGAATTAATCTAAAATTGAATGATGCGCAGTTTGCGTTTGACCTGTGTCTCAAGGAGTTTCAATAAAAAACACCCGGTCAAGGTTGAGTTGACCGGGTGTTTTTTTAGAGGGACGTTTTTAAGAGTTTATTCTGCGGCAGCCTGAACCGGGGTTTTAAAGCGTTCTTCAGCCATGCGGTCAGCAACAAAGGAAGTCGGCCGGTTTTCTGTCTCTGCGCGTTGGAAAATTTCAATCAAGGTATTGTAGATATTTTCCACCTGTGTATTGACGACTTTCGGGTCATAATCCGGTGTTTCACTCGCTACATTAATCAGGCCACCTGCGTTGATAACATAATCCGGTGCATAAAGGATGCCGTTGTCTTTCAAGGCCTGACCGTGACGTTCTTCTTTTAATTGATTGTTTGCCGCCCCGGCAACGATTTTAGCTTTGATCAAATCAATGGTTTGATCGTTGATGGTGGCACCCAAGGCGCATGGCGCATAAACGTCCACATTTTGAACATAAATGTCTTCCAGGCCGACAGGAGTTGCCTCAAATTCAGCAATCACGCGTTTGACACTTTCTGGATTGATATCAGTAATAATCAGTTTGGCACCCGCTTCATGTAAATATTTACACAGATAATATCCGACATTGCCGACACCTTGAACGCTAACGCGCAGATCGGTTAACTCATCGGTTTTGAGTTGATGCTTTACTGCGGCCTTAATGCCTTGGAATGTGCCGTAGGCTGTGACCGGTGAGGGGTTGCCCGTGCCTGTGGATTTGCCGCGCACATGTGGCGTACTTTCACGGATGTAATCCATATCCGCAACAGTGGTACCGACATCTTCAGCAGTAATATATTTTCCGTTTAAACGATCAATCACACGACCAAAAGCGCGCATCAGGTCTGGTGTTTTAATTTTCTTTGGATCACCGATGATAACAGATTTACCTCCACCCAGATCAAGTCCGGTAATGGCCGCTTTGTATGTCATACCCTTGGAGAGGCGCAGCACATCGGTAATGGCATCTTGTTCGTTATCATAGTTCCAGAAGCGTGAACCACCTAGTGCAGGCCCGCGGTTGGTATTATGGATACCGATGATACATTTTAATCCGGTAACTTCATCGTGACCGAAGACAACATTCTCGTGCCCATCGAAATCGGGGGCATTAAATACAGACATGATCCTCTCCTAATTTTGAATCTATCACCATTATACGTGTGTTTTATAAATTTAAATTCAAGCAAAAAGTCTTATAAGATACTGATTTTTAAGGTAATTTTTGGCAATGCAATATTATTATGAATATTGCTCAGAAAAGGCCGTTGCGGCTTTTTTTATTGCAGGAATTTGTTTCGGTTGTAATTTTATTGCGTTTAAAAGATTGAGCGCCTTGAGCCTGACAAGAAGGCATGTTACCCATTGCGTATAATCGGGCAGAGATTGTAATTTTATTTCACGGAGTTTGTGACTTGTCGGTCTTTCATGGTGGCAATTTAGCGGGTGCAGCAGAAAAATTCGGCATTGCGCAAGAGAATTGGGTCGATTTATCTACGGGCATTAACCCGAATCCATATCCGATTGGAAGCTTGCGTGATGACTTATGGGGTCGCTTGCCGGATCAGGCGTTGTTGCAAAAGTTAAAAGAAGCCGCTGCTTTTTGTTATGGTGTGGTCGATCCTGACTATGTCATCCCGGTATCAGGTACGCAGACGCTTTTGCAAATCTTACCGCATTTGTTTGAAAAACCAAAAAAGGTGCGCATTGTCGGGCCGACTTATAAAGAACATGGCTATTGCTGGAAACTGGCGGGGCATGACGTTGTAGAAATTCCAGATATCTTTGAAGCCCCAAAAGACGCAGATATATTAATTGTTGTTAATCCCAATAATCCGACGGGTGATGTATATGCTCCGGACTTTTTACTGTCACTGGCAGAGAAGCAACATAATAAAGGTGGCTTGTTAATTGTCGACGGTGCTTTTTTAGATTGCACACCGGTTGTGGATATATCCCCCCATGTGGGGACGCCCGGCCTGATGGTCTTGCGCTCATTTGGAAAATTTTTTGGGTTGGCGGGCATTCGCTTGGGTTTTGTTTTGGCAGAAGGGGCCTTGGCGCAACGCTTAAAAGATGGCGTGGGGCCTTGGGCGGTCAATGGTCCGGCAATGGAAATTGGCCGTTGTGCCTTGCAGGATGTGGCATGGATCAAACAAACGCGTGTTGATTTGGCCAATTCTACTTTACGTATGGATGACATTTTACAACGTGCTGGGCTTGAAATCGTTGGTGGGACATCCTTATTTAGATTCTGTAAACATGAAAATACAGCCCAGATTTTTCAGCAACTTGGCCGAAAAGCTGTGTTAACACGTATTTTTGAAGATATCCCACAACATATTCGGATCGGTTTACCAAAGGGGGAAGAACAATGGGAAAAGGTAGAAAATGCATTATTTTTTTAAATCTGTGATACTCATCACATATATCTTCGTGTAAAAGAATACACTATCGCTTTAGGTAATATTTCGAGGGAAAGTAAAAAAAATGGCTCTGTACGAAGTTGAGATTTACAACGAGCTTGTAAAAAGAGCAGTAAACAGTGGCGAAACGTCACAATATAGTGATGAGTGGGCAGACACGCGTTATATAGAAGTCAGTGCCCGTGATGAAATGGATGCACGTCGCAAGATTTTGTCAAAGTACCCAAAAGACCGTGGTTTCGTCATTCGCGGAATCTCTCCTGCCTGATAAGTAAATATTAATGAATTGGTCTTACCATTCCCTTGATTATAAATTAACAAGGAGGGTGGGACATGGTTGCCGTAGCCACCAAAAAACAGAAAACATATGCAGTTGGCATCTACAATAAAGAGGTGCGCCATTGCGTTAAACAAAACTCTAGCCATTTGGACTTTGCCGATGAATGGGCAGACGTTCATTATCAGAACGTCGCTGCCCGAAATGAAGGGGAAGCATTGACGCTTATTACGGATCGTTACCCCCCTGAAAAAGGTTTTGTTGTTGCGTCTCTGGAACGCGATACACGACGTTTTTAATTATTTCAGTTTTGCAATTTCTCCGTCACGCAGGTCTTTGCGTCTGATTTTCCCTGTCGCTGTGAGCGGAAGCTGTTCCATAAATTCAATATGACGGGGGTATTCGTGTGGAGAAAGTCTGTCTTTGACAAAATCGCGCAAGGAATTTTCCAATTCCGGGCTCGCTTCCACCCCATCGCGCAAAGTAATAAAAGCCTTAATTGATTCTGTACGTATGGGGTCTGGCACACCAACGACAGCGGCCAATGCGACTGCTTCATGCTTGGTCAGGCAATCTTCAATTTCCGAGGGGCCGATGCGATATCCGGCAGAGGTAATCAGATCATCATCACGCCCAACAAAGAAGATATAGCCGTCTTCATCCATATAACCTTGGTCTCCCATAATCAGCCAATCACCACGATATTTTTTTATGGTGGCTTCGGGGTTATCCCAATATTTCAGCAGTTGGACCGGATCACCTTTGTGTACCGCAATGTCACCAATGGTGCCGCGTTCAACCTCTTGTGCATTTTCATCAATGATACGCACATCATGGCCGGGGACAGGGCGTCCCATAGAACCGGGTTTAACGTCCATCAAACAAGCGCAGTTTGAGACCACGATGTTACATTCTGTTTGTCCGTAATATTCGTTGAGGGTCAAACCAAATTCGCGTCGGCCCCAATCTAAGAGTTCTTCGCCCATGGGTTCACCAGCAACTGTGATGGTGCGTAAATTCAAATCGAAGCGGTCTTTAATATTTTCAACCTGTCGCATGATCTTTAAGGCTGTGGGGGGCATAAAGATATTGCGCACCCCATGGCGTTCCATCAGCTTTAGGGCGGCTTCCGGGTCAAATTTTCGTGCGCGATAGGCTAAAACGGGGATACCCAGATACCAGGCCCCCATCAAAATATTCATCAAGCCGCCAATCCATGCCCAATCTGCCGGTGTCCAAAATAAGTCCCCTTCTTGTGGGGCGAACTCATGGGCCATCTCTACGCAGGGGACATGACCGATGATCGTGCGATGGGCATGCAGCGCACCTTTGGGATTACCCGTCGTTCCCGATGTATAGATGATCAGGGCCGGGTCTTCACTGGATGTTTCTTTTGGTGTGAAATCGTCAGAGACTGTGGTTAACTTTTCATAGAGGTCAATGGTATCTGTGCACTGCCCATCTACAATAAAGATGAATTCCAATGCGGGCAGTTTTTTGCGCAAGGGCGCGATTTTAGCATAGTTTTCTTTGTCTGTGATCAGGACACGGGCGCCACTGTTGGAGAGGCGAAATTCAAGCGCTTCTTCCCCAAAGAGGGTGAAAAGAGGGATGGATATAAATCCAGCCTTCCAGCATGCTACATGGGTAGAGGCGGTTTCTAAAGATTGAGATAGCAAAACCGCAACACGGTCTTCTTCAAGGACGCCACAATCGATAAACAAATGGGCAAGTTTGTTGGAGATTTTTTTAACATCTTGGAAGCTATAACGTTGCACATCACCATTGGCTTGTTCAACGATCAGGGCTGTTTTGTCAGGATGTGTTTCTGCATGACGGTCACATACGGCAACGCCCATGTTAAAGGTCTTGGGGATATCCCATTTGAATGAAGAATAGACTTCTGCGTACGTGGATTTTTTATCCAGCATGTTTACCTCCCAATTAATTTTTGAGCAATTGTAGGGGAGGTAAACAATTAAGCAATCACAAAAACTACTTAGTCATTAGGACTTATTGTGGATTGGCAAAAATCTCATACACATTGGCGCCCTCAATGACAACGCCGTCGAAACCTTCCTTGATGATACCATAAATGAATGACATGGTGTTCCCATAAAGCACCTGATGCCAGCCGGGATTCCAATATTGTACAAGGTGTAGGTCTGCACTTAAGGGGGCTTGTTCTAGGATGAAGGCCGGATTATTTTGTCGCCAGTCATCTTTCCAATAATAGGCGCCAACGTTTGCCATACCCACATTTAAGGTGGCAAGAACAGGGCGGCGCGAACCGAGTTTTTTAAACTGCATGGTACGCACGTTATGACGGCCTAATGTTTCGGAGCGACGATGAAAGACGTTGGTAGCGATCAGATCGTAATTGGTGTTATGTATTTTCATCGCATATTCTTCAGCCGATCCCATGCGCGATGAATCTTCGATCAGAAGATAATTTTTGACCAACTGAATATTACTGATGGTATGGGAGTTTTCATGCAAGGGGCGTCTTGGCCAATTGGGCAGAGCGTTATTCATAAACCCTTGGCCCGGTGCAACATAGGGGATGAATTTATGGCGCATCGCAAAGCGCAAGGCCTTGTCGATATCAACGGGCTTTGAGGCATAATCAAGCGTGAAGACTTTTAAACCGAGTTCATTGGCGACTTTCAACTGTTCCAACGCTTCTTTTTGATCTTTTTCTTTTGTCGGGATGCCAAAGCCTTCTTTGCCAAAAGATAGATTGGGCTCAATAATGCCATCAATTGATTTTAAATAGACAGAACTTGGCGCGTAGACCAGTTGATCCACATCAACAATTTGTGTCATCAAACCTTTGGCATCTTTAACAAGAACAAGGAAGTTGGGTTTAAACTTGCGACCATAGCGTGCAATGTTTTGAATCAGGCGACGCATTTCTTCGGCATAATCCACCGTTGGGCCTTGTCTTAAGCTGGCGCCCGGGGCGTTGGGATCTTCAAACTCAACAACTTTACCTTGAGAGCGTAACTGCGCTTCGCTATTTGTGGTAAATAGCGCGAAGCACAGTATGAACGTAAAGCAAAATCCAAAGAGTTTGTGTTTCATGATCTCGTGTCTATTTCAGTTCCAACTGTTGTATGACATCCTCTGCGATTGCAAGGCAGGAAGTCAACCCTGGTGATTCTATGCCAAAGAGGTTTACAAAACCTGAAACGCCATGGGTGCGGGGCCCTTGTATCATAAAATCGGCAGATTCTTCCCCCGGAGCCTGTATTTTTGGGCGTACACCAGAATAATCTGGATTTAAATCCCCTTCTTTTAAATCCGGCCAATATTGACGAATGGCATCATAAAAGATTTCCCCGCGTTCCGGCTTAACGTTGTAGTCAATGTTATCACCGCTATCCAGCCATTCGACATCAGGACCAAAACGGGCTTGTCCACCCATGTCTAATGTTAAATGTACCCCTAAGCCTGCTTTTTCCGGCACGGGATAGATCAAATGAGAAAACGGTGCTTTTCTTGAAAGTGAAAAATAATTGCCTTTGCAGAAGTAATCATTGGGAATGTTACTTTTATTAAACCCTTCAATTTGTCGGGCCAAGGCAATGGCTTTAAGCCCTGCGGCATTGACAACAATTTCGGCTGTGATGGACATAGGTGCTTCACCACCCACATCAAGGCAAATACCATCATTGCTGATCTGTGCAGAAAGTACTGGACTGTTTAACGCTAACATCGCACCGTTTTCTTCAGCCTCGCCTAAAAGGGCAAGCATCAGGGCATGTGTATCGATAATACCTGTGGAGGGGGAGAGAAGGGCTGCTGTGGCGCGTAAATTCGGTTCTTTTTTCTTAACATCGTCTTCCTCTAACCAGAGCAAGTCTGTGACCCCATTTTTTGCCGCCTTGGCTTGAATGGTTTTTAAGGAATCACGTTGTTCTGAGGAGATGGCAACGATTAATTTTCCCAAACGTTTGTAAGGAACGCCATGACTGTCACAAAAGTCATAGAGCATTTCTTTGCCACGAACACAGAAACGCGCTTTTAAACTGTTTTGTGGGTAATAAATACCGGCATGGATGACTTCGCTATTGCGTGAACTGGTGCCCATGCCAATCGCCATATCGGCTTCTAAAATGATGACTTCTTTTCCGGTTATAGACAGCGCGCGTGCAACAGCAAGACCGACGACACCGCCACCAATGACAATTGCTTCGACACGTTCACTCATTTTGAACAGTTCCTCATTTTTCTATATTGAACATAGTTACCAGATTTTATTTGTGAAAGGGCGCTGACATCTAAATTGTAGATATAGGCCCAAGCATCCATTCTTTGACCATGGCTTGTAAAAACGTTGACTTTTTTTCGGTTGTACATGTGCGGCTGTGGGTCATGTGCCCCACATTCTTCATAGTGATCCAGTACGGGAAAAAGACGTGCTGTGTCATAGAGTTGAAGAATTGAACCATATATTTTTTCATGACGTGCAGCTGTTTGAATGGCACCGGGGTAGCCGCTGACTTCATACAGCCTGCCGATCATATACCCGGTGCCAATTATGCGGCTGTGTTGTGACAGATATTGAGCAACTTTATTGCTAAATCCTTTTTGCAAGGTGCCATAGGCAAATAACAGATCATTGCGCATCGGTCGGAAGTTTTGGTTTTTTGTGATGACGGGATTCAAGGTCCCACAGATATTGTATAACACTTTTTGCAACGTCATTATATTCTGCGGGTTTGGGTTCTTTTTCTGCCATTGCAAAAATACCATCACAGTTTTTGCGGGCTACGTCATTTTCTTTTTCCCATTTCTTTTCAACCAATTTGATAAAACGGGTTAAATATCCTGGATGGATTTTATGAATATCGTTTTTTGCACTAAAATTGTTGATCAGGTTCAACATGGTTTCAGTTTTTTCTGGTTGTTCCAGTTTTTTGTAAACGCTTGTGCATCCAATGGCACTATAGAGAAAGCCTTCTTCTTTACTGACGTCATCGCTTGATGAAATGATGAGAACGGAAATTGAAATGAAGAGTGCCAAAAAGACGGCGACGATGATCAGGGATTTTTTCATAAGACAGGTCCATGTATGAGCTTGGCCATACGCTACTGTGTTCCTTGCCAAAAGACAAGTAATCGCATTACATTAAGCCCAATTGTTTTTTATTGAGAGATTACCCCTTGCTATGTGTTCAGAAATCGTAAAATCAGTATGCCCGCATGATTGTCCCAGTGTCTGCCCTTTGGAGGTGGAACGTTTAAGTGAGACACGCATTGGCAAAGTTAATGGCAGTAAGGAAAACCCTTTCACAGCCGGGATTTTGTGCGGGAAAGTCGCCAGATATGCAGAACGTATTCATCACCCAGCACGTCTTTTACATCCGTTAAAACGTGTGGGAGCGAAAGGGTCGGGGCAATTTGAAAGAATTTCCTGGGACGAGGCGCTGGATGAGGTCGCCAGTAAACTGCTGGAGATTGAGAATGATTTTGGCCCAGAATCCATCTGGCCTTTTTATTATGCGGGCACCATGGGACATGTCATGCGTGATGGGATCAAACGGCTCACGCATGTTAAAAATTATTCAAAGATGCAAGGCACATACTGTGTTGCGCTTTCTGGACCCGGTTGGTCGGCAGGCACAGGATGTCAACGTGGCCCTAACGTGCTGGAGATGGAAAAGTCAGAGGTTATCGTCATTTGGGGGCTGAATGCGGTTTCCAGCCAAATCCAGTTGATGACGCATGTTTTAAAGGCGGTGCGCACCGGGGCTAAGCTGGTTGTTGTTGACCCTTATAAAAATAAAACAGCCGATAAAGCGCATCTTCATATACCGATCAGGCCGGGGACCGATGGCGCTTTGGCCTGTGCGCTCATGCATGTTCTTTTCCGCGAAGGTTATGCCGATCGTGAATATATGGAAAAATATACGGATGTGCCGCATGATTTTGAAGAACATTTAAAATCCAAAACACCGGAATGGGCCGCTGAAATTACAGGTGTTGCGGCCCATACAATCGAATCGTTTGCCCGTCTTTATGGCAGCAGTAAAAAAAGCTTCTTGCGTGTGGGCCATGGGATGACCCGTTCGCGTAATGGGGCGCATAATATGCATGCGGTCAGCTGCCTGCCAGCGGTAACCGGGGCGTGGCAAGTTGAAGGGGGCGGTGCTCTTTATGGACAAAGCAGTCTGGCGAAGTTGAATAAAACGCTTGTAGAAGGGTTGGATGTTAAAGACGCAGGTGTGCGCACGCTTGATCAATCACGCATTGGGGAAATTTTGACAGGCAATCAAGAGGCCTTACAAGGAGGACCTGAAGTCAAAGGAATGTTCATCCAGAATACCAATCCGATGCAGGTGGCACCCAATACTGATTTGGTGGAAAAAGGTTTTATGCGCGATGATTTGTTTGTCTGTGTGCATGAACAGTTTATGACTGAAACGGCAAAAATGGCTGATATTGTGTTACCCGCAACTATGTTTTTGGAACATTCAGATCTCTATACCGCCAGTGCCCATGCTACTTTGCAGGCCTCAAAACCTGTCGTAGAACCAGCGGGGGAATGTAAGTCAAACCATGAGGTTCTGTGTGCCCTTGCCAAACGCCTTGGGGTAACACATCCCGGTTTTGACATGAGCGATTGGGAATTGGTGGAAGCAACCTTAAAGGCATCCGGCTATCCGTCTGGAGAAGAACTCATAGCGGGCAGTGGATATGATTTGAATGTGTCATTTGAAGAGGCACATTTCCTCAATGGTTTTGAAACCCCCGATGGGAAGTTCCGTTTTAAACCAGATTGGTCGGCTCTTGGCCCGCGTGGTGCAGACATGCCTGCTTTTCCCGATCATTGGAATGTAATTGATGAAAAGACGGCTGAAAATCCGTTTCGTTTGATTACCCCGCCATCACAGAACTTTTTGAACTCTACTTTCAGCGAGACAAAGACATCGCGCATTAAAGAACGGAGCCCCGAAGTTCTGATCCATCCAAAAGTGATGCGCAAACTCGGCATTGCGGAAGGGGAGCTTGTGCGCATCGGCAATGAGCGCGGCAGTGTGGTGCTTAATGCCGTCACCGCCAAGCAACAACATGAAGACACCTTGGTTGTGGAAGGCATTTGGCCTGCATCCACATTTTTAGAAGGCAAAGGGATCAATACGCTGGTGTCCAGTGAACCGGGCTATCCCAATAACGGGGCCGTCTTTCATGATACGTCTGTGTGGTTGAAGGTGCATCAATAATGACCGCGCATGTCCTTGTTTTTGGGAATGAAAAGGGCGGTACGGGTAAATCGACCGCCGCCATGCATGTGATCGCCGCTTTGCTGGATCAGGGCCTACGCGTTGGCTGTATGGACCTTGACCTGCGCCAGGGTACTTTGTCGCGCTATATTGAAAACCGCAGCCAGTCTCAACGCTTGTTAAAATCGCCGGATCATATCCGTATTCTGGAAGATAACGGGCATTTTCAAGATGCTTTTGAACGGCTGCAACAGGCCGAAGACGTTATTGTGATTGATACGCCGGGCTATGATAGCCCGCTTGGAAAGTTGGCCCATAGCTTAGCCGACACGTTGATCACACCGATAAATGATAGTTTTATTGACCTTGATGTTTTGGCCCGTGTGGATGGGGAGAGTCTGACGATAAAAGCCCCAAGCCATTATGCCGAGACTGTCTGGCAACAGCGCCAGCAAAAGATGCTGCGTCAAAAAGGCGGTACAATTGATTGGATTGTCATGCGTAATCGTTTGAGCCATCTGGACGCACGCAATAAACGCGATATGGAAGGCTTGCTGGAAGCCCTGTCAAAACGCATTGGCTGTCGCATCGTTCCCGGTTTTGGGGAACGGGTCATCTATCGTGAACTGTTTCTGAAAGGATTGACCATGATGGACATGAAAGGTGAAGAATTATCCATGTCCCACTTGGCAGCACGCCAAGAGGTGCGTACCTTATTGGAAGCCATGAACTTACCTTGCCTGAAGTGATGTCAAAAAAAGACCTGACCACATCTGATAAAAGCGAAGTTGATGCCTTCTTAAAAAAGGTGTCTCAAATACCTGCGCCACGGGACCGGGCTGGGCGAGGGCGTTTGATTTTTGCAATGGATGCTACGGCAAGCCGGGATCATTCATGGGATCAAGCCATGCATATCCAAAGTGAAATGTTTAGTGAAAGCCATGCCCTTGGTGGGTTAGACATTCAATTGGCATATTTTCAAGGCTTTGGTGACTTTCATTATGGCAAATGGACATCACAAAGTGAAAGCCTGTTGCGTGAAATGACAGCCGTGACATGTCTTGCCGGGGAAACGCAAATTGAGAAAATGCTAAAACATGCCATTGAAGAAGCGCGTAAAGGTCAAGTCAATGCGCTGGTCTTTATTGGTGATGCCTGTGAAGAAGATGTGGACCGATTGGGCAAAACTGCTGGCGAGCTGGGTATTTTGGGTGTTCCTGCATTTATCTTTCATGAAGGACGTGACCCGATTGCGGCTTTTGCCTTTCAACAAATTACACGCTTGACCAAAGGCGCTTATTGTCGTTTTGATGCCCATAGCCCGCAAGTGTTGCGTGACCTTCTTAAGGCGGTTGCGGTTTATGCCAGTGGGGGCCGTAAGGCGTTGGAAAGTTACGCAGATAAACGCGGTGGCAATGTCTTGATGATTGCAGATCAAATGAGGCGGAAATGATCTCTTATCTGGTCTTGGGGCTTGTTCTTTTATTTTGTCTTTATGCGTTGTTGTGCTGGTTTGTGAGAGTTGAGCCCAAGGCTGTGTTACGCGTATTGAAATGGCTTGTGTTGGTTCTCGTCATTTTGCTGTTCGGCTGGTTGGCCTTAACGGGAAAATTGGCCCTTGCTTTTGCGGTTTTACCTGCGCTTTTTGTGTGGTTTGGTCGTTTCAGAACGATTTTTAATATAGGAAAGATTGCAAGGCGTATGTTTGGCCAACAAACGGGACGTTCAAGCACCAGCGGACAAACATCACAAGTCGATACGGTCGTGTTGCGCATGACATTGGATGTTGATAGCGGGGACATGGATGGGGAGATTCTAGAAGGCCCCCATGCGGGGCGACGATTGAGTGAATTATCATTAGATCAATTACGTGATGTCCTACGTCATTGTCGCGCACGTGATGAAGAGTCTACCCGTGTGATGTTAGCCTATTTAGAACGCCATCACCCGGATGATTGGGCGCAAGATGAAGCCGACGACGAGGCAGAAACGAAAAATCATCAAACGTCTGATACGATGACGAAAGAAGAAGCGTTAGAAATTTTAGGCTTGTCGCACGGGGCCAGCATTGCTGAAATTAAAGCGGCTTATCATCGACTTATTGCACAAGTGCATCCCGATAAAGGCGGGTCGGATTATTTGGCATCTAAAATTAATCAAGCCAAGGATATATTACTTTCATGATCAGGGTTCTGGTTTTTATAGGTCTTTTAATGTCTGTCCCTGCGCAGGCGGCAGACTTTTGCGATATGAATACCACGTTGGCGTCTTATTCGGCTGCGTTTAAACGTAAAGCTCGGGGGGATGTGGAAAATGCGTTCCAATCCTTCAAAAAAATGGCTGAAGCCGCCGTGGCTCCGGCACAACGCCATGTGGCGCAATATTATCTGGAAGAGTCGCACGAGGATATGGCGATTGAGAAGGGGATTATGTGGGCGCAGCTTGCCGCATGGGGTGGTGATCTGGATGCGCAAAAGATTTTAAAAAGTGCCATCGCCGCTTCGCGCTACAGTGTGGTGGATATGGGACGGGCCTGGGCCAGAGACTGGCGTCCTCAAAAGCAGGATTGTTATGGCAGTGCGCAGACAAAAACCGATGACACGGATTCTGCAGCCGTAGGCCGCTTTCCCATTATTCGCAGTGATGGGGTTAGTGATGAGGATTTCGTCAAATTTGGTTTACGTTTGCAGGAAGCGTTATTGATTGTTGATCAAACTGCCCCTTATTTTAGTTCTCTCGTAGAACTGATCCCTGCGTTTGAAGTCATTCCCGGTGAGGGCAGTGATCGCTATATCCAATGGGAAGAAGATAAAGACTGGGTGCAGGTATCCATTGGATATTTACATGATGATACGGTCAGGCAGTTAAGCTATGCCTTGGTTCTTGCCGTGCAACGCCATTTATTTGATAAAATAGATGACGCCACCTTCGTTGATCAAATTTCCGGACGCTACGGCCCCATTAAAATATATGGATCGCTTTATGGGGACACCAAAAGCCGTGAGTTTGTTGATCTGTTTCAAAAAGCAATAAAACACGCTCGTGAGCTACCGCTTGTGTTGCGCGATAAAGTGAACTTCTTGGATGAAATCTACTATATGCCGCCGTCCAGATACCATGTCAGCAGTTTATCCAATCACAATATTTTTGCCAGTTATGACTATAAACGCAGCAAACCGAACAAAAGGATGATGCTGGTTTGGAAAAAACTGGCCTTTGAAGATGAAGATCAAATTGTGCTGGAACTTGTAAAAATGGGGGCACAAGCGCAACAGCAGGCCATGATCGAAGGGATGCGTGGTAAGATGGAGGGGAAAAAACGCGAAGATGCAATTTTAAAGGCGTTGGAAGGGGATATGAGCGCTGTTCAGAATATGTTTACAAAGCAGGCCTCCAAACAAAAAGACTTACTGGATGAATGGCAGCAAAAAGGCCCCGACGGGATAGAAAAATTATATTGTGAGGCTGTTTATGCGCAAGTTCAAGCGGCCGTTGCCTTGAAAATGGGGCAATTGAGGGTCAGTCGCGCAATCAATTTTAAAGGATGTAAAAAGGCGAGGGCAGCCTGGCGCACATATCTTAATAATAAAGAATAATAATTTTTGTAACATTTTCACAAAGCCGTCACTTGTGCTAAACATTTCGCTGTGGCACAAAGCCATGTTCAAATATGACGAGGACGAGGGGAAGAATATGAATAAGCCTGTCAGGAAAGCGGTTTTCCCGGTTGGGGGACTTGGTACGCGTTTCCTTCCAGCAACGAAAGCCATGCCGAAAGAGATGTTGCCCGTTGTTGATAAGCCTCTGATACAATACGCTGTAGAAGAAGCAATTGAGGCTGGAATTGAACAATTTATTTTTGTTACCGGTCGCGGTAAGACAGCGCTTGAAGATCATTTTGATCATTCCCACGAATTAGAAGAAACGTTGTTGCACAAAGGAAAAACAGAAACTCATCGCACCGTTTTGGATATTTTACCCAAACCGGGTTCTGTTTTTTATACCCGTCAGATGCGCCCGCTTGGTCTGGGTCATGCCGTCTGGTGCGCTAAGGAATTGATCGGCAATGAACCCTTTGCCGTTTTACTGGCCGATGACCTTGTCTTGGCGAATCAAGGCAACTGCTGTCTTAAACAAATGATTGATGTTTATAACCAAAATGGCGGCAACGTGGTGGCTATTGAAGAAGTCCCACGTGAAGAAACCTATAAATATGGTGTCCTTAATGTGACCCATGACGATGGTCGTATTGCGCAGGCGGACGGGCTTGTTGAAAAACCGAAACCGGAAGACGCACCATCAAACCTGTCGATCATTGGTCGTTATATCCTTGATCCAGAAGTATTTACAGAACTGGACAAACAAGAAAGCGGTGCCGGTGGCGAAGTGCAACTCACCGATGCCATGGCGAAGACCATGGACCGGGTTGAATTTAGAGGGTTGCGTTTTGAAGGGCATCGTTATGACTGCGGATCAAAGCTCGGCTTTATTGAAGCAAACCTTGCTTTTGCATTGGCGCGTGATGATCTGCGTGACGGTGTGACAGACATTATCAAAAGATTATCAGTTTAATTATTTTACTATAACGCGTTAAGGAAATCTCATGCGTATTGCAATGATCGGTACCGGATATGTTGGACTTGTATCCGGTGCATGTTTTTCAGAATTTGGTACAAACGTCGTGTGTGTCGATAAAGATGTCACGAAAATTGAAAAATTGCATGAAAATATCATGCCGATTTTTGAGCCCGGGCTCGATAAACTTGTAGAAAACAACGTCTCCGGTGGACGTCTTGAATTTACGACCGATTTGAAAGAAGCCGTTAAGGATGCTGATGCTGTCTTTATTGCAGTGGGGACACCGACGCGCCGTGGGGATGGTCATGCCGATCTTTCTTATGTTTACGCTGCTGCCAAAGAAATTGCAGAAGCCATGGAAGGGTATACCGTCGTTGTGACTAAATCGACTGTCCCTGTGGGGACGGGGGATGAAGTTGAACGCATTATCCGCGAAACCCGTCCGGATGCAGACTTTGATGTGGTCTCGAACCCTGAGTTCCTGCGCGAAGGTTCTGCGATTGAAGATTTCATGCGTCCTGATCGTGTTGTCATCGGCACGGAAAGTGAACGTGCACAAGAAGTGATGCGTCAACTCTATCGTCCGTTGTTTTTGATTGAAACACCGATCCTGTTTACGCAACGTCGCACATCTGAACTTATCAAATATGCCGCCAATACCTTCTTGGCTGCAAAGATTACTTTCATCAATGAAATTGCGGACCTGTGCGAAAAAGTTGGGGCCGATGTTCAGGCCGTTTCCAAAGGGATTGGCCTTGACGGTCGTATTGGCAAGAAATTCCTGCATGCCGGACCGGGCTATGGTGGGTCTTGTTTTCCGAAAGATACATTGGCTTTGGTGAAAACGGCACAGGATTATGGTAGCCCGCTTAAGATCATTGAAACTGTGGTTGAAGTGAACGCCGAACGTAAGAAACAGATGGCAACAAAAGTGATTGATGCCTGTGGTGGATCAGTTGAAGGCAAGAAAATTGCGATCCTTGGCGTGGCCTTTAAACCGAATACGGATGATATGCGTG
>JABXIC010000076.1 GCA_013373265.1 Methylocystaceae bacterium | reverse complement strand
TTCATCCGTTTGACATAACCACCATGATCAGCACCCAAAACGTCAATCAATTGGTCTGAACCGCGTTTGAATTTATCGAAGTGATAAGCAATATCAGAGGCAAAATACGTCCCGGAACCATCAGACTTTTTAAGCGGACGATCAATATCGTCGCCAAACTCTGAGGCTTTAAATAAGAGCTGCGGGCGTGGTTCCCAATCTTCAGGTGTTTTGCCTTTGGGTGGTTCGAGCACACCTGTATAAATCAAACCGCGTTCTTCCAGATAAGCAAGGGCTTTATCGACACCACCGTTGGCCACCAGTGCTTTTTCAGATGAAAAGACATCATGGGTGACACCAAGGGCTGCCAAATCTTCGCGGATCAGGTCCATCATGGCATCAATAGAGAAAGCTTTGATTTCTTCCAACCAATCACTTTCATCCGCATTGAGCCATTTATCGCCAAAAGTTTCTTTCAGCTTTTCACCCACAGGCACAAGATAATCACCGGGGTATAGACCTTCCGGAATTTCAACGGTTTCGCCAAAAGCTTCGCGGTAACGCAGATAAACAGAACGTGCCAACACATCGACCTGTGCACCAGCATCATTGATATAATATTCTTTGGTGACGTTATATCCTGCTTTTGACAGCAAAAGGGCAAGCGCATCGCCGACAACAGCACCACGTCCATGACCAACATGCATGGGGCCTGTAGGGTTGGCGGAAACATATTCCACATTGATTGATTGGCCGGTTCCTATATCGGAATCACCCCAATGGGTGCCCGCCGCCAACACGTCTTTAAGGCGCGCGTACCAGAAATCGTTTGATAGCCTGATATTGATAAACCCGGGTCCCGCAATTTCCACAGCGACAACATGGTCGATGGTTTCAATCTTCGGGGCAAGTAGCCCGGCTAAATCGCGGGGCTTCATCTTGGCAGATTTACATAAGACCATGGCGGCATTGGTTGCCACATCACCATGGCTGCTGTCGCGCGGTGGTTCGCAGGTCATGCGTGAGCAATCCAAGCCTTCAGGTAATGTACCTTCAGCGGCAAGGTCGGTAATGATTTTTGAAATATCGGTGTGAAATGCTTTAAAAAAATTCATGAGTTTCTGGCCTGTACATCAAACAAACGGGAATGTTCATCCAATGCGTAACGATCTGTGATACCGGCAATGTAATCGGCAACGACTTTTGCAGTCTTTTCCGATGGTTTGCCATCTGTGAGTTTAAACCAATCAGTAGGGAGACAATTGGGTTCTTGCATGAACAGCTTAAAGAGGTCTCTGACCACCCGTCTTGCCTTACTTGTCATCCGATTGATTTTATAGTGTCGATAAACGTTTTCAAACATAAAGGCTTTCAACTCTTTGTCACATTGTTTAATGCGTTCAGAAAAAGAAGCGATCGGAAAGTTTTGATTGCGTATATCTTCACTGTGTTTTGGTTGCGCATCTTTAATGCGTTGCTGCGTTTCCTGCAAGAGATCGTTGACCATATCCCCGATCAAACGTCGCACAGCCTCATAAATAAGGCGTGATTTGTCCAAGTCAGGGTATTGCTTGGATATCTCAAAGAAGGTTTGCCCGACAACAGGGATATCTTTTAGGTCATCGATTCGGATCAAACGGGCGCGCAAAGCGTCATCAATATCATGATTGTTGTAGGCGATATCATCGGACAAAGCGGCAATTTGGGCTTCCAGACTGGAAAATTTTGTCAGTTCCAAATCCATGACATTTTGATCGTAATCTAAAATGGCCTGCGGGATCGGTTTGGCAAAAGTTGTGTTGGGGCCAAGCAATGGGCCGTTATGTTTCACCACACCTTCAACAGTTTCCCATGTTAGGTTTAAGCCATCAAATTCCGCATAGCGTTGTTCAAGTGTCGCAATGACACATAGCGACTGCGCGTTATGGTCAAAGCCGCCATAGGGGGCCAAGGCTTCATCTAAGGCTTCTTCACCAGCATGACCAAAGGGGGGATGGCCCAAATCATGGGCTAAAGCCAGTGATTCCGCCAGTTCCTGATTAAGATGAAGGTAGCGACAAACGGTACGGGCAATTTGTGCAACCTCTAAACTATGGGTCAGACGGGTGCGAAAAAAATCGCCTTCGTGATTGACGAAAACCTGAGTTTTATATTGCAAACGTCGAAAGGCCGCTGAGTGAATAATACGGTCACGATCACGTTGGTGGCAGCTTCGGGTTGCGCTTTCCGGTTCAGCAAAAACGCGACCTTTACTGTCTTGTGGCATACTCGCATACGGGGCGAATTGGATAAAATCGTTCATGAAAGGGAAAGTACTCTGCACAGGGCATTGATGCAATGGGTTTGACAAATTGAAAAGATAGATTACATAGGTGGGGCAGCCTTTAGAATGCTTATAAGGAGATGAATGATGAGTCAGGTTGGTTTAACTGAAAGTGCAAACAAGCAAGTGCAACAGCTTATTGCATCAGAAGGCAATCCAAATCTTAAACTGCGCATCATGATCACAAGTGGTGGCTGTTCCGGTTTTTCCTATAATTTCTCTTTAGATGATACCGTCAAAGATGATGATCAGGTCTTTGAATTTGATGGTGTCCAGGTTCTTGTCGACGAAGCATCCTTGCCCTTTGTGGAAGGGGCAGAGCTGGATTATGTGCAAGACCTTATGGGATCATCTTTCCAGATGAAAAACCCCAATGCCTCTTCTGAATGCGGCTGCGGGTCTTCTTTCTCAGTCTAAATAGTCATCAAAATGAAACTGATCATAAATCCGGCGTAATTCGCCCGTTTTTTTGAGTGTTTTTAATCCTTTATTGAAGGCTGCAATTATTTGCGGCCCTCTTTCGTTTTTCTTGGATACCAGTATACCAAGCGGTGTCCTGGAAAGTTCCAAATCTTTCCGTATGAATGCTTCATGATTGAGGCCTGATTCCTTAATGGCAAATTCAGCGTCCGATTTGGAAGATACAACAAAATCCACACGACCTAGATTTAACATTTTAAAACAAGCCACCATATTAAGGGGCGATTGTCTTAGAAGTAGCTGCTTATCAAATAACTCTTTTATGATGCCAAAATCCCCATACCCATTGGGATTACAATATGTTTTTCCATACAAATCTTCTTTCTGAGCCAAAGGCATTAAATCCGTCGTTGAAACATAAGCATAATTAATCATTGGATAAATTGGATCTGAATAATAAAAAAGGGGATCACGTTCTTTTGTTTTCCCCCACGGAAATGCAACATCAATCTTATTCGCTTCCGTTAAACCAATTCCGCGTGCCCAGGGCATCCATTTGATCTCATTAACATGGATGTTGCTGATTTTAAATGCGCGCAGGACAACCTTGGTGGCTAATCCACCATCATCTAAATCACGTGACGTGATCGGGGGATAATCATCCCCTGTAACAACAGTTATTCCTCGGTCTTGAGCATTTGAGGGCGTAATAAAGCCAAATGTCACCAATACAAAGAAAATGAACTTTCTAATGGTCATAATCGTCTTTTCCTCAAAAAGTCGAAATACAATAAAAAGTAGTCATATAATGTATATTAAATACGTAATGTTTGGGTGTGTGACATTCAAGAAGAAATTGTAACTTAAAGTTATTTAACCTGAAAAAATATTTTGCAATTGGACTTTCAGACGTTCTTTGATTTTTAAGATGACCGGATCATGGCTGCTTTGACTATGTGAAAGCAGCCAACTTTCAAACGATAAACCTTTCAATGGTTTTTTAATCGCGATCAAATTACTGTAAGCACCTATATATGAAGGTAAAATGGCAAAACCCATGCCTTTTTCTATCGTACCAAGTATAAGTAATGAACTATCCAACTGAATGTCTGGTTGGGTTATTCCATAATTTTGCGCAAGCCATTTACTGCTAGGGAGATGAGACATGTTTTGGTGATATCCCACCCAAGGACATTTGGAAAAATCACCATTTTCTATTTCCTCAGCATATTTTTCAGAGATTTCCTTATTGGCATATATACCAAAGCTATGTGTCCCGACAGATTGTAGAAGAAGATTTCCTTTTTCAGGTCTCACATTACGGATTGCAATATCGGCTTCTCCTTTTTCCAAACTGACAAAATCAACAGAAGTGAGCAACGCGATTTTAACATTTGGCAATCCTTCACAGAGATCATTCAAATAGGGGCCTAAGGCCAAACCTGTTAATGGCGAACAGGCAAGGCGTACAACATGTGTCTGTTGAGCGAGAGAATGTGCAGCAATTTCAAATGAATGGGCATTTTGCGCCATCTCTTGCGCCAAATTATATAAAATTTCACCTTGTGAAGACAGTCTCAGGCCTTTGTCTTTTCTTTCAAACAAAGTAACCTGTAAAGTCTCTTGAAGACGCTGCATACGACGGCTTACGGTGGGTTGCGAGGTGTGAAGCGCTATGGCTGCTTTTGAAAAACTACCCGTTTCACCCACTTTTTGAAGAAGTCTTATATCATCCCAATCTAACGCCACAGCGATCACCAATATTCATTTATGTATGATTATTATACGATAACATTCATTTTTATCATAGAACAACGATGTAATGATCCTTTCTCACATCAATAGATAAAGGAACTTACACATGTTTTCATTACATGGAAAAACAGCTCTCGTCACAGGCAGTAGCCGTGGCCTTGGCCGTGAAACTGCTTTAACTTTAGCCAAGCAAGGTAGCAATGTTATCATTTGCTATCGTAGCGAAGAAACTGAAGCGCAAAAGGTTGTCGATGAAATCCAGCATTTGGGCGTAAAATCACGCGCCTTACGTGTTGACCTAAATGGTACGCATGACTTGCCCTCCTTTATTCTTGAAGTCAAAGCTGTCCTTAAAGAAATGAACGATACGGGAACTTTAGATATTCTGGTTAATAACGCAGGTATCGAAAGAAAGGCCATGTTTGGTCAATTTAGCGAAGAAGATTATGATCAGATTTTTGACACCAACGTCAAAAGCGCTTTTTTCCTGACCCAAGGGCTTCTTGATGTTTTAGTTGATGGTGGGCGTATCATTATGATTGGATCAGGATTAACCCGCTTTTCGTTAGACCCTTATATTGTGTATGCGGCTTCTAAGGCGGCATTGACCAGTTTTGCAACATATATGGCCAAAACATTGGGACCGCGTAAAATTACGGTCAATACAGTCGCCCCGGGTGCGCTGGAAACAGACCTTACGAAAGAATTTTATGAGAGTAACCCGCAGATTGTAGATATGATCAAAGCAAATTGCGCTTTAAGCCGCATTGGTTTGTCGCAAGATATTGGCGGTGTTATTGCGTTTCTTTGTGCTGATGCAGGTGGATGGATTACAGGACAACGTATTGAAGTCTCCGGTGGTATGTCGCTTTAAGCAGCTTTACCAGTTGGAACACATGGCCTGTTCACGGCGATAATTGGCTTTGGTATCAATTCGGGCATTCTTGCGGCTGATGTCTTGTGACATGCGTTTAAAAAGGGGTTGGATCTGTGCATTCAATAAATTTTTGATCTTATTTGCCGCCGCATCCGGTGATCTTAAATAAACAGGTCCAATCCTTGGCGCTTTGGAACGCATGGCGCGCTCTATCTCATTTGAATGATTGTAGAGGGTTTCACGAAAAATACGCACATGGATATTTTCATGATTGGTAATCGATTCATTTTCACAGGTGCCCACGCGATATTTGTTGCTGATATAAACATCAATATTGCGATAACCGATAAAGAGGGAAGCTGATTGTAAAACCGCACAATAACGCTCACGTCCCAATTGCATGATGTTTACGTTGGTTTTGAGGTGGTAATTTTCATCGGCAATGGTCAGGCCTGTGGGAATCCATAACGGTCCTAAACGACGCCCCACATTACCGCGCAATTTTGACAATTGTGCCGTATTAAACCCATTGTGGTAGCGCAATTCCCCCATAGATTTTTCGACATAGATTTCAACTGATTTGCCATCCATTGGGCAAGTTGGCCAGCCGTTTTTTGCCAAAACGCAGCTTGAGGCAAGCATGCTTGCAATGACAAAAAAAACAAAAAGGAATGATGGCATCTTCATATGAACAGTATATGTTATCTCCAAACGAAAGCTCAATGGAGAAATATCGGTGAAGATTGCAACCTGGAACGTAAACGGTATAAACGCGCGCACAGAACATCTGTTGCGCTGGCTAAAAGAATTTGAACCGGAAGTCGTTTTATTGCAGGAACTCAAGACACTTGGGGATGCAGTACCGGAAATGGAACTGAAAGACCTTGGGTATCATATTGAGTTTGTCGGTCAAAAATCCTTTAACGGCGTTGCCATCCTGTCAAAAGATGCCATTAACGTAACATTAAAGGCATTGCCCGGTGATGAATCTGATGAGCAAGCACGCTATATTGAAGCCGATACATTCGGTGTGCGTGTTGCCTCTATTTATTTTCCAAACGGCAATCCGGTGGATTCTGAAAAATTCACCTATAAGCTTAACTTTATGGAACGTGTCATTGCACGCACCCAAGGGCTCTTAAATGAAGAAATTCCTTTTGTTTTGGGTGGTGATTATAACGTCGCCCCAGATGATGGTGATGTTTATGATATTCAAAAAATGGCAAACGATGCCATTTGCCGAGAAGAAGGGCGTGAACTCTATCGGCGCCATCTTTTTATGGGGTTAACCAATGCGTTTAAACTCTATCATCCGGAACCGGGACAGTTTTCTTGGTGGGATTACCGTGGTGGCGGTTGGAATAAAGACCATGGTGTATTAATTGATCATCTATTATTGTCCCCGCAAGCCGCTGATAAATTGATCAATTCTCACATCGATAAAACGCCAAGAGGCTGGGAAACACCATCTGACCACACACCCGTTTGGTGTGAAATTGAGGTTTAGAAATGGTTTGTTCACCACAAGATAAAACAATCAATTACATCGAGTTTCAGGTTACGGATATTGAACAAACCAAAGCGT
>JABXIC010000244.1 GCA_013373265.1 Methylocystaceae bacterium | reverse complement strand
GGTGAAACCATTCGCCGCGCCTTGGGGGCAAGGTCAGTTTCTTCACTGGGCAATCGCCTTGCAATGGAAGCTGAAAAGCCTGTTTCCGCCTTGTTGCCTGCACAGGTTGAGGCCTGTCGCAAGGTTTCAGCCGGGATGCGTAGTCGTTTTGAGGGATTGTGGCAGACGACACGGCAACATCGGGTACGTCCGGCCCGAAGTGGCAAACTCTCGTCACGCCGATTGCATCATATGGCAACAACAGGCACAAGGTTGTTTTTGAAGACAGAGGATCGACCATCTTTTACAACGGCGGTTCATATCCTTCTTGATGCTTCAGGGTCCATGCAAAGCAGGATGGATTTGGCAACCGAGGCCTGTTATGCCCTTGTTCAGTGCCTTTACAAAATGGGCATAAATGTCGGTGTAACGGTATTTCCCGGCAAGCCCGGCAGACAGGCAACGGTGATGCCTTTGGTTCGACACGGTCAACGTCCATCGGTTCAGATTCGCCCGGCTCCATCCGGTCGCACACCCCTTGGGGAGGCGATTTGGTGGCTGCTCCCGCGACTTCATGAAATGGCGGAACACCGTAAGATTGCCGTGGTGATCACGGATGGGGAGTCTGATAACCCGGCCATGGTAAACCGAGCACTGAAAGCGGGTCACGCCATGGGGGTGGAGTTTATCGGTCTTGGTATTGCATCATCAGCAATTGAAAGACTGATACCCGGAGCAAGTGCAACCGTTCACACCTTGAACGACTTGATACCTGCTTTGTTCTCAAGCGTTCAGAAAGAGGTGTTAAGACAAGCATGAAAATGCGTCCCTGATTTTGTTGCCTTTTAGGTGACAGGATCGGGGGCGGTTTTGCACTTAACTTGCAGAAGATAAAATGCCCCATAAGCGTGACATGTTTTTTGTGAACATCCCTGTCGTCCACAGAGTCCAAACTCAGATTATTTGGCAATAAGGTAGTATTTATATATACTTAATAACAGGTAGCAGATATCTCAATACTATGAAGTCACTCCCATATTAAAAAGTAACATCCTTATATTATATGAAACTTAAGTGTAAAATAAGGATGCTACAATGAATAAAACTGACAAAAATAGAACGAAACTATTCGATAAAAAATTCAACGAGTTATTTGAAAACAAGATGACGAATAATCGTCGCGTCCTACCAGTTCGTATGGATCTGAGGTTTCCTAAAGAATATGACCATGATGGTTTGAATAAAGAGATTTCTAAATTTCATAAAACCCTTCAGCAAAGCTACCGAGATCAGGGGATTGACGTTGGCTATCATACTGTTCGTGAACAGAGGACAAGTCCAAACCCGCATTATCATTCAATGCTCTTTTTTAATGGCGACAAGGTTCGTAATCCTTATGGGGTAAAGAAACGTTGTGGGGAAATCTGGAATTCTATAGTCGGATATGAAGGGGAAGGATTGGTTCATCATTGTACTCATAAACCGGAACACCCTATTCCCGCTTTAGAAATGGTTCATCGACCGGCGCGTAAGGCAACGGGTGAGGAACGAAAAAGGCAGAAAGAGAAATTTGAAAAAAGTTGCGAGATTGTTCGCAAACATGCCGAATACCTGAATAAATCCTATAGCAAGGGTACGGCTCCTAAACGGGTACGGGAGGTGTTTACGTCTCAAGTTCGGATTTCGTTCCGAGAACCACAGAATTATCCAGAATGATGAATTGTGAAACAACTTTAATGAGTTATTATGATAGTTGAGGAAAAGTTACATCTTGTGGATACGTCCCACTTTGTCATCACGTAAATTGGCGATTAAATTCACCGACGTAAGAGACTATTACGTCTCGGAAAGTTCGGTTTATTGCCTGTTGAAAGTTCGTGATCTAGTCACGGCTCCAGTTTATGTGGTCATCAAAGCGGCGTCTGAGTTCAAAGACAAAACTGTGCGCCCCAATCAATTCTGGCAAACTGTTCGCGAAGCGGGCGGAACGCCACCTTACCTACCTGAAAGTCTTGGTTGGTGCTGGTTCTATCTTTCCACAATCCTAGAGACTACTTGCGTTATATTTAGCTTGGAAGCTATGCACAGGCATGATCTCCCTCGCTACTGCTCCAAGTGACGATGAGGATGAAGATGTGACGGCAACACTGGAACTGGTTATAGAGGATTCTGGCTATTATCAGGTTGATGTTATTCACAAACCAAGGTTACTAAGTGATAACGGCTCTTCCTACATCAGCGGTGATCTTTCTGACTGGTTGGAAGATTAAGGCATGTGTCATACTCGCGGCGCACCCAACCATCCGCAGACACAAGGTAAGATCGAAGCTGGCATCAGATCTTGAAGAACCGCATCCTGTTAGAAAATTACTATTTGCCGGATGACTTGGAAGCTCAGATTGATACACCGACACGCATCTTGACCATTGCTGATATTTTTCAAGCCCTCTGCCAGGAACGCCCCTATCGGGATCGCTTTTGTGCCAATGAGGTTTTATCCATTATGGATGGGATGGCAGACAAAGGGCAGATCGACCTGAAAATATATAACCTGCTGAAAGTCAATGTTGACGAATTCTACAAAACAGCCATTTGGGAAGGTTAATTTCCTTTGTCAGGAAAGCTATTCCATAACTGCCCATTGAACGCAGATTTCTTGTTTCTGCTTTGATCTTAGATATTCAAATTAGATATACGAGGTCTTAAGACCCGCCAACATGGGCAGGGCGAATAAGACGGCCGTATTTGGGAAATGGGACGCCAAAGTCTGGGCTATAGTAGCTGTCATGGACAAATACATCTTCTCTAATCAGCCCCCAAACTCTTTCCCGTAAAAAAATCTGATCTGTTTCTCTGGTGTGAGAAGATAGATATTGAGGCGTCAGTAATGTGCCTAATATTGGAGGTAGTACATTCGTCAAACCTCCCCACATCCCTGCAAGCATGACATCTACATGTGTGACAAAATCTCTCATAACATGAAAAGGTTTCCCAGATTCAATCCAGTCATCAACAGCAACCCTTTCTTGGCAATTTAAGAGTGAGTCACAATCCCGGCATATAAAACGATCTACCTTTGAGTCGTCTGCTACAAAAAAACGCCAAAAAAGTCGGTCATGCTTCTGAAGCCCTCCTTGAACAAATAAGACCTGGGCTCCCTCTTTTTTAAGGGTGTCGATCACTTTCTTAGGTACATCCGCATCACAATAAAAACGACAGGTCCATTCAGGGTAAATAATCTGTGCCCGACGAACATTTTCTATTGCCCGAGAACAATAGATATCTTTATTTCCCCACAAACAAAAAGAGATGATGTTTTTTGACTTATCTATAGTGTTAAACACCCTCTTTTTGCTGATTTCATTCTGGTTAAGCATAAGACCTTTCAAGTATTTATCCGCATAGGCTACGCCCATTCGATCGTTTAACCTTAAAGTTTCCAATCCAAAATTTTTCGCTTCTTGTTCTTTACCTTGCTTGAAAAGTGTACGCATTAAACGACGATGAGATGGGGCATCATTAGGTGCAAGCTTAATAGCGGCGCGAAGCTCACTTTCTGCAGAAGTGTATTTCTGCTCCATATAAAATTTATGGCCCGAAAAAGCATGTTCAGAGGTATATTTTAAGTCCATACTAACTCTCATATTAAAAATAAGTAAATTAAGGGAGTAACGATACCTTATTTAGCCATTTTTGATTGATATGCATAGAGTTTCAGATAGTGGTCGGTTAGAACTTAGATTGACAATATGGTTGCGGGTATTCTTCTCGGTTTTGTTGAAAAATACAATAAATCAGAAGTGCGCTGGATTTAACACTGCTTATTCTGCAAAATGACTCAAGACGGCTCTTGTACGAAGATGTGATCAAAAAATTAGCGTTCTCGTAAACTTTCATCCCGATATTCTTGCAGCGGTGCAAGGAGATATTCAATCAGTTTACGTTTGCCGGTTTTGATTTCTACTGTGACTGACATGCCTGGGGTCAGGTCAACCATTTTATCGCCGGACTGGATTTCTGTTTTGGCCATAGATATACGAGCGGGATAGACAAGGCCTTGCTTTTCATCTTCGATTGAGTCTCTGGATAGGCTTAAGAGTTTGCCTTCAATCGTGCCGTATTTGGTGAAGGGGAAGCTGTCGACTTTAATTTCAACATCTTGATCTTCATGGACAAAGCCGATGTCCTTGTTGAGTACTTTGACTTCAATTTCCAGTCCACTATCTGCTGGAACGATGGAAAGCAGTTCTTGTGCAGGGGTGACAACGCCGCCGACTGTATGGATGGCCAGTTGTTGAACTTTTCCGTCAACGGGCGCACTTAAAGTTTGTTGTCTGGCACGTTCTGCGGCTTTTATACGTTCTTGTTGTAGGGAATTGGCTTTTTGTTCGGCTTCAACGAGTTCACTTAAAACTGTGCGGCGAAACTCGGCCTGTGTGGTTTCCAAGCGACTTTTGGATGCGCCCAAAGTGGCTTCGGCCTCAATGACCTTGGCCCGTTGTACGGCAAGTTGTCCCTCGTATTCTGCCAGCTCTTGTTCAAGCTCAAGGAAGTCCGTTTTAGACGAAATACCCTTTTCAACCAGTGAACGGCGGGCTTTGACACGTTGGTTAATTTTAGGCAGGATTTTGGTTAAACGGTTGATGTCGGCACGCACGGTCGCGAGCTCCGCTTTGCGCTGGGCGACTTCAGCGCGAATGGTGGCAACTTCGGCTTTATGCTTTTGCCATTCGCTGATCATATGGGTGTAGTGCATCTGGGCTTGATGGTCTGTTGCTTCCAACGGGGCTTTGTAAGCTTGTTTTGGGTCTTCTTGAAGCAAAGCATTCAAGCGAGCAGTTGTGAGTTGAGCATTGATATATTCCTGATCCAAACGCTCCCACTCGGCTTGTGTATCTGTTGGGTCTAGTTCCACTAGAATATCCCCTTGTTTTACCATTTGACCATCCTGTACATGAATGGCGCGTACGATACCGCTTTCTAGGGGTTGCAGGGTTTTTGTCCGTTCTGTCGGGACAATCTTACCTGTGGTGGTTGCTATGATATCAATGGTGCCGAAGACAGCCCATGTAATGGCCAGACAGAAGAAAGCGACAATGGTGAGTGCGACTGTACGACCCAACGGATGAGCCGGTGTTTCCATAATTTCTAAAGAGGCGGGGAGAAAGGCGAGCTCATCACGGTTTTTGTCCGTTTTTTCTTTTTCATTTTCTTGTTTCCACGCTTCACGCGCAACTTGATAGTGGTGTTTAAAGGTCGCATAGAGGCTGTAAACCCAAGCGGGTGGAAAGCGGTCTTTAAAATCATCGATTAAATCGGGGAAAGTCCGCATTCTTATTCTCCGGCCTGTGGTTTCACTTGCAATCCTTTAAAAGGCACAGGACGTCGAATGATTTGTTGACCATCTTTGTTTGTTTCTGGTGGGCTGGTTGTTCCGCGCGGCCCCGATGCTTGCATCCCCCAAAGTTTGGAATAGCGTCCACCCGTTTTAAGAAGTTCTGAATGTGTCCCATCTTCCACCACTTCGCCCGCTTCAATGGTGATGATACGGTCGCAATCGCGCACAGTGGAGAGTCTGTGAGCGATGACAAATACGGTACGGCCCTGACAGATGGAGCGCATGTTCTCCTGAATGATATGTTCGGACTCATAATCAAGGGCAGATGTCGCTTCATCAAAGATCAAAATGCGCGGATTGGTGATCAACGCGCGCGCGATGGCAATGCGTTGACGTTGCCCGCCTGAAAGTGTTGAACCGCGTTCCCCCACTTGTGTGTCATAACCTTCAGAAAGCTCCAGAATAAAGTCATGTGCCCCGGCAAGTTGGGCTGCTTGTATGATGCGTTCCATTGGCAAAGATGGATCAGACAGGGCGATGTTGTCACGCACGGTACGGTTAAAGAGGGTGTTTTCCTGAAGGACAACACCGACTTGACGGCGTAACCAGGCAGGGTCGACCATAGATAAATCCGTGCCATCTACGAGTACACGGCCACTTTCCGGCACATAAAGGCGTTGTACTAATTTGGTGAGCGTTGATTTACCAGAACCAGATGGGCCAACCACACCGACAACTTCACCTGCATTAAATTGTAGCGTAACGCGCTTTAGAATTTCCGGTCCATCCGGGCGATAACGAAAGGTCACCCCTTCAAAAGACACATCGCCTTTGATCGCGGGCAGGGCGGCACGTGATCCACCACCTAATTCTTGTTTGGTGTTGAGAATGTCACCCAAGCGTTCCACCGATATACGCATTTGTTGGAAATCTTGCCACAATTGGGCAAGGCGTAAAATGGGTTGTGACACACGGCCTGACAGCATGTTAAAGGCAATCATTTGTCCCATGGTAAGATCACCATCCATCACCAGTTTCGCGCCAAAATAAAGCGTCAAGGCCATGGTGATTTTTTGAATGCCTTGGACCCCTTGGCTAGCAATATTACCAAGATTAGCGGCCTTGAAAGAACTGGAGACATAAGCGGCCAGTTTCTCTTCCCAGCGGCGCTGCATTTGTGGTTCCACCGCTAAGGCTTTGAGCGTTTCAACACCGGAAACACTCTCCGTTAAAAAGGCATTATTTTCGGCACCGCGCTGGAATTTCTCTTCTGTACGACGGCGCAAAACCGGGGTGATAATAATGGAAAGTGTGACATAAAACGGGATAGAGCCAATGACGATCCAAGTCAGCAAGGGCGCGTAATGGAACATGATGGCGAAGAAGACAAATGTAAAAGCCAAATCAATGATCAGGGTCAGGCCGGAACCGGTGATGAAATTGCGGATATTATCCAATTCACGCACACGTGCCACTGTCTCCCCCACACGGCGCGCACCAAAAAAGGCAATGGGTAAATTGAGCATATGCTTAAACAGACGCGCGCCCAGTTCCACATCCACCCGGTTGGTGGTATGGGAAAAGATGTAGGTGCGCAAACCGCCAATCACCACTTCAAAGACACCGACAGCGACCATGGCGATGATTAGTACATCCAGACTGGTCAAGCCGCGATGGACCAGAACCTTATCAATAATAACCTGGAAAAACAGCGGAGAGATGACCGCAAACACTTGCAGGAAAAAGGAGGCAATGAGCACTTCGCCGAAGAGGCGGCGATACTTCATAAAAGCTGGTATAAACCACGAGATATCAAATTTACGCTCCGCACCTGCGATCTGCGCGCGCGTGGTTAAAAGCACGAGATGCCCATCCCAGGTGTCGGTCAACTCTTCTCGGCTGAGCTGCTGGGGTTGCCCGGCTTCGGGGCATTGGATCAGAGCTTTGTCTTCGCCAACCTTGGCTAATACAAAAAAACGCCCATCACGGCGACGCGCAATGGCGGGTAAGGGCATTTTTGCCAATCTCTCCCATTTTGCATCTACAGCTCTGGCTTTGAAGTCCAGATTTTTTGCTGCGAGTAACAAATCATCGCTGTCCATCACCTCAGATTTACCTGATGCATGTTTGATCTGATCAGCCTCTGCCGGACGTTCAAAATATTGCGACAGCATCACCAGACAGAGAAGGCCTGTGTCTGCTTGTGACACTACGTTTCCTGTTTCGATATCTATATTTTCTGTCGAGTCGGCCATTGTTATTCAATCATAAGGTTTTTAGTGGATGATTTTAGATGTCTATTTTAGATTGTTATATTGGGAAGAGGAAGGCTTACACTGTCTTTTATAAATATAATAGTCTAAATAGAAATACTAACAAAATAAAACAATCATACAATATTAAACAACTTTTAAGTTTGCGTTTAAGTGTTTGATTATAATGTGTAAAGTGTAAATTACCTCATTTTTTATAAAAAAAATATTAAAAATGACTGGATGTGTTTTTTAAAATAGTCATACTTCTTTTGAGGGTGTTTACATATAAATAGGGAGGGAAATATGCAAAATTCTACAATGAAAAATAACGAAGAAACAATGTGTGAAAATCGTATTAACCAAGCTGAGAAAGAAGCAAATAATATGCCGAATTCTAAGCGAACGAACGTGGCAACTTTATTTGGTGTTATAACTGCATTGATGATGGATAGCCCCCTCCATAATAAAATGTCGCTTGTCAATCTGGATTGGCTTGTCATGGGGGCGATTAAAGCTAATCAGTATCGAGTGTTCAGAAAAGAGGGTGTTCCCGTAGCGTTTGCTTCATGGGCTTTTCTGTCTGATGAGAGAAGCAAGGCTTTTGAAAAAGGTGAATACATTCTTTCAGGTGATGAATGGAATTCAGGAGATAATTTGTGGTTGGTGGATCTTGTCGCGCCCTATGGCGGAAATGAAGAAATTATTGAAGAAATTAAAGAAAGCATCTTTCCTGACCGTACGATGATGGTTTTGGCACCGTCATCTGAGAAAGAAGGCTATATTCGTTTAGAATGGTAAGCGTAAAATGACACCGTCTGCAACACTTGCGGCCCAAAAGATAATGCTGTCAGTATTTCTCTCAATTATTTTAGGATTTTCAACTTTTTATTACTTTAAATTGGTTGTAATATTCTTTTTGATTGTGAATGTGCTGATATTTTTATCTTTTTTTCGTGGGGTTTATTCATGTGAAAAAAACTTCAGTAATTTATTTTATAGTGATGATAACTTTGAAAATAAATTTTTTGTTAAATTTTTGATTTATGCATTGTTGTTTTTCGTTTTGATTTCTTTCTCCATTATGGTTTTGGAATTTTACAATATAAAAATAGATAGCATTATTTTGATCGAATTCATTCTAGAAAAAATGAACTACCTTAAATCTCATTGTGTTGTCTTTTTTGATGTGAATCAGTGCAGTGGTACTGCTAAATATTTAACGAAAGAAAGAATGATTTTTTCCTTCATTCTGTGTTTTTCTTCGTTTTTTTGCTTTTATCTGTGCCATATTTGTATTCTTTTACTAAGGTTTTCTGAGAAAATGATATTAGCTCGATCCGTATCGAGTAATTTTATTGTTTTAATGATGTTATCTATTTCTATTTATTTTTTAATAAGTGAATTTGTAAATGAATTATTTTTATTTATTATTTTAGATGATTTGCATCATGGGCAATATGTAATTAATTTTAAAGAATCTTTATTTTCTAATATATACAATAACTTTAGATACATTCATTTTTACTTTGCTTTGATTGTTTCTTTGATTGGTTTTGTATTCCTAAGTTTGATCGTTTTTATGGGTTTGCCATATCGTGTTTTGCGGGCTTTTGGCCTACTTTCGGGGGAAAAATAAATGTATAAGTGTCGATTAGCAGGTACCAATGGGGCGCGATATTATATCTGTGATTACGAGCCGGAGGAGTTTGATAGATTTGATAGATACGAAGGATTTGCAAGAAATACCCGATATGAGACTGTGAATGAACCCTCTCGTGATCGTTCGTCATTTTCCTTGATCGGAAGTGCGTATGCTGACACGCCCTCGACAACCAATACCACTGAAATGTCAAACCCTTCTACGCCTGTTTGGTCGCATCTAGAGAGCGGTCTTTATGGCGGAGCAGAAGGGGGTGTCGGCGCTTACTTTGGATGGGCGCTCAAGCAAGCTCAGACACTAGAATTTACGGAAAAAATTGTAAACCACCGTATTAATATTGGTTCAAGCGGTCAAATACCAATAAATGCGCAATACATCACTCAGGTTGGCGGGCATTGGAATACATATCAGCAAAAATTAGCATCTCTTGGCGGCAGCGCAATCAAGGCAGGATTGTTGGGGGTCGGCGTTGTTGCTCTTCAAGCCATTAATGCAAAAGAAGGTGAGAGAGCAGGCGTAATTGGTACCGGGGCCATTGGCGTAGGTTTGTCAGTTGGCGTAGGTGCGCTTCTTGCTCTTACAACCGCACCGGCATGGGTGCCGGTGGCAGCGGGAATAGCCATCAGCGTGGGTGTAAGTATGGCTGCTGACCACTTAGGGGTAAATCAGGCAATTAATGAAGCATATCAAGACCTTGAAAAATACGCAGAGCAGACCTATGACAGAGCTGAAGCCGTAGCTGCCGAAACATATGAAGATTTAAAAAATACGATTGCGACCGTTGAAGAGGCTCTCGGCGGGTTTGGAGACGATGTAGATCTTGCGGTGCAGGATGCAAAAAACTTTTTAGATGCTTTGTTCGACCCACTTGTTCTTGATCTGCACGGTGATGGAATTAATCTGGTGGATTGGCAGGATAGCTCCGTCTATTTTGATATGAACGTGGATGGATATGCTGAGAAGACAGCTTGGATATCTGGTGCAGATGGTTTTCTTGTTCATGACTTAAATAATGATGGTGTCATTCAAGACCGATCAGAGCTGTTTTCCAGTGCCTATAATAATGGCGATTTTGCTGGTGGATTTGATGCTCTTTTATCCTTGGATTTGAATAAGGACAACCTTTTTGACATGGCTGATGCTGCTTTTACAGCTGTTAAAATATGGCGAGACCTCAATCAAAATGGTATCAGTGAAGGAAATGAACTCTTTTCATTAGTTGACCTTGGGGTAACTGAGATCAGCTTAGGTTCGCATTATTCAAGGGATTTGGTTTTACCGAGCAGCTTAATCATCAGTGAAAGCTGCTTTAAAGGGGATATGGTTGAGAATGGTCTTATCGCTGATCTTGGTTTATACGCACCGGGTCCTGTCATCGAAAATCTTGGCGAGGAAAATGGAATTGAGCGACTGTCTGATGGCAACGGAAATGTACTAGGTATTATCGCAGAAGGTACCACTCGTGAAATTGATTTAGACGTCGAGCAAATCAGCGCTATCATGGGGAGTGCCGGCGCTGATACGATCCGTTCCGCAAGCGACCAAGGGGCATATATTGAAGGTTTGGATGGCAATGATACACTATACGGAAGCGCATCTTCTGACGTAATGGTAGGTGGTTCTGGTGCAGATTATTTAAGTTCTGGTGCCGGGGATGACCATCTGCTCATTGATGCTCTAGATACCTTCATTGACGCAGGTGAGGGGCTGGATGTTGTTAGCGTCAGTACAGATGATGCCGTCAATCTGAACATGAGTGACACAAATGTTGAAGTCGTCAATGGTGCAGGTGGTGATGATGTCTTTGATGCCAGTGGAATGACGCGTGATGCACTAATTAATGCCGGGGCCGGCGCAGATACTTTATTGGGTGGTTCTGCCAGTGATGTGTTAAATGGTCAAGCAGGCAACGACGTGATCGATGGTGGTGAAGGGATTGATTATGTCCAATACACGGGGCGCTCTGAAGACTATGATATCGTTTACAATAGCGATGGGACGATAACTGTTACTGACCTTCGCGATGGCGAAGTGAATGAGGGTGTAGACACGCTTTCAAATGTTGAAAGATTGTTATTCGCTGATAATGTTGTTCATATTGGTGATCGCAACCATAGAGCCATTGTCGAGGGCGAAGATTATGAAACTGACGACACAGCAACTGTCTATTTTAACGTTGACGAACTTCTTGCGAATGACTTCGACATGGATGGTGATCTTTTATCTGTTTTGAGGGTTGAAAATGCAGTGGGTGGTGAGGTCACGTTAAACGATGATGGTACGATTGAATTTGATTTCGATGAAGGCTTTGTCGGACTGGCTAGCTTTAATTATGTTGTGTCGGATGGATTTTCAATAGTTGTAAGTCAGACGAAGATAACGGTTAAAGGAGAGGTACCGCTTGATACCCTGTTTGAAAAGCAATGGCATCTGGAAGCTCTTGATGTCACAAAAGTATGGCCAGACTATACTGGTAAAGGCATAAAAGTTGCCGATTTTGAATCGGGTAGCCTAGATACTTCCCATACGGATTTAGATGGGAATATAAATGCTGCAATTGGTACTGGTTCGAGCAGTATTTCCGATCATGCAACTTCTGTTGTCGGCATTATTGCGGCTGAACGTGATGGTGAAGGTGTTGTTGGTGTTGCCTATGATGCGGAAGTTGGTTTAATTACGCGCAGTGGCCAGGATAGCTGGGGAACCGATCTCCGTAAAATTGCCGATAGAGGTGCAGACGTTGGAAACCTGATCGGTTTATACAATCAACCCTTTGAATTTGATTTCAATCAGGCGCCTTATTCAAGTTGGGGCGAGGCACTGAAGTATAACGTTGAAACAGGTCGTGGTGGTTTGGGCGTGGCAATGACGGTTACGGGAGGGAATCAAAGGCGTGGATTAATCCATAACGTGAATAACACTTTTTACGATGCGAATTCAAGCAACTACGACAATTTGGTTAATTCCCGTTACACAATTGCTGTTGGTGCGGTAACGCGAGAAGCTCAGTATTCTTTCTCTAGCCCAGGTGCTAGCTTATTGGTTACTGCACCTGGCGTAGATTTGTTAACAACCGATGTGGTTGGCGATGCTGGCTATTCCTCTTCGACAAACTCGTTTGGGGGGGATTTTACAGGTTTTGGCGGTACTTGTGGCGGTACACCTGTTGTAAGCGGGGTCATTGCATTGATGTATGAAGCGAATATCCATTTAGGGTATCGCGACGTTCAGGAAATCATCGCTTATTCTTCTTTCAAAAATGATCTGTCATTGGGTAGTTGGCAAGAAAATGGGGCGTCTAACTGGAATGGAGGTGGTTTAGTTGCCAGCCATGATTACGGCTACGGGATTATTGATCCGTGGGCGGCAGTTCGTCTGGCTGAAACTTGGCAAAAACAAAGCACGGCTGCAAATGAAGTAGCAATAAGCACACTGTCAACACCGACGTTGAGTATCGGCGATTTGCAAACTGTGGTGGATTCCATTGAAATTACCGATAATATCGAAATTGATCAGATTGAAGTCGAATTAGACTTGAGCCATCAAAATCTTGGAGATTTGATTGTTTCCATCATTTCCCCAGATGGTACTGAGAGTATTTTGCTGGATAAAGCAGGTAATGATCCTAGTATTGTTGAGGATACTGGGATTGGTTCAAAAAATCTGCAATTTACTTTTTCTTCAACCCATCACTGGGGTGAGCAAACGGCAGGTACATGGCAGTTAAAAGTCGTTGATGTCAACGGTGGCGCATCGGGTGCCCTGAACAGTTGGAAACTCAACCTATATGGTGATCAGATTTCACAAGATGATGTGTATTTCTTTACAGAAAATTTTGTAGATTATCAGGGTGATGAACATGCTGAAAGAAGAATTCTTTCGGATGCATCCGGCTCAGACACAATCAATGCCGCAGCAACACGTCAAGATGCGCGTATTAATTTGAATGAAAACACCACCAGCCGTATCGAAGGAACCGAGCTTCAGATAGCTGCTGGAACCGTTATTGAAAATGTGTTTACTGGCGACGGTAACGATTTCATTCTGGGAAATGATCAAGACAACGAAATTCGTGGTGCACGTGGAGATGATTTTATTGAGGCGGGTATTGGGGATGACACTCTACTAGGTGGTGCTGGCGATGATTTCCTTGATGGTGGCACAGGAAGCGACGTCATTGACGGGGGGAGCGATAATGACGTTGTCAGCTATGAGCACTCATCCAGCGCAGTGAATGTAGGGCTGGATGATGGCCTAGCCGAAAGTGGTGGCGATGCTGAAGGTGATGTTGTTACAAATGTCGAAACCGTCATTGGATCCGAGTTTAATGATGTTGTTACAGGTAATGCATCAAATAACGATCTGTTCGGTGGTGGAGGGGATGATACCCTATTTGGCGGGGACGGTAATGACACGCTTATTGGACAAAGTGGCAATGACACTCTGTACGGTGGTGACGGTGATGACATTCTTTATGGCTCTGAAGGCGGCGATGCGCTACACGGTGGCGCAGGGCATGATATCTCCTATTTTACAGGTTTTATTGATGAATATCAGATCGCCAGAAATAATGGAGAAGTCACGCTGACACGGAATGAAACAGTTGATGTTTTAACCGGTGTTGAAGAGCTTCGATTTGACGATAAAACTTTATATATTCAGGATAATAACGTCTCCATTCTATGCGAAAATGATCAGGTTTCAGCAGAAGAGGATGTTCCTCTGACTATCTTAGCCAGTCATTTACTGGCGAATGATATCGATTACGATGGGGATGCTATGACAATTATCGGTGTCCAAAATGCCCAAAATGGAACCGTAAGTCTTGATGCAAATGGTGATATTATTTTCACTTCAGACGTAGAGTATTCGGGTGAAGCTTATTTTGAGTATCTTGTTTCAGATGGGACTGAAACAACTACGGCCTCTGTTTTTGTCGATGTAGCGCGTGTTAATGATGCAGCACCGACAGTGTCTGATAGTTCTGAAGAAATTAGAAATACCGGTACATTAAAAGGTCAGCTGTTTGCAAGTGATGTGGATGATGATGTTTCGGATCTTGTTTTTAATCTGGCAGGTGATGCCGCCAACGGGACTGTGACCTTAAACAGTAATGGTTCGTATTCTTACAAGGCAAATCTTGGCTTTACCGGTAGTGATAGTTTTACATACGATGTCACGGATTTGGATGGTGCCATAAGCACTGCAACTGTACATGTTGTCGTTAGGCCTGGTGGTGTTACAGGTCTTGTTGCTGTTACAGATAACGAAGAAGTTATTCCCGTTACATATAATTATCAAAAATATCCTGATATCAAGTATCTGAAAAACGGTAACTATTTGGTCACCTGGGAAGTTCAGTTCCTCAGAAGCGATGAGATCGATAATAACGGCCATCGGATTTATTATGATGATGGAAGAAGGGGCAAAATCTATAACACCGAAACAAATGAATTTGGTGAAGAGTTTCATATTTCGTACGACAATAATTCCACGAATTTCATTCCAACTTCAACAGGCGGCTTTTTTTCTTGGGATTGGGCAACGGGGGGTATTGAGGTTCAAGAGTTTGATAGCCTTGGCAATAACATAGGCTCATTCCAACTGAACCATCATTCAGGATCTGAATATCTGCATGCCAACAATGCAGGCGACATTTTACAGCTAATAATCGATTCTGATAATAATGTTTCAATTGAAGAATACGACACATCCGGCCAATTAATTGAACCAGCCACTCTTTTGACCACCATTTCCAACGAAGGAGCAAGTGATGCAAGTTTAGAACTTCTAGAAAATGGCAATATGCTTATTTCTTGGACTGACAAGAACAATGCACATCAAAAATATTATCGCCTGTTCGACAGCTCGGGTGTAGCCATTGCTGATGACTTTACACAATCTGCGCCGACAGGTGTAAGAGAGCATGTTTATGGATTAATCAATGGTGGTTTTGTTACTTATTGGACAGAAAAAGCTAATGGATATTATTTAGCTGATCATTACGTACAAATATATAGTGATCAAGGCGAAGCAATTGGTGAACCCAAACTTATTCATACAGGCGACTTGTACGGCTTCAAATCGAGTTTGACGCCACTGGCGGCTGGCGGATTTGTTCTAAATTACTTGGGGAAGGCAGACGATGCACATACCCAAATATATTTATTTGATAACCTTGGCGAACCTATAGGTGAACCTATTGAACTAGATTCAAACGGGTGGCCCAGCATTGTGTCATCAAATGATGAGAAATTCGCGCTCACTTGGACAGGACTAGATGCTTCAGGTGATAATTCGTCGATCTATTTCAAAGAAATTGAAGTTACTGAAGACCTTAATATGATCGGTGGGGCCGCAGTTGACGTACTAACGGGGCATTCCGGCGACAATATTTTCTTTGGACATCAACAAGACGATCTGATTGATGGTAAAGACGGTATTGATCGATCAGTCTATGCATTGAATCGTGATCAATACGACATCACATTTAATGGTGATGGATCTATTACGGTTGAAGCACTGAGCGGTGATGAAGGTCGTGATACCTTAATTAATATAGAAGAGCTGCAATTCGCAAACGGTCTTTATGCCATTGATGTTGAAAATGATTCCATTAATCTGAAATCTCTCGACAATATTGAAAACGCGATTAATCTTGAAGTTGGAGAAGACCGTATTCTAGTTATTACGCAGCAAGAACTTCTTCAAAAAGCGAATTTTTTAGAGGCAACTTCTGGATTCAACATTTCTGACCTGCGTGTCGAAAATCTGCAAACTTCACTTGGGTCATTGATGCAAAATGGTGCAGGCGACTGGGTCATAAACCTAGCTGGGCATAACAATGTAGATTTTGTTTTCACCTATGATGTTACCGATGGTTTTAATACAGTGCAGGCAAAAGGTAGTGCCTCATTGAACACGGCTGTCAGCGTCTCAGAAGATGTTGAAATCAGAAAGAAGACGTCACCTGTTCTTGTTTTGACTCATGAAGAATTAACGGCGACTGCTCTTGATGCCGAGGGGCATGATCTACTGGCCCAAAATCTCATTTCGTCAGTTGGTAGCGCTTATTATCATGAAGGCAAATGGTTTATTGATTTGCCGATGAATTATGCCGGTGTTATCAGTTTATCATATACCATTAATGACGGTTTTAACACAGTCGACGCATACGCCGCGCTGGAAGTTTCGCCTTATCATCTGGCATCGCCCACTTTATTTGGGGAACAAAAAACGGTTAATACTTATCTAACAGATTCACAGGAAAATACCGCCGTCAGTGCTTTAGAAAACGGCAGTTACGTTATTGCTTGGGAATCTTTTGGTCAAGATGGCAGTATGGATGGTGTTTTTGCCAAGCTGTTTTCTGCAGATGGTGTCGAACTTTCTGAGGAAATTCAATTAAACCAAGGGATGATATCTAATCAATCGAATGTCGATGTTCTCGGCCTCAGTGGTGGTGGTTTTGTTGCCAGTTGGAATACTCAACATATGGGGGGTACCGAAGTTTACGCACGCCATTTTGACGATAATGGACTACCTACAGGCCAAGAATTCCGCGTAAATACGCATATAGACCAAATTCAAATGGCACCAAAAATGACAGAGCTGAATGATGGCAGCTATGTCATAACCTGGATGTCTAAAGAACAAGACTACTTTAAACCGGAGTATGAAAGTGTTGACTCTAATTGGGGGATTTATGGGCAACGTTTCGATGCAGCAGGAACGACATTGGGGAGCGAATTCCTCGTCAATTCAGAGGTTGATATGTCGGAAATGTGGCAGAGCGTTACGAGCTTTGACAATGGTGATTTTATTGTTGCCTGGCATCGTCGAGAAGATGGATCTGCGATTACGGGGGCCGAAGTTGTCGCCCGTCGGTTCTCTATTGACGGTACGCCATTAACTGACGACTTTAGTCTTAATTTAGGAAGGCATTATACGGAGAGCTATCCGGAAATACAGAGCTTAGCCGATGGGAGCTTTATTGCAACCTGGTCATCTAGCTCCAACCGCGGTAAGGGACAGCTTTTTGGTGTGGACGGACAACCCGTTGGAGAAGCATTTCAGATAGATGAAAACTATCGTAACAGTTTTGACCCACAAATTACAGGCCTGACGGATGGTGGTTTTCTACTCACCTGGACTGCAGAAGATCAGGATGGATATGGTATTTTCGCAAGAAGATATGATGGTCTCGGCCAGACTGTCGGAGAAATCATTCAGGTTAATTCAGATGTAATTGGTTACCAAGTGCGTTCGGACGTTACACTGCTGCCAGACGGCAAGGTGATTGTAACATGGCATGATAAAGACTCTCGCCCTTATTTTTATGGAAATGAAGGTCAGAACGTATATAGCCAGCAACTTAAAATTCCTGACATCAATGCACCTGTGCTCAAGGATTTCTACTTACCCAATGCTGTTGAAGATCAAGAATATGTGCTTGAAGAATCTCTTCTGCTTGAAAATGCATATGATATTGATGGGGATGAAGTTTTCATCAAGAAAATAACTCCACGCTATGGACGCATCATTTACGATCCAAATGGGTCTTATAAATTGATCCAGGCCCCTGATTTTGCAGGCAGTGAAATTCTGAGTGTTGTATTAAGCGATGGTTTGAACTCGATCACGAAAGATATTTTGCTAACGTATGACGGCGTGAACGATGCGCCCATTATAGGGCAGCCGACAAAAATCATAGGTGAAATTGACAAATCGTTCGTAATCACGACGCAAGATCTTTTGGCAAATGCACGTGACCTTGAAGATGATGGTCTTTATGTCGAAAATTTGAGAACGTACAATGGTGAACTTACTGATAATCAAGATGGTACTTGGATATATACACCTTCAAGTGGCTTTGTCGGCCTTGTAGAATTCCAATATGACATTTCTGATGGGGAGCTATCAACTTCAGCAACCTACCTAGCTGATATTGTTTTTGAGGTTCCCGCAGCCATCACCCAACCGGATGCTCCAGTCTTCCATGATGGATCACTTTGGGTGACGAATGATGAATTTCAGGTCAACACCACCACATCAAGTGCGCAGTTTAATTCCAGAATGGCGGCACTCCAAGATGGTGGGTTTGTTGCCACATGGGTGTCCTATAATCAGGATGGGGACAGTCACGGAATTTTTGCGCAGCGCTATGATGAATTTAAGCAGCCTGTTGGTGGCGAGTTCCAAGTTAATAGCTATACTGATAATTCTCAAATGGATCATAGTGTGGCGACGCTGAGTGATGGTCGTTTTCTGGTGAGCTGGAGTTCTTATCTGCAAGACGGCAGTAGCTGGGGCACTTATGGTCAATTGTTTGATGCGCAAGGGAATGCCATAGGGAATGAGTTCCGAATAAACCAGTATACAGACTCTGATCAGAGAAAACCTGAAATCGCTCAATTGTCAGATGGTGGGTTTGTTGTTACTTGGAACTCACATGGTCAAGAGGGTATGGGTAGCACTGGTGTTTTTGCCCAGAATTTTGATGCGCAAGGTGTAAAAGTTGGCGCTGAATATCAGGTCAATAACCATGTTGAAGGGAGCCAAAAGCAACCGTCAATCGTAAATTTGGCTGACGGTGGTTACCTCATAGCATGGGAACATAGTGATTTAGGTGCTGAAGTTGAGTTTGGTATCTTTGCCCAACGTTTTGATGCTGCTTGTGCTCCGCTTGATTCGGAATTTCAGTTAAATACAAATGAGATAGGGGAGCATAAAAATGTCTCTCTTGCTGCTTATTCAAGTGGCGGTTTCGTAGCCGTTTGGGAGACTGAGTATCTGGGGAAAACGAATGCATATGGTCAAATTTTTGATGCTCAAGGTAATAAGGTCGGGAGTGAGTTTGAACTCAATAAATTTGGTCAAGGAGAACAATTCCATCCAACTGTTGAGGTCCTGCCAGATGAGACCATTGCAGTTATCTGGCAATCCAGTGAGGATGGTGTGTATATCCAGAGGTTTAACCAAATAGGTGAACGGATTGGAGATCAGTTATTACTAAATGATCATATCAGAACGGCTGGAAATTATCCTGAGCTTGTCGTTCTTTCAGATGGTACATTAATTAGTTCATATGCTGACAATGAAGTGCTGGCACAGGTTGTTGATTTTGAAGAAGGCCGTATTTTTGAAAGTATTAAATTTGTCGTCCAGGAAGATAATCCGATCACAATTTGGGAGCATGAACTTCTTGCTCTTGCCAGCGATGATAATAATGATGCGCTATCTATAAGTGATTTTACTGTTGCAAATGGAACATTGACAGATAATGGAAATGGTTCTTGGGTTTTTTGGCCTGATGAAAATGTGACAGGTGAAATTCGCCTCCAATATAAAATTACTGATGGGCAATATATTGTGCCTGGAAACGCAATTTTCAATGTTGTTCCTGTACAAGATGCTCCGATTACCACTGACACTGTGGAGTTGAGAAGTGCAGATGGACAGCTCTTGATTTCGGCATCTGATCTTTTATCAAAAACATTGGATGTGGATGGCGACGATTTGACGGTTTCAGATCTGAAAATTGTTAATAACAAAGGTGATTTGATAGATAATGGAGATGGCACTTGGACGTTTGAGGCGCCTGAATATTGGACAGGTAAAGTTGCTTTGACTTTTACTGTTTCAGACGGTGTTCATACAATTGAATCTACGGCTTTAATCGCAGATGGTGGTGATACTCCGCGACGTATAGGTGGGACATTCCAAGTTAATACGTCGACATCTGGTGGTCAGGATAATCCCGAAATTATAGCAATGGCTGACGGAGGGTTTGTTGTCATTTGGGAAGGAGATGGAAATGATGGAAGCTCTAATGGTATTTCAGGGCAGCGGTTTGATTCAAGTGGACAACTTGTTGGCAGTGAATTTCAGGTAAATACATACACTCAAGGCAACCAAAGTAAAGCTGTTGTTAAAGAGCTTGAGGCCGGAGGATTCGTTGTTAGTTGGGTTTCAGATGGTCAAGATGGATCTTCTAGAGGTGTTTTTGCTCAGGTGTTTGGTGAAAATGCTGAAAAGATTGGTAATGAATACCAGGTTAATGATTATTTTGACTCCAGACAAGATGATCCAACTATTGCGACTTTGAATGACGGAAGTTTTGTGATCGCATGGGAAACATATAATCAACTAGGATCAAATAATGAGATTTACGCTAAACGGTTTGATGCGACTGGTTCAGCATTGGGCGTTGAGTTTTTGGTGAATACAACAATTCAGAACGGGCAAAATAATCCGTCAGTGATTGGATTGAGCGATGGCGGCTTTGTTGTAAGCTGGACTGGGTATTCATCTGAAGATGTCAATGGGATTTATGCCCAACGTTTTGATGCAGATGGAAATGCCGTCGGTGTTCAACATTTGTTAAATACTGTAACTGATGGTAATCGGTATAATCCGAAACTAACGGCTTTACCAAGCGGTGGATTTGTTGCGACATGGGAAGCGCAATATCAAGATGGTGATGGCTATGGGATTTATGGCCGTGTTTTTGATATTAATGGAACACCTGAGGGCGATGAATTTTTGATAAATTCTGAGACGTCTGATGATCAGGAGAACCAATCTATAACCAGTTTGTCTGATGATACATTCCTTGTAACGTGGGATTCAAATGATCAAGATGGCTCAGGGTACGGTGTTTTTGCTCAGCGCTACAATATATTTGGTCAAAAGATCGGTGCAGAGTTTCGTGTAAATAATGATACTTATGGTACACAAAGAAATGCAAATGTGAGTAGCTTGCCGGACGGGCGTTTTGTTGTGGCGTATAGAAATTATAGTGGAGAAATATCCGCACAAATATTTTCGACAATGCCCAATCAAGCGCCAACGGTTGGTGAAAGTGTTCAGTTAAGTGGATTGGAAGACACAACAACATTGATTGTTGAAAGTGAATTGCTGGCCACTGCAACTGATATTGATTTGGATGCCTTATCAGTTTCAAATCTGACAGTTAATGTCGGGATGCTTACAAATAACTTTGATGGAACGTGGAACTATACAGCACCACAAGAATTTTCTGGTGACATTCAGTTAAGTTATGAAATTAATGATGGTAATGTATCCACTCCAGCACTAGCAATATTGAGTATTTCTAGTGTGAATGATGCCCCTGTTTTGGGGACTCCTGTTCTCATAAATGGTGTTGAGGATGTGGTTTATATTCTGAGCGCTGATGACCTTTTGGCCACTGCAACAGATGCTGAAGGGGATGCCCTTTCTTTGGTAAACGTCTCTGTTGATGTTGGAGATATCGTCGACAACGGTGATGGTACATATACAATTACACAGGCGCTAAATTATAATGGCGTGGTTAATGTAACTTATTCTGTTTCTGATGGTGTGGAAACAGTAAATAGCACACTCAGCTTGACCTATGATGCGGTGAATGATGCCCCGGTGGTCTCTGATGCTGTGGCGTTGGCCAGTGTTGAAGATAGCGCACTTGTGATCACTGAGGCCGAGCTTCTGACGAATGCCTCTGATGTGGATGGGGATGTTCTGTCTGTTCAGAACCTTGTAACGGACAGCGGCACGCTTATTGATAACGGCGATGGTACTTGGAGCCTGACGCCGGCTGCGGACTTCACGGGCATGATCAGCCTGTCATACGCGGTGTCTGATGGCAGTGCTGTGAGCGCGGCGAGTGCCACGGTCTCGGTTGCAAATGTGAATGATGCCCCTGTGCTGGGCACGCCTGTTCTGGTGAACGGGACGGAAGATGTGTCTTATAGCTTGTCGGCGGCTGATCTGTTGGCGAGCGCGTCTGACATCGACGGGGATGTCTTGAGTGTGAGCACGGTTTCTGTTGATACGGGGTCGATCACCGACAATGGCGATGGGACCTATACGATCACGCAAAGTGCGAACTTTAATGGTGCGCTCACGGTGAACTACGAGGTCACCGATGGCACGGCACCGGTCTCTCACAGCGTGAGTATCACCTATGATGCGGTGAATGATGCTCCGGTGGTCTCTGATGCAGTGGCGTTGACTGGTGTTGAAGATAGCGCGCTTGTGATCACTGAGGCCGATCTTCTGGCGAATGCCTCTGATGTGGATGGGGATGCCCTTTCTATCTTGGGCTTAACAGCTTCTGCAGGAAGTTTGGTTGATAATGGGGATGGGACATGGGGGTTAACGCTTCCTGCTGATTCGAGTACGCCTGTTTCTTTAACGTACGATGTGAGTGATGGTGAGGTTTCTGTAGCGGCAACAGCGTCAGTCTCGCAATGGAGCAATAATGCACCAATAATAATTGGTCCTGTTACGTTTACTGGGACAGAAGATCAGGGGATTATCCTGAGTGAAGCAGAGCTTTTAGCCAATGCATCTGATGTAGATGGAGATTCGTTGAGCGTTACGAATTTAGCGGCTGATAGTGGAAGTCTTGTTGACCAAGGAAATGGCACATGGCTGTTTGAACCCAATGGTGATTTTAGTGGTGTGGTGACTTTGTCATATGATGTTAGCGATGGCATGGATCTTGTCGCGACAACAGCCACTATTGATGTGACTGCTGTTGATGATGCGCCTAATTTTAACGATGGAACCCCTTATTTGGTTGGTGATAAGATCCAACTGAATACTACAGAGGGAAGCACACAATCCAAACCCGTACTTACGGCACTGAGTGACGGTGGTTTTGTTGCAACATGGCAATCTTATTATCAAGATGGTAGCTATTATGGTGTTTATGCCCAACGTTTTGATGCTAATGGGGACGCCGTCGGTGATGAACTTGCAGTCAATACATATACTAACAGTTATCAGCAAGATGCTTGGGTCTCAGGACTGGAAAATGGTGGTTTTGTTGTGACATGGGAATCAAACGGACAGGATGGTAGTAGCTATGGCATCTATGGGCAGGTATTTGATTCAGAAGGACAAAGGGTTGGTGCTGAATTCCAAGTCAATAGCTATACGCTTAACTCACAAGATAATCCAACTGTGACAGGGTTGCCAAATGGCGGCTTTGTTGTTAGCTGGGAATCTTCTGGGCAGGATGGCAGTAGTGATGGCATCTATGGACAAATGTATGATGAGTTTGCAAATCCCGTTGGTGCGGAATTCCGTGTTAATGACCACACATCAAGCGTGCAGTATGATCCGTCTATTACGGCGTTGAATGATGGTGGTTTTATTGTAGCATGGTATGGTTATGGGGCTGGCACTGGTTCGACTGATACGGGCTATGGAATTTGGGCGCAACGTTATGACGCTTCAGGTTATGTTGTTGGCGGACAATTACAGTTAAATACCACCGTAGCGGGATCGCAAATGCATTCGTATATCACAGCATTGCCAACAGGTGGCTATGTTGCGGTGTGGGATTCAAACGATGCTGATGGTTCTGGGGTGTTTGGTCAAGTGTTTGATGCAAACAACCAACGTGTTGGTTCAGAATTTCAAGCGAACTTGTTCACTATTGATGATCAGAGATACCCAGCAGTTTCATCAATCTCAGATGGTGGTTTTGTCGTAACCTGGCATTCACAGAAACAGGATTCTGGTGGATATGGCATCTATGCACAGCGTTTTGATGCCATAGGTAATAAAGTTGGTGATGAATTTAAGGTAGATACAAGCACTGGAGGGTCTCAAAGTAATGTAGACATTACAACATTGTCTGACGGACGTGTCATCATCTCATACGAATGGCCGGAAACATACGCGCAAATTATTGATTATGAGGTGGGAACAAACTTCTCGTCTATTCAACTGACTGTTGGGGAAGACCAATCTTTGATCATTACAACAGCCCAAATGCTATCAATCGCAAGTGATGAAGAAGGAGATAGTCTTTCTGTTGCAAATGTGAAGGCGGAGAATGGCACAGTTGAAGATAACGGTGATGGAACATGGACTTTTAATCCAAGCGCTGATTATATCGGTGATGTCCGTCTGACCTATGATATCTCTGATGGAACATCAACGAAGACTGGTCGTTTAATCGTTGATGTGACGCCAACACAAGATGCACCGGTTGTCTCAGGGCCTGTTAATCTTCAAACGGCCGATGGGAGTTTCCTCATTAAGCAAGAGGATTTGTTGTCGAATTCATCTGATGTGGATGGGGAATTGCTGACAGCGAGTAATCTTTCCGTCGTTGAGGGTGAAGGTGTCTTGATAGATAATGGAGATGGAACTTGGACTTATACGGCCCCTGGTGGTTGGGATGGGGAAGTCACACTGATTTATGATGTCAGTGATGGCATTGATACCGTTGCTGGATCTGCTACGGTGATTGATGGGGGGGTAACCCCAAGGGCAATTGGTACAGAATTTCTAGTCAATACATCGACGTCAAATTCTCAGTATTCTCCTTCTATAACAGCCTTACAAGATGGCGGCTATGTTGTCACTTGGCAAAGTTATCACCAAGATGTCGGTGATATTTTTGCACAAAGATATAATAGCTCTCACGAACCTGTAGGGAGCGAATTCCAAGTTAATACTTATACAACTGCGCGACAGGAACTTCCTCAAGTTCAGGCATTACAAGATGGTGGTTTCATTGTGACATGGGTTTCATCTGGACAAGATGGAGATAATGATGGCGTCTATGCTCAACGTTATGATGCGAATGGTAATACAGTTGGTTTGGAAATGCAGATTAATACCACAACAGTAGGTGCACAGGATTATCCCGTCATTACTGTTTTAACAAATGGTGATTATGTCATTGTTTGGGATGGGCCTGATGGAAGCTCCACAGGCATCATGATGCAACGTTTTGCAAGTGATGGGACATTGATCGGTACGGAGACACTCGTTAATAGTTATACAAGTAATGGACAATGGAAACCTGCGCTTACGAGCCTAAGTGATGGTGGATTTGTCGTTACTTATGAAGGAAATGGGCCCGGGGGGAGTGGTATCTTTGCACGCCGTTTTGATGCAATGGGGGACGCATTGGGAGCTGATTTCCGTGTCGCACCACGTTTAGCTTCTCAATATGGTCTGACAGTTGAAGGACTTTCTAATGGTGGGTTTGTAATGGCCTGGACCGAGGCAGGAGATGATGCGGGGGCTGGATCTGGCATTAAGGCACGTGTTTTTGATACCAACGGTGATTTGTTGATGGATAGCTTCCAAGTTAATAGTACTCTTGAGAATACACAACTCTATCCTGAGATTAAAACTCTAAACGATGGGGGATTTTTGATCACTTGGCAATCTCAATATCAAGATGGCAGTGGTTATGGAATTTATGGTCAACGTTATAGTGCTGATGGTATGGCAAATGGTGCAGAATTCATGATTAATTCTTCGACTTCGGGGAACCAAGATTATCATGATATTGCGACTCTATCTGATGGCACTATTGTTGTTGCTTATGAAAATGGATATGAAATCTCAGCGCATGCCTTCACTTTAGATCAAAGTACAACAGCAAGTGAGGGTTCAGATATCCTTGATGGGGGTGTTGGGGCAGACACCTTAACGGGCTTGGCTGGTAATGATCAGTTAAGTGGAGAAGATGGTAATGATGTGTTAGCTGGTGGAAGCGGTGGAGACTTACTTATTGGGGGGGCTGGTGATGATACATATCTCTTTGGGCGAGGTGATGGCCAAGACATGATTGATAATCGTGGCGAAGGTAGTTCAAGCGATAAAGTGTTGTTCGATGATGAAGTTGCCTTCGATCAACTTTGGTTCCGTCTGGTAGGAGATGACCTGCAAATCTCGGTCATTGGTACCCAAGATAAAGTTACAATTGATGACTGGTCCCTTGATAGCGGAAGTAATCAGGTTGCTTCATTTGAAATTGTTAACGGGCCAGTTCTCCGGGGTGAAAGTGTTCATAATCTTGTTGATGCCATGGCTTCCTTTGAACCTCCTGTTTTTGGAGAAACGGATTTGTCGACAGAGTTACATACGCAGCTTGATAATGTTATTGCTGTGAATTGGGAATAAGAAGTTAGGAATGATTGTGGAACAACTGAATCAATTATTTTTTTCAGATCAATTAGGACGACGCCTTGATGAAAGGCTTATTAAAGTATGGAATAATATACGTCATGATCGTGATGGTGTTCCGCTAAAGCAAGATTTTTTCCAGCAATATATTGGAGATATGTGGCCATTTTTATTCGTAATCGAAGTGGGATCACAAGTCGGGCTTGCGGTTGTGGAAAGAATTGGTGAAGCCCTGACTTCGGGTATGGATAAAGATTATGATGGAAAATCACTTGTGGAAATACCTGAGAAATCTGTGCTTTACCATGCAACTCGGAATTACGATGTTGCCCTTCTTAAGAAGGGGGCAGTATCCGCTGCGGGAGAGTTTGTGAATAGAAAAGGGGATATTGTGCTTTATCGCTCAACACTTCTTCCTGTCACAAAAGAACCTCGGAAGATCACAACTATTATTGGAGCTGCATCTTATCGTGTGCAAATAGTTATTTAGTTTCGATTTAAGTATCTGTTAGGGTGAGAATAATTGAGAAACTCAGGACCTTGACTGACAAACATCATCCCGTCATTCGTTATTTCAATCTCTCATATGGGAGGTTGCCATGTAAGTCTGTATGTGGGTGATGAAGTTTGTAATCTTTGGCTTTTCATGGACCGGAACTGACCAGCAAAGCTATGTTTGAATGGTTGTAAAATCAGGTGTAACTTTGCGATTTATTGATTCGGGCAAGCCGACGCAGAATGCTTATGTGGAAAACTTCAACGGGAAATTCCGAGATGAATGTCTGAATGAATATTGGTTCCTGAGTATCAAGGAAGCACGAGAGATCATTGAGGCTTGGCGCATTCATTATAACGAAGTGAGCCTTCACAGTTCCCTTGGGTATCTGACCCAAAGGAATATCTGGACGCTTCCAAACAAAGGGAAGGCGACCTCTCCAGTCGCCTCCGGCTCCTTGCTGCAACGGTCATTAAATGAAATACTCTCTTAGAAGACGGCCCCGTGATTGGGGCAGGGGCAGGGGCACGAACAGTTCAAATTCATGAATTTCTTACTAAATTCAGGTTTTCGGGACTGTTCAGCTTATGAAATTCAACTATCGTTTCGGGAATCAGGATAGAGTTGTTCGCGCTCGAACCTTATGTAGTACCTCAGCCTGACCAAGGGCAATTTCAAGATCCTCATCGCCTAAAGATTGGGACAGGATGCGTAGTTTTGCTTCTTGTTCGATCCTTTGTCGGGTCAGGCCAGTACGTTCCTGTTCAAAAAATTCAACAAGGGGGATTCCCATAACACGCGCAAGACGGTCAAGCGTCTCCAGTGAGGGCAAGCTGCGTCCTCTTTCTATATTGGAGATCGCTTCGGGGGTTCGTTCCACTTCTGCAGCAACCTGTTCCTGTGTCAGATTACGAAGTTGACGAAATGCTCTAACCCGTGCTCCTAAACTATGCTTCAAGTCCATTGCCATATCCAGAATATTAGTTCGTGAAATGGCTATTGACTATGAAGTGGACTTCGTAAATTATATAAATTAATAATTAATAGTTATTTCTTACAACAAGGTTGAATGACGATGGATGCAGATATTAAAAGTACAGCTTTAAACGGAAAGAATATCTACTATTTTTTCTTCTTAATACTCTCTACGGCCCTTGGGTTTTGGATGGTATTTTTTTCGAAAGATTTTGATGGAATTGGCTTTTTTTCAAAATTTTTTATTGCTGTCGTCACTACGTTTGGTGGTTTTGTCGGTTTTGTAAGTGGTGATATTGTTAGAAGATTTGTGATGCCTGATTTTGTGTTCAGTACAGGTTTTTTCGATTTGCTAAAAACAAGGCTCTTTTGGATGTGTGGTCCACAACTTATCGGACTTTTCATTGGGCTTTTGGTTTCGGGGTCATTTCTTGAGAATAGCAGCTTCTTTGAAAAAGAAGAAATGGAAAGGCCTAAGCTTGAATTTACAGAAGCAGAAAGACAATTAGCTATAAAACTTTCAAAAGGTATCTCGTCCGTATTGCCAACTGATTTTAAAAGTAAAACGATGACTATTTATACCGCAGGTAATAATAGCGTCGTTGGCTTATCTGTAGGAAGCGGGGATGATTATTTTTTCGGGGACAGTGTCAATGTAAATAATGGATCGACATGCCAAGCATATGAGCCTCTTAATCCGCAAATTACAGGTCAACTGTATTATTTTGCAAGAATGGATTGCAAAGCTGAAATTAAAATTCTTGGCAATAAAATTTTTGTATCAGACTTGAACCAATGTGGTTATTGCGGATTAAATGCCACTTTGGAAGGTGAATATACAAGTTTGGCAGAAATTGAATTCGATTATAGCAGTGGTTCTCCAACGATTAAAGATGTTAGGAGAGCACAATAACTGAGCCTATCCGTTTAACTGTGCAAACGACTATCGTGTACGCCAATCATATTCTACGTAATTTGTGAATCCACTGTATTAACAGAGCATGAGTTTAACGGACTTTGACTGCTTGAGAAATGGAACCGCAAGCATGCACAGGCTGCCTATGTACCTTCTGATAAAAGAATAACGGATGTCGGAGTTCAGTATATGTACGGCCATAGCGTGGCACTGGGAACCGGTACGGACTTCTCCAGATTTCTATCAGCTATGGCTAGGCAATCAATTTATTACGACCCCGGCATCAAGGTGGAAAACATCAGTACAAATCCAAAAGCCAAAAAACGAAGCCAGTTCCGAATTCGGCCTCCGCTAATTTCAGATCTGTATGAGGATATGGAAATTGTAGAGTTGAAATAAGGTGAAAGTAGTGGTCATATCAGGGTAAAATATTACTAACTTGTTGTTTTATATGGTTAATTTAAACTTCAACCGTGTTTGCAGGCTATATATTGAGCAAAAACTGCCTTTTGAAACATAAAAAAACGGGGAAAATAAATCATATTTCCCCGCTAATTGGTCATATTTTTCTTAAGTTAAGAAATCCGGAGGAGTGTAAAATGTCCCTTTCCCTAGGCCATTTTGTGTAAGAAGTCCCCGTTCGCATAACTTTGAAAATGCATTTACCACTGACGTGCGACTGTGCCCAGGTTTTGTTTCATCAATGATATCCTTTGATTGAATTTTTCCGTTTTGCCGGGCGGCGGTCAAAATATCAACGAGAAGAGGCTTGAGAGAATGTTCTTCAATCTCTGTTTCTGAAACAATTGGGATATCAGTCTCCTCAGGGTCTCCTATGTACCTGCGAAATTGAGAGTTCTTTTCTTCATATGTGACTGTAAAAGGAGCAACCTGTTCTCCATGAAGATGACGGGCTGCCGGGAAAGATACTTCAATGATATTTCCGTCCTGAGGCCTCCAGTTCCCCGGGCGTTTCAATGAAATGTGCAGGTCTGCATCGTCGACCATTTTCTGTGTCCCCCTGAGTTCGTCACTTTTGTTTTCATGATGAATCAGAAGAATTGTAATGCCTCTTTGTTGAAGCTTGTCAAACCAAGAAGTAACCTGTCGCCAAGTTTTGAGACTATCTCCTGAAAGTCCAGAAAGTTTCCCATAATTGTCAATGGCGATGATATCTGCATCCCCTATTTTTGCTTCTAAGTATTGCTGGTCGTTTTTGTCGGCTAGATTGAACTCCCTTTTTTCATGCTTGGCCGATACAATGACAAAGCGTTCTCTCCATTTGGTTTTTCTTTCATGTAACTTCTCCATTTGAGATGAGCGTTTAGCAAGTTCTCCTATTGACAGTTCGGCATCAATCAACGCCACTCTATGAACTGAATTCGAATAAAATCTATCGCTGATTTTTCCTTTGCGAGCGATTGCTATCAGAACGTCTAAAAGAAAATATGATTTCCCGGTCTTAGCCGCCCCTGAGAGAATGACAAGTTCACCAGCCCCAAAGAAATTATTCATAATGAATTTTTGAGGCGGGAGGTCCATTGTTGATAGGTCCGCCAAGGTAAGGGAGCGGTTAACCGCTCCCCCCTTGTCGTTATCGAACGTCAATTGGTGTTGAGCATAGGCGTTTTTATAAAACTCGGCCCACGAAACTTTACATCCATTCATGAAGCGCTCCAGAGTTCCAGTTTCACACCTAGATGGCTAAGTTTTGTTCTCAATTCAGGAGCCAAACGGGTTGATTCGTATATGCTCCCGTCGTAAGTATATGTTACATCCCGTCCAGCAAGGAGACGCCAATCTGTAAACTCGACATGTTCAATCATACCTGCCCAAGTTGCAATGAAGTGCCTGTCGTTTCTATGCGTTTCAGCATCTTCGAAGCAGTCGAAAATATGTACCGGCATATCCTTTTCAGCGGAAAGGCGATGTTTATTGAAGAGCATTTCTCCTGCAGGCGGTCGCACAAACTTCCACTGCGGATATCCTGACAGAGCATCACGCACGTATATGCAATAAAGCTGAACAAGAGCACCATCAAAAAACCAGCTACAGCACACAAAGGACGTTACACCATACAAATTTTGAAATTCATATATTTCCTTAGGCTTGCCGAGGATAGGATGATTGGGAAGAGGAAGTGCATTGTAAGCAGATGGATTGTCAATAAAAACATCTGTGGTAGAACACTCTGCCTGAGGGATGTTGGGCCTGCGTATTGGGATTTGGTAATAGTCAGCGAGAACATAGTAGGCAGATACTGTGTCGCACCCTCTCATTTCCCGTATGAGGGAAATAATGCCATTGCCACTATGCCCATTGCTTTTATTAAACCAGCTTCCTTGCAAAATTAAGCGGTGGCGAGGTTGATGCCCCGCGCATCCACCATCAAGAAAAGTAGTTGACTCCTGAACAATCATATAATGGGTATTAACGGCGTATGAGATACAATCGTTTAAGACTACATTATTTGAGAAGCATCCTCCATGAATGATGTGTTTCAGCACGTCAATCGATGGGTTGTCCGCTTTTGTCTGAAGTATGTCTTGCAGACGAATGCAGTCTTGATAGCTTTGATCGCCCACTGGTTGTAAAAGTAGTGGCATGCTGGTGCCATCGAATAATGAGGGACTAGTAATGTCTCCAAATAACGATGAGAGGGTGGAGCGCCCGAAAAGGGGCGCAGGAGGAGTGAGATTCTCGCTAACAGTAAGAGGATAATTGTTCATCCTAATCTTCCTCCCTAGTTTACGCTATTGAAGTAAGTAAGGATGCTGTTCACCGAATACACGGTTTTTCGGCCAATTTTGGTCTTGGATATACGTCCTGACGCAGTTAAAGAATGGAGAGTTGTTCTCCCCACACAGAGCAGTTCCATGGTTTCTGGGACTGAGTAAAAAAGCTTAGAGGAAGTGCGCAGGATTTCATGCGCGTTAGAAAAGTCATTTGACATCATGGTGTCTCCTTAAATGCCCTTTAAGGCACAAGTTCACAGAGTGCCTAAAAAAATAGGCGACGGTTTTTGGAGGCTGCTAATGTATTTCTATAAACAGAATACCGTTACGAGTGGATGTGCATCTCCGCGCAGCCTAGCTGGAAATGCATAAGGGAAATTTCGCGGCCACTAACTCCGCGCCTCAACTGATGTGTCGCTTGTCGCTTGTCGCTGATCATTCTGCTTCCCAAAACGCTTTGTGAAGAATTTAATGAATGTCAGAGGGTTTGCACTAGAAAAACAATTCTCGAGAAACCAACATGTCCAAAATACCGATGTCAAAATTAACTGAAACATTTAGAATACAATGTTCTAGAATTTTATTATCTTGCTTTAGCGTTATGAGGCAAGATAAGAAAGCCTTTCATTCTTTCTAGTAGTAAATAAGATTAGTTGCTTCGTTTGGTGAAGCACACTTCTTTCTGACGTAGCTTACTTTACACTCATCGGGCCTCCTTTTCTAAATTAAACGTTGTCATGAACCGATAACTTGAGTTCACTCTATGCCTCAAAATGCTATAATAAATGTGAATCGGAAAGCAAGAAGAAAAATCAGGGAAACAAGCAACTCGAAAACCAACTTATCCAAATTTTGTACACTGTTGTTCCCACTGGTTCATCAGTGTTCGCCGTTTTTCAAACAGGTCGCCACGTCTATAAGCTGCTTCTACCTTATTTTCGACAGCATGGGCTAAGGACATTTCGGCGACTTCTTTTGCGAATCCAGTTTTTTCTGCTACCCAGTCTCTGAATGTGGATCGAAAACCATGGACAGTAATGTCGGTGCGTTTCATACGGCGCAAGACCGTCAACATCGCCATATTGGAAAGGGGGCGGTTCTTGCTGTTCCCGGGAAAAACGAAATCACTGGTTTGTATTTCTGCCATTTTCTGTAAAATGTTAAGGGCAGTCTCTGATAAAGGAACGCGATGTTCCCGACCGGCTTTCATCCTTTCGGCAGGAATTGTCCAAACCTTGTTTTCGAAGTCAATTTCCGACCAGACTGCCTCGATCACCTCGCTTGTTCGCGCTGCCGTTAAAATCGTAAATTCTAACGCCCGTGCGCTGGTGCCGTTTTGCTTGCGTAAAGTGGAAATAAAGTCGCTGATCTGGTCATAGGGTAAAGCGGAGTGATGTTTTTTCTTTTGGAGTTTGCTTTTGGAAGGCAGTAGATGATCAAGGTGGCCTTTCCAGCGCGCTGGGTTTTCGCCTGAGCGATATTTGCGCACACTTGCCCAATCGAGGATGGCTTCCATGCGACCACGGATCCGGCTGGCGGTTTCTGTTTTGGTCGCCCAGATCGGCTCAATGACTTTCATGATCAGACCTGTATCGATTTCTGCGACTGGTAGTGCGCCAAAAGTTGGATAAACATATGTCGTCAAGGTTGAAGTCCACTGGGCGATATGCTTGGCATTTTTCCAGCTGGGTTCATGTGCTTTGATATAGTTTTCAGCACATTCTTTAAATGTTATTGTTTTGACGGCCTCCGCTTTTGCGGAGAGCCGTTCCGTTTTTCTTTTTTCGATAGGATCGATTCCTTGGCGTACCAATTGGCGGCAGTTCAAGGCTTCATCGCGGGCTTCGGCAAGGCTGACGGTATGAACAGGGCCTAATCCCATGTCCCTGCGTCGACCCTCCATCATGAAACGATAGATCCATGTTTTAGCGCCTGACTTTGTTACTTGCAGATATAATCCCCCACCATCGGCAAAAAGGCCGGGTGTTGATTTGTTTCGTACAGCGACAGCAGAGAGCTTCTTTTGTTCATGTCCCATAGGGAATGCCTTTTCTACCCATCAATTCACCCATCATAGCAAACTGGATAGAGGGAGGCAATCACGAACGAACACGAACGCTAGCGTTTTCTATGTCTTATGTATATTGGGATTTTCTGTATATTCACGGTCGGTCGCGAATGCTGATGAATGAGAAAATGGCGGACAGAGAGGGATTCGAACCCTCGATGAGTGTTACCCCATACCCGCGTTCCAGGCGAGCGCCTTCAACCACTCGGCCATCTGTCCGCAATATCTTTCGATAAATCTGTACCGCGACGGGTACAAAGCTGCTGGAACGAGCGCGCAAACTAGCGAAGTCGCTTATCCGGCGCAACTGTTTTTTTCGTTTCGCCCCTGAAGTTTTTTCGGCTTGCTCTATGCCAAGACTTTTCAGCACAAATTTGCTATACTGAAACCTATAACAAAGTCCTGTCTTTTTAACAGGGGAGAAGAACGATGACCATGAACGTACAAGGTGTCATTCAAGCCCTTTCAAGGGCCGTTGAAGTCTCGCCGTCAGATGCAAATAAAAACCTTCATCCGGTGATTACCATTTCCCGTGACATGGGAACGGGCGGGGAAGAAGTCGCTGCCACGCTGGCACAGCGCCTGAATTTGGAAATATTTGATGAAAATATTCTCGATGCCATTTCCCAACGCTCTGAAGTGAACAAAAAGGTTTTGAAAAGCCTGCATGAGAAAGTCAGTTCAGCCAGTGATGCATGGCTGTATGCCATGGTGACGGGGAAAAACGTGTCGCGCACGGAATATGTCAATGCTTTGATCACAGTGATCCGCAGCATTTATCATAAAGGGGGCATTATCATTGGGCGTGGTGCCCATGTGGTGTTACAAGGCCGTGATGTTTTGCGTGTGCGCTTGACCGGGTCAAAAGAGGCCTGTGCAAAACGCGTTGCCTATAGTGAACGTTTAAGCCTGACAGAAGCCAAGCAAAAATGTGCAGAGATCAATAAAGAGCGCGGGACGTTGGTGTGGAATTTGTTTAAATCACGCCTAAATGATCCGACCAACTTCGACCTGACCATCAATACGGATAACTTTGCCCATTATGATCAGGTTGTTGAGATCATCATGCGCTCTATGGAGATGATGGGCTACAATCAACGCAGAACCGGTACGACCCAACGCTAAGAAGGGGATTCGGTCTGAATAAAAAGCGTGAATAGAGAGTCTCCCCCCTTTACATTATGGGGCGGGCGTGGCAATCCTCGTGTTCGATTTATTGCAGACCACATGGATATCCCCTACTTATGATGTATCTTTTACTCGCGATCGGTTTTGTGTTGCTTTTGGGCGGAGCAGAGTTTCTGGTGAGAGGCTCTGTCGGACTAGCGCGTCGTTTTGGCGTTTCCCCACTGGTGATCGGCATGACGGTTGTGGCATTGGGGACATCTGCACCAGAATTTGTCGTGAGCTTGAATGCCGCACTGGATAATGCAGCCGGTATCGCAACCGGCAACATCATCGGGTCCAATATTGCCAATATTATGTTGATCCTGGGGGTGACCGCCATGATCGCCCCGATCAAGGGGGACCCAAAAACGGTTTTGCGCGATGGGATGATCTTGCTTGTCTGCACCGGGGTGTTCACATTTATGTGCTGGACCGGGCAGATCGGGTTGATTTCCGGGATTATCCTGACGTCTATGTTTGTCGCTTTTTTGATTTATTCCTACTGGCGCGAAGCCCATGGGCAAGACCCTTCCGTCGCGGAATTACATACTCATGAAGCTGATGAGATAGAGGCACCTGACAATCCATTGATGTTGATCATCATGACTTTCGGGGGGATTGGTGCAGTCATTTACGGGGCGGAATTGTTGGTCGGCGGCGGCACACAAATTGCGCGCATGTACGGGGTTTCTGAAGAAGTGATCGGCTTGACCATGATCGCCATCGGCACAAGCCTGCCGGAATTGGCGGCCAGTGGGATGGCGGCTTTGCGTGGCCATACAGATGTGGCGCTGGGCAATGTGATCGGGTC
>JABXIC010000198.1 GCA_013373265.1 Methylocystaceae bacterium | reverse complement strand
GTTTGATCATTTCTTCTGCAATTTCAAAATCCGCGATCACACCGTCACGCAACGGGCGGATGGCCTGAATATTACCCGGTGTACGACCCAGCATCATCTTGGCCTCTTCACCAACAGCCAAGACTTGCTTTTTGCCATTATTATCGGCAATCGCAACCACGGACGGTTCGTTCAGAACAATCCCTTTACCTTTGACATACACAAGTGTGTTTGCCGTACCTAGATCAATTGCCATGTCAGCAGACAGAATGCCGAACAGTTTTGAAAACATTGCGCCTCAACTCTTGTTTTTTTAGGACAAGCCCTTTTATGAAACCGACTGAGCCCCGCCAGTAAGGAGAGGCCGATGAACCTTTATAAGAAGTCAGCGTCCGATATGCTAGTGCTTATCACGATTCGCCAGCACTTTTTTTTCGAATTTCGTACTTCTTAACCCTGTTATCCTCTAGCAAAGAAGTTAACAAATGGTGAGGAGCTTGTTTTTAATCAGTTTTATAACTCAGAACCTAAATTTCAATACGTTCAATTAACGCACCGGTTTTATCGAAACACACCCCGATTAATTTTCCGCCAAACCCGCAACCACCATCTATACAAAGTTGATGCTGCGCCATGTGGAATCCTTCTTGGCGATGGTCGTAGCCACGCACTGTGCGTTCAAACCCGCCGTAGGGGTGGTCAAGTTCACGGAACTCCTGTGTCCCCCACCAGAACGCATCGCTTTGGGCATCCAAGGGCATGTCCGACACCACATTTGCGTTCACGAACAATAAGCGCTTATCTTGCGTATAAGCGGCTCTTTTCAAAGAATCCATATATTGTTCATGCCCATCGATTCGGTGCATCTCTGCTTTCAGAGTGTTCATCCAATGGCTCAAGGCGGTCATGCCTTCATTGGCCGCATTAATACCTTCCTGGCAGGATGTGCCATAAGCGCGCAGAGTACTTTCCACCCCCTGATTAGACATCCATTCCAGCACTTCTTGCGGTTCTTGCGCAAAGGGAATGTGACGCAATTTATAGAGCATCTCTTCCTGACAACCACGTAAAAAGATCACATCGTCAAGTTCTGCCCCGTCTTGCAATATAACCAGACGTCGGAAATTTAGAATTTCGTTGATACAGCCGCCCACATTGGGACCACGGCCCATGACATTACCCATATATATAAGGGCATCGCCTGCTAAAAAATGGTTGGCAAGCTGACCATGCAGGGCTTTTAGCTTATCCAGCTCCCCATGCACGCTTGCGATAGCCCAAATGCGCTGTTTTGCGGCCAGCTCTGCAAATTTCGTATCTTGTGCCATAACTCACCAATTTTTAACCCAGTGTCCTCGCATTAAAAAAGGCAGGAGAACCATTTGATCCATCCTGCCTTTTAAAAAGACGTTGTGCAAGAAAAGCTTAAGCAGCTTTTTCTTTTTGAAGCACATCTTCCAATTTCTCAGTCGCAGCATCTTTATCAATATTTTCAACAGCAGCAACTTCATGAGCCAAACGCTCAAGAGCTGCTTCATAAATTTGACGCTCGGAGAAAGACTGGTCCGGTTGACCAACGTTACGATAGAGATCGCGAACCACTTCTGCGATCAGAACCGGGTCACCGGAGTTGATTTTTGCTTCATATTCTTGTGCCCGACGGCTCCACATGGTGCGTTTGACTTTGGCTTTGCCTTTTAAAGTCGTTAGCGCAGTTTCCATGATTTTGTCGGAACTCAACTTACGCAGGCCTGCAGCTTTAATTTTGCCAACGGGGACGCGCAGGGTCATACGCTCATGTTCAAAAGTAATCACAAACAACTGCAATTCGTGCCCACCGATTTCTTGTGTTTCTACACCGATCACGCGGCCAACGCCGTGTGTTGGGTAAACAACGAAATCACCTGAGTCGAACGGAAGGTTTTGAGCCATTTTTTTATCTCTCACTCTTCTTGTATGGACTTCCCATCGCCAAAAATTAGTGTCAAAAAAAACCATCCGCTTTTGGGGAAGCAGAGGGATCAAAGGACAACGGGTCGTCTACATATGGTTAGGTAACCGGACCAGAATTAGTTAGGGGTAATGGGTATTCAGACTCTGGACGGTCAAAAACCAGTCCCAACGCGGAACTGGTTGATGTCTAATCTTATAACACAGGATAGGCCAAAAAAACAGCCCAAAGTTACAAAAGCATGACAGAAACCGACCTTCCTAGAGATAGAAGGCCGGTATCATTAGGTTAAACCTTTGCAAAATCAAGAAAAGGCTCAGTCGCCAGCGCCTGGATTTTCGCTGAGGTCCGCTTCTTTACCCGGTTTGCCGTTTTGCTCATCGGCGCCGTCCATCGGGTCTTTTTTCGCTGTGATATTCGGCCAGACTTCTGCATATTTTTGGTTTATTTCCAACCACTTCTCGATACCATCTTCGGTATCAGGCAAAATAGCTTCTGCCGGACATTCCGGTTCGCACACACCACAATCGATACACTCATCGGGGTTAATCACCAAAAAGTTCTCACCCTCGTAGAAACAATCAACCGGGCAGACCTCGACACAGTCGGTGTATTTACATTTAATACAGTTTTCCATGACAACGTAGGTCATTTGAATCTCCGTTCGCTAGAAAGCCTTTGCATAAGTTCACCGAATCGGTCACTTGAAAAAGGCGAATCGTTATTTATTTTCAAGGCCCGCGATATATACATCGGCCCGACCTCGTCAATTTGCTGGATTGGGTTAGCACAAACTTTTAGCGCGAGCAACCATATGAATATTGTGGTTATTGCTTTTTTTTGCTTTATTTCTGCGACTTAGAACTGATCTAACTCTTGCAAGATGTCCTGAGCGAACTTATCTTACTGAAAACGAAGGATTTTACCATGGATAACCGCCTCTTCTACCCCGCGACAGAACGTAATAAAGATGCTATATTAAATGTGCTAAAATCTTATTTACCCCCTCAGGGAAATGTCCTTGAAATTGCCAGTGGCAGCGGTGAACATATCGTTCATTTTGCTCAATCCTTTCCCGATATCATCTGGCATCCCAGCGATCTGGAAACAGATTGTCTGAAAAGTATTGAAAGCTGGGTCAACCATCTAAACCTCCCCAACGTAGAAGCACCCGTACAACTGGACACCACCCAAGACGGTTGGCCTCAAGATCAAATCGATGCCTTGCTTTGCATCAACATGATCCACATTAGCCCGTGGGAAGCCACTGTAGGACTGATGGAAAAAGCAGGCCGATATGTCAAGGCAGGAGGCATTCTCTATCTCTATGGCCCTTATCGGCGGCATGGGGCCCATACCGCCCCGTCAAATGAAGCCTTTGAAGGCTGGCTCTTGGAGAAAGACCCGCGCTTTGGCGTGCGCCATATGGAAGATGTTGAAAAAGAAGCCTTGAAGAATGGTCTCGAATTGCAAGATGTTATCGACATGCCCGCTAATAATTTTTCATTGGTTTTCAAACGCGTTTAACTGTATATCCTTGCCCCATGAGTAAGCGACCCGAATTTAAAGCAGATATGGCGGTCTTCGCCTTGATCATCTTCCTTTTAGGAATCGCTTTTTCCATGTTTGTCTTGGAAAAAGACCCGGCTGCGCGTCTCGGTCTTTTCGGCATCAGCATCTGGGTTCTCGTCATTGTCGGTGCCTTGTACCTGCGCCTCAAAAGGGCACAGAAGGACCATGACGACGAAGAGGCATAAGTCACCCCACTTAGAATTAAGGGCCTAAGTCTCTTCCGCCTCATCCAACCATCTGTCCATCACGCGACGTTCGCGTTTGGTGGGGCGGCCTGAACCGGGGGCGCGTTCAGCCACAACAGGTGGACGTTCTTGTTTGGGCTTGGGTTGTGGCGGGTCGAGGTCCTCATAAAGGGTACGCGCCTCTGGGGCAGGGCCACGTCGGGTGCCCATCTCCAGCACTTTGATCAAGCGAATGTAGGGTCCTGACGGGAAAGTCAACACATCACCGGCTTTTACATTAACGTGGGGTTTTGAAATCGACGACCCGTTCACCCGCATTTTACCGGATTGAACAAACTTGCTGGCCAGGGTGCGGCTTTTAAAAAAACGGGCATGCCAGAGCCATTTATCGATACGCAGCGTTTCGGTCATTTATTCCAATTCTTCAACTGTGCAAAAGGCGAGTCCGCATTCACTTTCACGCGGGGTTTCTTAGGCAGCTTTTCTTTCTTTTTCATATGGGCTTTCTTGCGTTTAACTTTAAGCCCCTCGGCTTTTTTTTCAACGACATATCCAAGCCCGCGTAAAATATCCGTCATCGCCTCATAACCGCATCCCCCTAAGGAGAGAAAATCTGCATCCAGATCACAAGGGGATTTTTTGGTTCGTTCCCACGCCAGTTCAGCAAGACGTTCCACCATATCGATGCGCAAGGCACGCCCTTGAAAACAGCGATACCCCGTTGCCTGATAAAAAGCTGCAGGCGTTTCGGGATCAAGCGGAAAAGACATCAGACCTGCCCCCGGATAGGCCGGAGCGATAGCAGGTTCATGAAAGATCGTCCATAAATCCGCACGCAAGCGAACCGCTGCTGCTTTCAATAATTTCGGACAATAAAGGCTATGGCGTTCAATGGTGACACCGCATTTTCTCAAAGCTTTACGATCTTTGACTTCAATGTCTTGGATCAAGTCCCCCACTCGGTTTCGCGACAGACTTCCCAGTCCCTCTCGCAATTGAAAGGCCAATCCCCGCGCCGCGCCGCTTAGGTTTGCTTTTTCCAAATCAAACAACGGTTTTAATGTTTGCCTGATGGTGCGATCCAACCATTTTTGTAGCCGTGCCCCCACACGCTGGCGCAAAGCTTCATCGATCAAATCAAACGGCAGTGTTTCCAACCGAGGTTTCAGAATATCACTACCTTTAAACAAACGGGCACAAACCGTCCCGCGCCATAAGATGCGCCCATCATCGCGCAAACTGAAAGCCGTATCCTTTTCCTCTTCAAAATGGGCAACCCGCGTCCCCATTTCCTGACGTAAGGCCTTCAACGCCGCTGAATTAACCGCCCGTTTGGCATGAGGATTATCGGTGTCATCCGCAGCAAAATGAAAACCTTCCAAGCGACCGACAAAATGACCTTCCACCAGCACATCCCCTGACTTGGTCACAGCAGCCAACAGGTCATCACGATCTTTCAGCTTTTTCATCAAGGTTGAAGTGCGACGATCCACAAAACGTTTGGTCAGTTGCTCATGTAACGCATCAGATATTTTATCTTCGATGGTGCGGGTCACATCCTGCCAATGGGCCGCGTCTTTCATCCAGTTACTACGCTGTGACACATAGGTCCATGTACGAATACCAGCCAAACGATGAGTCAATGTGTCGATATCCCCATCCACACGATCCAGACGTTGCACATGGGCAGCGACCCAATCGGTTGGTAAGATATTTTCATGAGAACATAAATGTAAAAACAGCTGACCCAACAAACGCGGATGGCTATCGGACATGGTCTTGGCAAAATCCGGTATTTGGCACACTTCCCACAAAAGCTTCACCCGGCTGGTGTGTTGCGCCTGTGCCATGACATCGGGGTTTTTGATCAAAAATTCCAAAGTGACTTCATCTTCAACCACACGCGGACGGGTTAAAGATTTAGTCTGTGGACTGCGGCGCAAATCCATCAACAGCGTTTCCACATTGGTGAACCGCAAACGGGAATTGCGCCAATAAAGCTGTTCGATATTTTCAAATTCATGGGCTTCCAGACGATCAACGATTTCCGGGTCCATATCCGGGCAATCCCCTGTCACCCCGAAAGTACCGTCATTCATGTAACGACCTGCCCGACCCGCGATTTGTGCGGTTTCTGACGGGGTTAAGGCACGCATTCGATGACCGTCAAACTTGCTTAATGCCGCAAAGGCAACATGGTCCACATCCATATTCAAACCCATGCCGACGGCATCGGTGGCAACGATATATTCCACTTCACCAGCTTGATAGAGCCCGACTTGTGCATTGCGGGTACGTGGGCTCAGAGCCCCCAACACAACAGCCGCCCCGCCCTTTTGTCGACGGATCAATTCAGCAATGGCATACACTTCAGAGGCAGAAAAAGCCACGATGGCACTGCGATTGGGGAGGCGGGTAATTTTTTTTGATCCGGTATAGGTCAAGTTTGAAAATCTTGGACGTTCTTGAAAGTCAACATCCGGGACCAATTGGCGGATCAATGGCGCGATGGTGCGTGAGCCCATAAACATAGTCTCTGAACGTCCCCGCGCATTCAATAAACGGTCTGTAAAAACATGGCCGCGGTCCGGGTCCGCGCAGAGTTGGATTTCATCAATGCCAACAAATTCGACATCGCGATCAACTGGCATCGATTCCACAGTGCAGAGAAAATAACGCGCATGGGCGGGGATAATTTTTTCTTCCCCCGTGATCAGAGCGACTTGACCCGGCCCTTTGATTTTAACCACCCGATCATAATTTTCCCGCGCTAACAAACGCAGCGGGAAGCCAATCATGCCTGTCGCATGGGCCATCATTCGCTCTAAGGCAAGGTATGTTTTTCCGGTGTTTGTCGGACCCAGCACCGCCGTAATACGGGCTTGTCCTAATGTGTCGATCTGCATGGTGGGCAGAGAATGGACCAGATTGGAATGAAGCGCAAGAAAAGAGGGAGTATCTCAAAAAGATAACCCCCTCTTTCCAGGCTTTCGCATAGGCGAGAAACCCTTAAGAGGTGGCAATAAACAAGGATCACCCACCTATGGGAGGGCAAAACTTATTGATAAGGAGGCGCACGTGGTGCAAATGGGTTAGCCTGTATTGAAAAGGCGATTTCAAACCCGTTTGCACCCTCTATGGACTGGGGGAGTCCGGCTAGAGGATTACGAAAGACGACTTCGGGAAGGAGGTCGTTATCTACTTGTGCGTCCACAGAACAAAGCACGCACCAACTACAAACAAATCCATCGGTATGGCTTGGTGTATCGGGGCTCTGTTCAGAATCGTCAACGATAACGCGACAAATGCTGGATCGCAGGGCATTTTGAAACTCAGAATCTGCTGACGGACCGCTGGCCAGCACAACAATAGGGGTGAGCAGTTGAAACAGAAAGGCGATCAACATCAACGCGGAAATATCCGCGCGGATCACTCTCATCATTCTGTTTAAACAATACACCATTAAAGAAACATTCCAGTAACTAGAAACATTTAAATGTTCTAACAAACTTATGCAAGAACAGCAATCAAATTCATGACTTCAGATTAAAACGAATTGGCACAATCACCTCGCTTTGAACAGCAACACCATTTCTCTTTGCTGGGAGAAACCGCCATTTCTCCACGGTCGTTAAGGCCGCACGATCTAACATAGGATGACCTGATGTTTTAAAAAGCTGTAGGCGAAGGACACTGCCTTTTTCACTCACCCACACCCGCAGCTCTACAATTCCTTCCTGCCTTCTGCTTTTGGCCTTTTTAGGATAAGGCGGTGGGGGATTTTTCAGATAAGCTGGATAAACAGGTTTTATAAATCCAATCTTTTTAGGGCGCCTTTGAACCTGCACAACTTGGTGCTTTTGTGGCATAGTTTGCACGTTCACAGGTTTTGGCTGAATCTCCGGCTTTTTAAGAGGCGTAACACTTGCTGCTACACGTGGTTTCAGCACAACAGGAAGAACAACAGTTTTTTCAGGTTCTTTTTGTTCAATAATCTCGGCTTCCGGTTCAATCGGTTCTGGTTCCTCAACCACCTCTTCAATCGGTTCGGCTTCCTCTTCGACTTCTTGTTCAACTATGGGGGCTTCAACAACTGCGGGCGGCTCAACAGCATCCATCACAACTGCGACTTCAAAGACCTTTTCTTGCTGCACGGCGGCAGCGTCGCCTTCAAAATCAACAGCAAACAGACTTAAGAACACGGCGACATGAATAAAAACAGCACTAAAAACAGGCAAAAGACGACCACCGAGCGGGCTGTCCACGACAACCTGCCCGGTGGTTTCGTCAATCCGATAGTGATCAGAACTGCGCATTGACCCGAAGGAAGAATGAACGTCCCGGCTCATTCACTTTCGTCACTTCATTGTCAAAGCTGCTGGATCGGTTCAAATGGTTTGAATAGGTCTTGTCCAAGACGTTAGTCACGCCCAAGGCCACATTAAACGGTTTAAAGGCCCAAACTTTGCCATAGATGTCAAAAACGGCATATCCACCTGTTTTTTCCGTATCCTGTCCGCTTGTAACCGCCCCAATATCCGCGCGGGTTTGACGTGCCGCAGCGCGCATGCGCAGACCTGTCATCCAGTCTTCAGTACTATATTCAACGGATGATCCAACTTCCAGCGGCGCAATTTGTGCCAGCGGGCGGTTGTCTTCGTCATTTTCGCCATAAGTGTAGGCCACATTAAGCCCGACATTCAGACCATCCATCACGTCCATACCGCCTGACAGTTCAAAACCCATCAGTGTGGCATCAACGTTGCGATAGATATCGGCATTATCAGCAAGCAATATACCATCTTGACCCGTTGCGTTGTCGCGCAAGATATAGTCGTTAACCTTGTTATAAAAGGCCGAGCCGCCAACATTCCATGTCTCGTAAGAAACGGAAGAACCAAGTTCAATTTGATGATGTTTTTCAGGGTCAATATTAGGATTACCAACCCAACGGTTTGCAGCCGCTGCATGATCACCAGCCATGGAACGTTCCGTCACATCTGCCGTTCTGACCACCCGTGACAGGCTCCCAAAAACATTGATATTGGAATTAATGGCATAGTCATAACGCAGCAGACCGCCAAAGTTATGTTCTTCCTGATTTTCCCATGTTGTCCCATAATACATCTGGTAGACATCGTTGGCTGAACGTGTGGTTCTGGCAGAAACGGTATCTACTTTATCCGCATCCACGCTGACATAATCATACCGCAGCCCAACTTTCAACTTTGCGCTTTCGCTCATATCAAAGGTTTTTTCACCAAATAGACCAATCTGGTTGCTTTGAACGCCCGGCCACATATAGGCATGTTCATTGCCGCTGGCGTAAATATTGGTCTGTGCGCCCATATAACGCAGCGCATCTTGCTTCATCAGCTTCAGATCAGCCCCTAAAAGAAGCCCGGAGCCTTCGGTTGTGAGCTTACCCCCGACAATTTGCGTATCGGACTCGGTCAACATACCCATACCTGCACGGCTGCGCAGGGAAAAGTTATCCATGATATGATCGACCTGACTGACATAAGCAGATGCAGATACTTTATTAAAGCCGGCAAAATCAACTTTTTGTTCTACCCCACCGCGCATGGCATACATGGTAGATTCTGGCGCATCCATACCCGCCCCAGCAAAAAGCGCGTCAGATGTATCATCCAACTGAATGCCGAATTTCATGTCCGTGTCCATTGTCGGGCTAAAGGCAAAATCCAAACGTCCGCTGTGATTTCTAAACCCGGAGCGTACTTTTTTGCCATTCCCATCTTCATAGGTGTTGGCTTTTTTCATTTCCACATTGCCACGAACGTATCCATCCGGGCCAAAACCAACTGCGACTTTCGCCCCTGCATCACGTTCAACACCATTGCTGTTATAGCCCGTGGACAAAGTAATTTTACTGCTTTTGCCCTCTTCAAAGGTTGGCGCATTATGTTTGGTCATGACCGTACCGCCGGACCCGCCGGGACCATATTGGACAGAGTTATACCCCTTTTCAACGATCAATTCGTCATTACCTTCAAGAGACAAAAATGACGAAGGCGGATCCATTCGGTTAGGGCACCCCCCTTGCACATAAACCCCGTCATCAACGATGTTCAGCTGGGTTTGCTTTTGTCCACGTATGAAAGGGTCAACACCATGGCTACCCATTCGGCTGGCAGACACACCGGGGACAGATTTCAAGTATTCACCACCATCTGCAAAAGGAAATGCTGTATCTTCTTCAAGATCAACAACGATCTTTTGCGGATTTTCGATTCTATCTTGTGCCAACACTTCCGGCAATTTAACAGGGTCTTGCGCATAGGCGGATAAAGGCAGGAGCGCACTAAGTGCCACCCCCCATAACAAATGAGATTTGGTCATCTGGAGTCACTTTTTTTAAAATTGATTGAATGGTCGAAGTCAGATCAATCAAAGTGACGGTGGGGCACGTGATGAAGAGAGATTACCTAGAATTTGCGCAAAATGTGTTTCACGCAAAGACAAAGCATATTGTGTCGTTTCAGGGAGGCGACGATAAGTCGCCATATCCACAACAGGCGAAATACTGGCCGGGTCCGCCCAAAGGAATGTTGTGATCAGACATAAATCACAAACAAACCCATCCGTATGGCGCGGAGCATCTGGTATGTTGTTGTCTTGTGAAAATTTTACACGACAAATACTGGCGCGCAAGTCAGCCTGGAAATCGGCATTGAGCGTCTCTTCCCCTGCCAATACAGCCACAGGCATCAGCAATTGATAGATAAAAGCAATCAACAACAACGCAGAAATATCTGCGCGGATCGCCCTTATCACTTTATTAAATGCTGTGCCCATAAAACCTTCCACCCAGAATAAGGTTATGGAAACCTTATATAAAAATGACGGCTCATTAGCAAACAAAAAGCACCTCATTTCACAAAAAAAGAGGTGCTTTTTAGTTGAATAATTCTAAGAAATAACAATTAGCGTTCAACGAAAGCGCGTTCAATCACATATTCAGCAGCATCGCCTGTATGGGTAGATGCCCTAAAACCTAAGTCATCCAAAATTTTACAGGTATCTTCATTCATCAACTGACTACCACAAATCATGGCGCGATCTGTTTCAGGGTTCAGCGGCGGCAGACCTAAGTCTTCGCACAGTTTACCCGTTTCAATTAAATGGGTAATACGGCCTTGGTTTTTATAGGGTTCACGCGTAACGGTGGGGTAATAAACCAGTTTCTCAGAAATCATTTCACCCAAGTACTCGTGATTAGGCAATTCATTTTGAATATAATCCTGATACGCCAACTCACTAACGTAACGCACACCGTGGCATAAGATCACTTTATCAAAACGTTCATAGGTCTCAAAATCGCGAATGATGCTCATGAACGGTGCCAAGCCTGTCCCGGTCGCAAAGAGGAAAAGATTCTTTGCCGGTGTCAGGTCATCAATCACCAATGTGCCAACAGGTTTTTTGCTGATCAACAACTTGTCGTCTTTTTTCAGATGCTGCAATTTAGAAGTCAGCGGTCCATTTTGCACTTTAATGCTCAAAAATTCCAAATGCTCTTCATAATTGGCACTTGCAATACTATAGGCGCGCAACAATGGCTTGCCTTCAACTTCCAACCCGATCATGACAAAATGACCGTTGTGAAATCTCAGTGATTCTGGACGTGTCGTTTTAAAACTGAACAAACTATCGTTCCAGTGTTTTACTTCCAGTACGTCCTCTTGGAAAAAAGCCATCTTTATACAACCTCAGTTTCTTGCAATTTTGATATCAAACAAAGTCAAATACGGGGGGCGTTATGCCTGAATACATAAACACATAGTTTAATGTAATTTATGTGTCAATTACAAAAAAAATGTGTTTATTTGTAAAAAAGAGAAAGAAACCCATACAAAAAGTGAGGTTTTCTGCGCTTTTCAAAGCCACTCCTACTAGATTAGAGAATTATTGTAAAGTAAATATCTATAACTGTAGCCCTTAAAAGGCCTATATAGAAATATTGAGGCTTGGCACCACCACCCCTGCATCAACTTGAACAGAAGATGTTAATTCAGATAAACTGGAGTCAATATTCGCCAGATCATCTTCAACCTGACCAATAAGATCATCTTTTTCCTTTCCATCTTCCATCGCACGTTTAATTGTTGCAAGAATCCCTTTTATCATATTTTTGATTTCTCTTACATCTGCTGCAAACTTTGCATCTTCACGGCGCTCAGAAGATTTTTTTTCCATTTCATTAAATGTCGCCATAACGGCTTCTTTTACGTTTGGTGCGCCTTCCCCCAAATCCTCAGTTGGTTCATCGGACAGGTTTTCTTGTGCAGCAGCATCCGTCGCCGCAGCAGCCTCTGCCTCAGTCTGTTGTGGGGGAGAGGTTGTAACTTGATCACCACCTTGTCCTGGCTCAGAAACTGTTGCTGCGTTTTCCACCCCTGATGCCGTTGTTGTCGCTGCCGCACCAGTTAAAGAAGGTGTGGAGGATATATCAACCCCGCTACCCGCACTTGCCGCAGCATAGGATTTGACTGCCGCGCTTAATTCTCTACTTAATTGTGCCAATCGTCTGGCCGCTGCTTTTGGATTGGTCACAGCCAGCATTTGAAGCATCTGAAGTTCTTTTTTGATTTGCTCTATTTTCTCACGCGCCGCAGCTTTTCTCTGTTCTGAGAAATCCTTTTTCGCAGTCTTAAGCATGTCTGCTGTGCGATTCCACTCTTCAAGTTTTTGTTTAAAGGCATCAGCCTTATCCGGGTCTTTTTCTGCAATCATGCGCAGTAAATTGTCTTCAAGCCCGTATTTATTTTTGTACTCAAATCGCGATGTCGTTTTTGCATGTGACTGAGTCAAAACAGTGAAAATTGAACGGTTAGAAATTCCATTAACCATAGCTAAATTCCTTCTGAATTTAAGTAGGCGAATTCTTTCGCAACTTCACAACTATACACTATTTGAGCAAATTTTCCACCCATTCATCACTTAGAAGGTTTTCTGCATAATTGTATTTCAATCACTTGGAAAATAAGATTTTATAAATTAAATAGAAAAAGCCCGCCTCCTCTAACAGAAAGCGGGCTTTTGAAATACCTTTGAAATCTCAAAGATTAAATGGCAGCAGCTTCATCATCATGCTGTTTGACTTCACCGCGATTGCGTTGAACCCATTCTTTGATTTGACGACGTGCCGCATCAAATGCATCCCGCAATGTCACATAGACGTCTTCATGTGCGTGGTCATCATTGTGGGTTTTGTTCACAACGATTTCTTCGCCCGGCATGGAAACGTCAAGACGGATATCAAACAATTTGCCTTTGGTTTTGCTTTTGTGCGGAGCACTTACAGTAACACGGCAGCTAACGATTTTATCGGAATGTTTTTCCAACATTTCTACTTTTTCACGGATACGCTCTTCTACCGCATCTGAATGATCAACGTCGCGGAAAACAATTTGCAAAGGAGACTGCATTTTAAACCCAAGTCCTAACGATTTTATAAGATTACAACAGAGCAGCCAGATTTTCAGCGCCACTGTTTAAGTGAAATTTATCCTCTCATAGCGTCTTCTGCCGTCAAGAGCAATACAAGAGATGCAAGTTTTGCAATTTCTTTACAGGAAGGACTTGCATCTTTTGTAAAATTTGAACATATCCCACACATTCATTTGATGAGTAGGGGATAAAAAAAAGACTATGACTGAGGAAAAACTTTCGTTTCAGGCAGAAGTTAGCAAACTTTTGCACATCGTTACCCATTCGCTTTACAGCAACAAAGAAATTTTTCTGCGTGAGCTGATTTCCAACGCCTCCGATGCGTGTGACAAGTTACGCTATGAATCCCAGACCGATTCGTCATTATCAGAGGGCGATTCGGACTTCCGGATCACATTGAAAGTGGATAAAGATGCCAAGACACTGACCTTAGCCGATAACGGCATCGGCATGAACCACGACGATTTGATCAACAATTTAGGGACAATCGCAAAATCTGGTACAGAAGCTTTTATTAAAGCAGCCGAAGCATCGGGTAAGGCAGACGTCAATCTCATTGGGCAATTTGGCGTCGGGTTTTATTCTTCCTTTATGGTTGCTGAAAAAGTAGAAGTCACCACCCGCAAAGCTGGCGAAGATACAGCATGGCTATGGACCAGTGCTGGTGAAGGCGAATACACCATTAATGAGGCCACGCGCGATAGCCACGGTACAACCATTACACTTTATATGCGTGAAGATCAGGGCGAATATCTTGAAGATATGCGTCTGCGCAATATCGTAACCACCTATTCAGATCATATCGATATTCCGATTGTCCTGTTAGGGGAAAAAGAAGAAAACCTCAACAGCGCGTCCGCCATCTGGACCCGTCAAAGCAAAGATATCAGTGAAGAACAATATAAAGAGTTCTATCACCACGTTGCACATGCTTTTGATGACCCGTGGCTGACCATGCACAATCATGTGGAAGGGGTGATTGAATACACCAACCTGTTGTTCATCCCCGGCACACGCCCGTTTGATCTCTTTACACCAGAGCGTAAAAACCATCTGAAACTTTATGTCAATCGTATCTTCATTACAGACGATTGTGACGAAGTCATTCCACAGTATCTGCGTTTTGTACGCGGTGTGGTCGACAGTGGTGATTTGCCGCTCAACGTCAGCCGTGAAATGCTGCAACACAATCCAGTCTTGGCAAAAATCAAAACCGGCCTGACCAAAAAAGTCTTGGGTGAGCTGAAGAAAAAAGCCAAAAAAGACGCTGAAGGCTATGCCACATTCTGGGAAAACTTCGGTGCCGTCATGAAAGAAGGTATCTACGAAGACTTCGCACACCAAAAAGAATGCCTTGCTTTGGCGCGCTTTAAGTCAAGCAATGGTGATGCGTGGACCAGCCTTGAAGACTATGTCTCCCGCATGAAAGAAGGCCAGGACGAAATCTTCTATATTTCCGGCGAAAATCTCGACGCGTTGAAACGCTCCCCCCAACTGGAAGGCTTTAAAGCCAAAGGGGTGGAAGTTTTGTTCATGACGGATCCGATTGACGAATTCTGGATTCCTAATGTCGCGCAATTTGAAGAAAAGAAATTCCAATCCATCACCAAAGGTGGGGCTGACCTTTCTAAAATCAAGAAAGACGGCGAAGACAAAGACAGTGCAGATAAAGAAGACAGTGCGGATAAAGATGGTGTCGATCGTCTCTGCGCTGCGTTCAAAGCTGTCCTTGGCGATGATGTCCAGGAAGTCCGCAGCACAGATCGACTAACCGATAGTGCTGTTTGTCTGGTCGCCAGTGAAACGGCCATGGACCGCAACTTGCAACGTATGTTGAAACAACATGGTCAATCTGTGCCCGACGATGCACCGATTTTAGAAATCAACCCATCCCATTCTCTGGTGAAAAAGCTGGTTGATCTTTCAGCAGACGGTACCAGCCAAACCATTGATGATGCCGCCCATCTCTTACTTGACCAAGCGCGCATCATTGAAGGCGAGACTGTGCCTGACATGACGGCTTTTGCCAAACGCATGACAAGCGCGATGGAAAAAGGTCTGGTCTAAAACAAGTCAGCAGACAAAAAAAGGGCCGCTGTCTAAAAAGACGCAGCCCTTTTGCTGCCCACTCAATGTCGGTTTTTAAGCCGCATCTTGCCCTTGGCACTTTCCATGCACCCAACCAAGTCATCTCTTTCAATTTTATCGGAATGCGCAACCATATGCACAAGCGGATCTTCCAGCAGATCACGCAACAATGGTTCTTCACTGCCACCACTGTAGGGACCTTGCAAGGGATGATCAACATGATCTCTCTGCGGTTTACGCAAGTTCATTCCAAATAACATGAAAAGTACCTCCTGAGCGTTAAGTTTCCATATGGGGAAACAGACGTATTATTCAAGAAAAAATTTAAAGGCGCAGGGCTGCAACAATATGCAGGTTGTCCTGACGTTGCAGAAACACCGCATGACCACCTTCTTTATTCAATGCATTGATATCCAAAGCCAACGTCATGTGCCCGCCTTGCCATTGACCAATTTTAGTTAAATCCTGCACGATATGATAATCGGTCAATGTCCTGCCACGATTTTCCCCCCGACGCACTTCAGTCACGACTTCTTTATGATAGCTGACCTGATACACACCCACAGCTCCGTCTTGGGTTGGCCCATCTAACGTCAACGTCTTGTTGTCAGACTGTAAATAGATATCATGGCTCTTTGATAATTGTGTTTCTATCGCCTGTATGATGGAACGTCGTGCCGTACCTGTCGTTTCAAAGCTGCCCGAAACCACCATTTGCGGGGTATAGATATAGCGCAAGTTAAAGGTCTGGGCATATTGGCGTTGGCGTTGAGTAAAGGCCGCTTGTGCATGAATGTCTTTCCAACCAATATAATCCCAATAATCCACATGGTAGGCCAAAGCCAAAACGTCTGAACGCATGGCCAGCTCTCCCAAGAACGCATCGGCCGGAGGACAGCTTGAACAGCCTTGTGAGGTAAAGAGTTCCACAACAGCTAATCTATCGGCTGCTTTTGCCGTAAAGCCTGTCAGTAAAAGGGTGAAGGCAGATATGAGGATAAGTTTTTTCATGCCTTAAAGAATGGCACTTTTCCTCTTCACAAACCAATCACATCATAGTGAGCCCCGCTGAAATGGGCCAGCACACGCCCAACGATGCCAAACCCACCCAAACAGACAATAACGCCTTCATGCCTGCAATGACGGATGGCTAACTCCAGAGCTTGGGCAACGTCATCGGCTTTGTCTTTATGCTGTGCGCTGAACATCTGCAGCAAACTATCCGGCTCTTGCATATCCTCATCACATTGCAGAGCAATCACATGATGAAAGATATAATCGAGTGCGTTAAAGTCTTTATCCCGGCGCGCTGCAATCATCAGTGTTATGGGGGTGTCGCCAAAGTGATCTAAAACGGTCTGAACCGCAGCCACACTATGGGCCACATCCACGTATAGGGGTGGTGTGCTTGATAGTCGTTGCAAACGTCCGGGCACTTTAACCCCGTAGGCCTCTGGTAATTCAGGCAAAGAAAAATGCTCTTTCAGCGCAAAAGCCGCCAAGCGCGCATTCCTTTGTAAAGGTGATAAAGGCGGATCACTCACCTCCATATAGGTGACCCCGTCTGGTACACAGTCTTCAACCCCACGCACCGCACTGATCAACAAATCACCCGGTTTACAAACGGCGGCTTTTTCAGTTGCGATTTCTTTGATCGTATGACCCAAAATGGCCGTATGTTCCAAATCTATCGAGGTTAGAACCGAGATACGTCCCCGTGCCACACGCACCGGATCAAAGCGTCCGCCCAAACCAATTTCCATTATCGCCACGTCTATCGCTTTGCGTGAAAAATGATACAGGGCAGCGGCAGTAAATATCTCAAAACGGCCCACACCCTCTAATGCTTGTGCACGATCGATAGCCCATGCAAGTGCTTGTGTAAGTTCTACATCTTCAATATCACGTCCATTAATCTGAATGCGTTCATTCAACCTCAACAAATGCGGAGATGTATATAACCCGACAGATTTCCCCAATACCCCTGCCATATGCGCCATCATATGTGCAGTCGTGCCCTTGCCATTCGACCCCACGACTTTAATCGTCGGCACCATGGTTAACCCATGTATCAGCGCATCCATACGCTCAAGCACACCCGGTTTACCAAATTTTGGGTAGCTTAAAAGTTGTTCAATCACCTTCATGAGAAAAACGCCTGTTTCACCAAACGCAGGAAAGTCTGGGTGCCGATAAAGTAAATCACTTTTGCAGTGCCCAGATTTAAACCTTGCTGAAGCCCAACCACATCGTCATAGGCACCTTCATAGGCAACCGATTGCACGCGTGCTTTTTCATAAGAGAGAAAGCCTCGCTCTCCTGTCATAATGATATGTTTAAAACTAGCACCTAGATTTTGTAAAAGATCACATACACCAGCAACATCTTTATCATCCGGCAAAGAAATATAAAAGACAACCTCGCCTTTATACTGTGCCAACAGGGCCTTTAAAAACTCAACATCAGCACTTTCTTTAGCGATCATGCCTTCATAAATCATCACCTGTCCGGCTTCATTTTCTTTCTGCCCAAAAGACGCAACGGGTATTTCCTGCACGGTTATTTCTTGACCACAAAACGCCTGTAAAGCCCTTTGAGCAATGGCACAAGCCTTGCCATACCATGCAGGATATTGTGTTGAAACGGGGGAGATTTCACATCCATTAATCAAGAAATCACATGTTTCACCAAGGGACATTTTATCTGCACGAATATCTTCTACATGCGGGCCAAGATAAGTCGGATGTTCTAAAAAGACTGAGGTCACAACCCCGACTTTGGCGGGCAATTGCCCCCCCTCATCAAAACGCACCCCGCGCCCGGTTTCAATCACCATGCAATCCACATCTTGGCGCTTGAACCAACACAAGGCAATCAGTAAAAACAGACCATAAGGCGATAGATAATGTGGGGATTGCGGTTGTTCGATGTAGCCCCATATTTCTTCAAAACAAGACAGAAATTCTGCTTCAGTAATGATTTGACCATTGATGCTCATTCGATCCAGATGGGTGATCTCTTCCGGGGAGACCAACAAGGCGACTTTACCACGATGTGCCATCAGGTTATGCGCGCAAAGACGTGCAACCGTCCCCTTACCTTTACTGCCCGTCACTTTAAGTACTTTATCCGGCGCAGGTAACAGATCATGCTTTCGGGCAATGGATAAAAGAAATGACGGGTCGCGCACCTCACGATCCAGCTTGCCCGCGATCAACGGTTTCGCTTTCAAATAGCTGGCAAAGATCAGATCAAGTGCGCGCTCGTAATGCATAAAACGCACCCAAAAGATAAAGGGAGCCACAGATCAAGACACGCCCGGGGGTTTTACGTTCAGCCTTGATCAAGTTCAGGGCAAACTCAATATCTTCGCACGCGGTTGCCAGCCCACCAGCATCTTGTACCTGATTGGCCAGTTTTTCTGGTTTTTTACAGTCTTTATCCGGGATCGGCACGGTGTAGATATGATCGGCCAATCCGGCAATTTCTTTTAAAAACGCCTTGCTGTTTTTGCGTTTCATCATCCCACAGATCACGTAAAGCGGCTTATCATTCCATCGTTTGATTTGTTGACGCAAGACCTTGGCAGCAGCTTCATTATGACCACCGTCCAGCCAAAGCTGCCACGCCGGTGAGAGGAAATCATTGGCGTTCACCTGTTCTAAACGACCGGGCCAATAGGCATGTTGCAAACCATGACGGATGGTTTCTTCATGCAAACTATGCTGACCTTTTAAAACTTCCAGACAGGCCAGCGCCAAACCTGCATTTTCAACCTGATGATCCCCGGCCAAAGCGGGCAAAGGCCACGCATAATCCCCGTCCCAACCTTCAAAAACCATTTGGCGACCTGTTCGTTTTACAAACCAATCACGCCCCTGCCGATAAAGCGGCGCCTTCAGGGCTTTGCTACGATCACGAATGACCTGATAGACTTCGCTGTCCTGTTTGGCAATCACACAGGGCACATCACGCTTGATGATACCCGCTTTATGGCTGGCGATTTCCGCTAAGGATTTACCCAAAAACTCGCTATGATCCACAGAAATCGGGGTGATGGCACACAATATGGGATGTTTCACCACATTGGTGGTATCGCCTGCCCCTCCCATACCCGTTTCCAGTAACACGATATGGCCTTTTGTGCGCGTAAATGCCAAAAAAGAGACCGCAGAAATGGCTTCAAACACCGTCATGGCGGCACCTGCGTTTGCCTTTATGACTTCTTGCAACAAGGACGAAAAGGTTTCTTCATCAATGTGCTGTCCGGCCAAGGTGATGGATTCATGCACATTCACCAGATGCGGGGACGTAAAAGCATGCACCGAATATCCGGCTTCTTCAAAAATGCTTTGCAAATAAGCAATGGTCGAGCCTTTGCCATTTGTCCCGGCGACATGAATGACCGGAGGTAAATTTTCATGGGGTTGACCCAAACGCATTAATAGGGTCTGAAAACGTTCCAGACCCAAATCAATGTCTTTGATGTGGAGCTTTGCCACATCCTTGAGAAGCTGTTGGCTACTCAGCGGGTGTCTCCTCATCCTTGGAAGCTTTTTCTTCTTCGCCTTTTAGCTTATCGCCATCGGCGCGGCGGATATCCGGTGGTGGCGGAATATCGTTGATATTGTCCAGATCTTCCGATTCAACTGGTGTATCTTCTTGCGGCAATTCAAGTAAATGTCCCGCAGGCTTGGTATGGCGCAACAGGCTCAAAACTCTCACCAAGGTCGGGCGCAACTCATGGCGGCGCACCACCATATCGACCATCCCGTGTTCATACAGATATTCCGCTGTTTGGAAATCATCGGGCAATTGCTCACGGATGGTTTGTTCAATCACGCGCCGTCCGGCAAAGCCAATAACCGCCCCGCTTTCTGCAATGGCGATGTCACCTAACATGGCAAATGAAGCAGACACACCACCTGTTGTCGGATCTGTCAAAACAACGATGTATGGCAGTCCGGCTTCTTTAACCCGTTCCACCCCAATTGTGGTGCGTGCCATTTGCATCAAAGACAAAATGCCTTCTTGCATGCGTGCCCCACCTGAGGCGGGCACAACAATTAAAGCGGCATCCTGCACAATGGCAAGCTTGGATGCAGCCACCAGACCTTCACCAACGGCTGTGCCCATAGAGCCGGCCATATAGTCAAAGTTAAAGGCGGCAATCACAACATTTTGACCGCCCATTTTACCATGGGCAACCACCAATGCATCGGTTTCTTTGGTCTTGCTGTTGGCTTCTTTAATACGGTCTTTATATTTGCGGCGGTCACTAAACTTCAGCGGATCACTGGGTACTTTCGGCAATTCTGCACGGGTGTATTTCCCCTCGTCAAACATCATTTCAAGACGTTCTGTGACGCTCAGGCGCATGTGGTGGCCGCAATGCTGACAGACCTGGTGGTTTTTCTTCAAGTCACGATGAAAGATCATCTGTCCGCATTTCGGACATTTGTGCCACAAATTATCCGGAATTTCTTTCGGGCGCACAAGGTCGCGTAGTTTCGGTTTGACGTAGTTGGTTAACCAGTTCATTCCATATCTTCCTTTAGGCTTTGGCGGCTTTTACGCCACCCGCCAGCTCACTAACGTAAGAGAGAACATCATCGACCAAGCCTGCTTTGGCCTTGCCGTTTTCGTCCAAATTTCCAGCAATCTTTTTCACAATGGCTGAGCCAACAACAGCCGCATCGCTTACACTTGCCATTTCTTGGGCTTGTGCCGGGGTATTGATACCAAACCCAATGGCAACAGGCAGATCACTTGTATTTTTGATGCGTTTCACCGCAGCCGCCACATCACTACTTGTTGCCGATGCGGTGCCGGTGACACCTGTGATCGACACATAATAGATAAAGCCACTGGCGCGGCGACCAATTTTTTCCAGACGTTCATCATCTGCCGTCGGGGTGGTCAGATAGATGAAATCAAGACCCGCCTCTTTTGCCGGAATGGCAAATTCGCGTTCTTCTTCCGGCGGCAAATCAACGACGATAAAGCCATCCACACCCGCAGCCTTGGCATCGTTCAAAAACTTATCCACGCCATAGGAATAGATCGGATTATAATACCCCATCAAGACAATCGGGGTCTCGTCATCACTTTGGCGCAAATCAGACACCAAAGACAAAACGCCTTTAAGCGTCATCCCAGCAGCAAGTGCGCGTTGTGAGCCCAATTGAATGGCCGGACCATCGGCCATCGGATCAGAAAACGGCATACCGATTTCTAAAATATCGGCCCCGGCTTTCGCCATACCGGACAACAGCTTTTTAGATGTTTCCAGATCAGGATCACCTGCCGTGACAAAAGTTACAAAGGCAGAACGGCCTTCGGCTTTTAAGATTTCAAATCTTTTGGCAATGCGTGTCTGGCTCATAGGACTGTCCCCATGGCTTTTGCAATCGTGTTGACGTCTTTATCGCCACGACCAGACATATTGACCACAATGATTTTATCTTTCGACATGGTTTTGGCCATCTTTTCAGCTTCCGCCAAGGCATGTGAAGATTCCAACGCCGGAATAATCCCCTCCAGCTTGGTGCACAGTTGAAACGAAGCCACGGCTTCATCATCCGTGATCGAATGATATTCCACACGGCCTTGTTCAAACAACCAGCTGTGTTCCGGCCCAATACCGGGATAATCCAAACCGGCAGAGATTGAATGGGCTTCTTCAATCTGACCATCGTCATCTTGCAGCAAATAAGTGCGGTTACCATGCAGCACGCCGGGACGTCCGCCCGTTAATGAGGCCGCGTGTTCATCCGTGTCCACACCCAGACCAGCGGCCTCCACACCAATAATTTGAACGTTGCGATCATCCAAGAATGGATAGAAAAGCCCCATGGCGTTTGAGCCGCCACCAACACAAGCGATCAAGGTATCAGGCAAGCGGCCTTCTTGTTCCATGATCTGTTCACGGACTTCTTCGCCAATGATTTTTTGGAACTCGCGCACCATCACCGGATAGGGATGCGGGCCTGCCACGGTGCCGATCAGATAATAGGTGTCATGAACATTTGCCACCCAATCACGCAAGGCTTCATTCATAGCGTCTTTTAACGTCCCGGCCCCAGCCGTCACGGGGCGGACTTCCGCGCCCAGCAATTTCATGCGAAAGACGTTGGGCTGTTGGCGCTCAATATCGGTTGCGCCCATAAAGATCACACATTCCAGACCAAACAAAGCACAGACCGTCGCAGTTGCCACCCCATGCTGGCCTGCACCTGTTTCAGCGATAATGCGCTTCTTGCCCATGCGTTTAGCCAGTAAAATCTGCGCCACGCAGCTATTGATCTTATGAGCACCTGTATGGTTCAGGTCTTCGCGTTTAAAATAAATCTTGGCCCCGCCGCAATGTTCGGTAAAACGTTCGGCAAAATAAAGCGGGCTTGGTCGGCCGACATATTGTTTCAGGTATCCGGCGACTTGCTTTTTAAAAGCGGGGTCGTCTTTGGCTTCATTAAAGTATTTTTCAACTTCCAGAATTAACGGCATCAAAGTTTCGGCAACAAAGCGTCCGCCAAAAATACCAAAACGACCGTCTTCATCCGGTCCGGCCATATATGTGTTGGGTGTGTTCATTATCTACTTCTATCAAGATGTACGATTTGGTGAAACTTATAGCGCACTTGCAAAAGGGCTGGCAAAGGAAATACGAAAGAATTTTTATCCTTTTACGGCATCAATAAAGGCTTGGATCATCTCAGGGCTTTTCACGCCTTTTTCAATTTCAACACCAGAAGACACATCTACGGCACGCGCACCGCTTTGTTTTACCGCATCTTTGACATTTTCCACTGTCAAGCCGCCCGCCAACATCCAGGGCACCGACCAGTTTGTCCCGCTTAACAAAGTCCAATCAAACGCAAGGGCATTACCACCCGGACGGGTGGCATCTTTCGGCGGTTTAGCGTCAAACAGTAAATAATCGGCAATTCCATCATAAATTTTGGCCGACTCTACATCCGCTTTTGTTTCAATCGGCATGGCTTTCATCACCGGCAGACCATAGGTTTGACGGACCTCTTCCACCCGTTCAGGGCTTTCCTGACCATGAAGCTGGATAATATCAAGGCGCACCTGATGGAGGATTTTATTAAGAAACGCATCATCCGGGTTCACAAACAATCCCACACTGCGCACGTCGCTGTCCCCGATCATATCAAAGACTTCAGCGGCTTGTTCAACGCTTACGTTGCGTGGACTGGGCTCAAAGAAAACACAACCCAAAAAGTCCGTGCCCGCTTCCATCGCCACATTGGCATGTTCGGGTTCTTTTAATCCGCAGATTTTAACCAAGGTCATGTATTTTTCCTCGCATCCGCCCATAAGCCAAGGCCCATACCATTGCCATCAACCCACCGCACAAAAAGACTTTTAATGTCTCCAGTGTAAAGAAAATCAGGTTCCACGCCAAAGCAGAGGCATCATCAGCCATCGCCATTTGGGTAAAAATCGGCATATGTAAAACCAAACGGATCATGGCAAACAGCAACCAGACTGGCAACACCACCAACAAACTTGCCGCAAACAGGCGGGAAAAATCTTGACGCAGGGCTTCAAAGGAAGCAGCCAGCAACTGTCCGATTTTACGTTCATCATCTTCAGCAACAGCGGGCAAAACAAAAGCAAATAATTGCGTGATCCACCCCAGAAACAGTCCGGCGTACAAAAGCTCCCCTTTGCCTTCAAGGGCGGTCATGGCCCCCATAATCACCAAGTCCGGTTGATTGAAAAACAAGGGTTGATCATACCAAAAGGCAAAAACGCTCAAGGGGGCCAGGGCAAAGATAGACGCCAGCGCATATCGGGCTTCACGCATATTTAATTGCGGTAAAAACGTCACCGCCCCATTCATCGGCCCTTTTAAGACAAAGCGCTGTAATTGCCCGGCATAAAAGGTCCATAAACCCAAAACCAATATCCATTCAACCGATCGCATGGCCTGAAAGCCAACTGCCCCCCAGCTGGGTGGCGTTGTCCAAAAACCGATCACCACCAACAACAAGAACGGAAATAGCCCCGCACGTAACAGAATCATCGGATTGCGCATCAAAATGGCATAAACGCCATTGACCATTGCCAGAACCGGGAGTTTATGTTCTCTAATATTTTCCATCTCTTTTATGTAGCCTTATTTCCGTCAATCACAACATGTTGATAAATTTTCGCCAAAGCAAGGGACGACCAAAGCATGGAAAAAATGATCAATATATTTGAAAAAGCAAGCTGTGGCAGCCTATGCAGGAAGTCATTTTCATCCGGCATCAAATCAGGCACCTGCATCAACATCAGCGTAAAAAAGATAACCGGACTGTAACAGATCAAAAAAGACCCGATAATCTTCAAAGCCAAGCCGCTGGTCCAGTTAAATGAGCCAACAATATTGTCCCAAACCGACCCCGGATGATCCAGCGCAAGGGCGGGAAAGGCAAGGCAGGTTTTCAGATTGATCCAAAGCCCCAGCACCATCCACAAAAACACGCCCCCTTGCAGAGAAGGCGGTAACAATGTGAAGACTTCTGACATATTGCCCAAAAAAGTCATTGTAAACGTCAAAAAGAAAAAGCGCGCAAAAGGCCGGTTAGCCCCGTCTGCAACTTTTTCAGCATTGCCCAACAGGTAAAAACGACTGGCAGAAACACCCAGCAATGATAAAGCCAGTGCATTTGAAACCGCAGACAGCCCTAAACCCGCGACAGGTATTTTGATTAAAAACAAAGATGCAAGCGACAAAATAACGGGCAAAAAGACATATTTACGAAAGACGGCTGCATTGTGGCGCATGAAAGCCAACGCATCAAACACCACAGTGTTTACGCTAAAATCCATTAAAGCCCTTCCAGTTCTTCGGCAATTTTTTGGGCGGCTTCAACCGGGTCTTTTGCTTGCGTGATGGGCCGTCCAATCACCAGCACATCAGCACCAGCAAGCACCGCATCGCGCGGGGTCATCACCCGTTTTTGATCCCCCTTGGCCGCCCATGCCGGACGAATACCAGGAACAATCAATTTAAAATCCGGTCCACACGCCGCACGGATCGGTCCAATTTCTTTGGCAGAACAGACAACACCACCCAACCCGCAGTCTTGTGTTAATTTGGCAAGACGCACAACTTGTTCTTCAATGGGGGCATTCACGCCAATGGCGCTCAAATCTTCTTGATCCAATGCGGTCAAAACCGTCACCGCAATCGTTAAAGGAATACCAGCCTCTTTGCCTGCAACAGCAGCTTGGCGCAACATTTCCGGCCCGCCTTGGGCATGCACATTGACGATCGAAGCTCCGGTTTTACCAGACGCACGAATGGCACCCGCCACCGTATTGGGAATATCGTGGAATTTTAAATCCAGAAAGATGGGCATGCCCACAGCCGTAATCGCCGCCACACCTTGCGGCCCATTGGCCGTAAAAAATTCCTTACCGACCTTCATTCCACCGACAAGACCTTTTAACTTGGCGGCAAGATCTACGGCGTAATCAACATCCGTTGTATCCAAGGCGACATATATACGTTCATAAGCTTTCATCGGGTCATGCTCTATCTGATTGTAAATATGCTTTGGCTTTACGGGATATGACGTTTTTTGTCAAAGAAGAAAGATTGTAACTATAACAATTTAAATAAAGATAGTTTTTATCTATACCGACCATTCAGAAATAATATTTCATGTCATGCTAAGAACCAAATAATATTTATCCGTCCTAACCTATGGGGGGAAAGGGCGGGGGCAAGCAGCCCTCCATCTACTGTTACACAGTAATCGGAGAAAAATCATGAAACGAATTCTATTCTCTCTCGCAGCAGCAGTTGCCTTTGCGCAACCCGCCAGTGCTGCAGACACTTTGCAAAAAGAAGCACTTGAATATTTCAAGCCCATACCATCCGTCATGCCTGCCGTGAAACACAATGCCATCACACGACCAAAAATCGAACTTGGCAAAATGCTATTTATGGATCCAAGGCTTTCATCCAGTCACTTAATCAGTTGCAACACCTGTCACAACCTCGGCATGGGTGGGGATGACAATCTGGAAACATCCATCGGCCATGGCTGGGCTAAAGGTCCGCGCAACGCGCCAACCGCACTCAACGCCGTATTCAACATCGCCCAATTCTGGGATGGTCGCGCCGAAGACTTGAAAGCACAGGCCAAAGGCCCCGTTCAGGCTGGTGTAGAAATGAACAACAAACCCGAACAAGTGGTTAAAACGCTCAAAAGCATGCCTGCTTATGTCGAGCATTTTACCAAGGCGTTCCCTGGTGAAAAAGACCCCGTGACATTTGACAACATGGCAAAAGCGATTGAAGCTTTTGAAGCAACCCTGATCACGCCAGCCTCACGTTTTGACCAGTTCCTCGATGGTGACATGGCGGCCATGAATGCAACTGAAAAAGAAGGTTTGAAACTGTTTATGGATAAAGGTTGCGTAACCTGCCATGCCGGGGTCAATGTAGGCGGGGAAGGTTATTACCCCTTCGGTGTCGTTGAAAAACCGGGAAGTGACATCCTGCCAGAAGGTGATAAAGGTCGCTTTGCCGTCACCAAAACGGCGGACGACTCCTATGTTTTCAGAGCGGGCCCTTTGCGCAATATTGAATTGACCGCACCCTATTTTCATTCAGGTAAGGTCTGGAATCTTGAACAGGCCGTCGCCATCATGGGGGAAAGCCAGTTGGGTGAAAAGCTTGAAAGTTCGGATGTCAAAGCCATCACGGCCTTTTTGAAAACACTCACAGGTCAACAACCGCAAATCGTCTATCCTATTTTGCCACCATCTACAGCAGACACACCTAAACCAGTTGGAATGGTACAATAATTCTTGTTATTATCGTAACCAACATAGAGACGGAAAAAAGGAAATCTTTCCTTTTTTCCGTTTATGCGTGATCTCTCTTTCATCAGAATGGCAAAGCTATGAAATTCACCCAATTAAAATACGCTCTAAAAGTCGCGCAACTCAAAAACTTCAGCAAGGCCGCACAAGAATGTAATGTTTCTCAACCTTCATTAAGTGTTGCCATCAAGAATCTGGAAGAAGAACTGAACACCACCCTGTTTGAACGTTTCAAAAATGATATTCAATTAACAAGCAATGGTGAAAAGTTAATCAAGCAAATAAAACACGCACTCGATGAAGTGGAAAAAGTCACACTGATGGCTGCTTCAATGCAAGGGGAACTTACCGGTAGCTTCAAGCTCGGTGCGATATATTCGGTCGGTCCCTATGTTTTCCCCAATCTCGTGCCTGCCATCCATCAGCTCGCACCCAAAATGACTTTAATGGTCGAAGAAAACTTTACCGCAACCTTACTGAGCTATCTTGCCCACGGTCAAGTGGATGCCGCCCTAGTTGCCCTTCCCTTTGACCACCCGGGCATGAACGTTATTCCTCTATATGAAGAACCGTTTGTCGCGGCAGTTCCCAAGGGCCACCCATGGGAAGACCGGGACAATTTATCCGGTGATGAACTCGCCGATCAAAAATTATTGCTCTTGGGACGCGGTCACTGTTTTCGCGAACAGGTTTTGGAAATTTGCCAGCAAGACCATTCTTTTGAAGACAGCTCCGACGGTATCCACAATTTTATAGAAGGCAACTCTTTGGAAACCATCCGACATATGGTCGCTGTTGGTACAGGCATTACAGTTTTACCAAGTTCTTCGCTCGAAAACTTCTTATGCTCTGCACAAGATAGCTGCCCCGTCAAATCTTCCTTAGCGCTGAGATATGCCCATTTCAAAGATCCTGTTCCCAGCAGAAAAATAGCCTTGGCCTACCGCAGCACCTTCGCCAGTATAGATGCGATCAATGTTATCATAAAAGCCGTGATGAATACCCTGCCCTATAAATGCCGGGCCTTGTAAAACTTTACGTCTTATCAGGTTGAACAGCTGGCAGTACTTCCTGCGGAGGCGTTACTTTCTTTTCCTGCTGTTTCAGCTTGTCATTCAGGCGGGCGATTTCAGCTTCGGCATATTGAGTGTCTTTTTTGCGGCTGATCGCAATCACTTTCCATTTGGCCACCGACATCCAGGTCAGCAAGGCGCCGAAGAAGAAACCGAAAGCCAATGTGCCAAGACTCAACAGATAAAGCGGGACATCCTGACTGAAAGGCAAGGGCCAGAAATCGACTGCAATGGGGCCACGATTTGAGACGGCAAAAATCACAACAACCAGTGCAAACGGCAGAAAAATAAGCCAAGACAGGAATTTCACAGTTAGACGCTCCAACAATCCAAACAAAAAAGGTCGACTTGTGCAGAACTATACCCTGCACGCCGCCAACCTTCACGCATTTTATCTTACAAACAGCAGATTAGCCGTTGAGACGTTCTCTTAGTTTTTTGCCCGTTTTAAAATAAGGGACGGACTTTTCACCCACATCTACAGAAGCACCTGTGCGCGGGTTGCGCCCTGTGCGTGAGCCACGAGTTTTTACAGAAAACGCACCAAAGCCACGTAATTCGACACGATCGCCGTCTGCCAAAGCTTGGGTGATTTCGTCAAAGATTGTTGAAACAATCCGTTCCACGTCGCGTTGAAATAGGTGGGGGTTTGCTTCTGCCAAACGCGCAATAAGTTCAGATTTGGTCATGGGCACCTGCTCCTTTTCTCATAAAGTTAGGTCACAATAGACCCGACACAATGCCACTACTGAAAATTAGGGTGCCAGACAGAAAGCAAACCGTCAAGACTAAGACCTTTTGAAATCAACGTTTTATCAAAAAAACTTTTAATCATGCTACTTTGTGCCTGCTCCCAAAAACCTTCGTCACTATAGGATGTATCGATAATATCCAAGTCGTCCGATATGTTTTTCTCAGCTTTCAACCACGCCAAGGCGCTGTCTTCCCCGCCAGTTTCATCAATCAGGCCGACATCTTTGGCCTGACGTCCGGTGAAAATTCGACCATCGGCCAGCTTCAATGTCTCTTCCATCGCCAAACCGCGTCGTTCACTGACCATGGCGACAAACATATCATACATGTCCATGATCACGTTTTGGGTGGCTTCACGCATTTCTGGCGTCATCTCTTCCATCGGATTCGGCGTAGCTTTGAGAGGTGCACTCTTAATCACAATCGGCTTGACGCCAATCTTATCCATCAAGCCCGTGACATTTGCCGTTTGCATCAACACCCCGATAGATCCGGTAATGGTGCCTTCACGGGCCACGATATGATCGGCGGCAATGGCTGTCATATATCCGGCACTGGCGGCCACTTCGCCCATGACCGCAACAACCGGTTTTTGTTCAGACAGTTTGCGCAAATTACGATAAAGCGCCTCCCCGCCGACAACCGTGCCACCTGGTGAGTTGATGCGCAAAAGCACAGCCTTGACGCTATCATCTTGGGCAAGTTCTGCAATCAATTCATCACGGGCCACATCGTCATAGATCACGCCATCCACCCAAAGACGTGCAATATGGTCACCATGTACCATCACATTCATACGTGCACCCAGGACCAAAATAGCAGCGCAAACAGCGACAATACCAATGCCCTGCCAAATGCGTAAACGGCGTTTTAAACGAAGACGATCGAGGATTTGATCGGAAGAAAATGTCATCATCTATCCTATAAGAAAACGGTTGGTGCTACACAAGGCAGCTCACTTGCCCTTAACTTTCCCCTTTCTCATGAAAAAGACAAGAAAAAACCCCTCCCGAACAGAGCCGGAAGGGGTTTTTCATTCTTTTAAGACGTCAGACTAAAATTAGTCTTCTTTCTTTTCAGCCAAAGCTGCGCCGAGGATGTCACCCAAAGACGCGCCAGAGTCGGAAGAGCCATATTCAGCCATAGCTTTTTTCTCTTCTTCAACTTCCAGAGCTTTCACAGACAAGGACACTTTACGTGCTTTCTTGTCGAACTGAGTAACTTTGGCATCCAGTTTGTCGCCAGCGTTGAAACGGTCTGTGCGTTGATCACCACGATCACGCGCCAGATCGCCACGACGGATATAACCCGTCAAGCCGCCTTCGATTTCAACTTCCAAACCGTTTTCTTCAACGCCGGTAATTGTACAAGTAACCACTTGGTTTTTCTTGATATCGCCAGCAGAAGATTCAAACGGATCTTCAGAGAGTTGTTTGATGCCCAAAGAAATACGTTCTTTTTCAACGTCAACGTCGAGAACTTTCGCTTTCACAACGTCACCTTTATTGAAGGAAGCAAGCGCTTCTTCCGGTGTACCTTCCCAAGCGAGGTCAGACATGTGAACCATGCCGTCGATTTCGCCGTTCAGGCCAATGAACAGACCAAATTCGGTGATGTTCTTGATTTCGCCTTCAACTTCAGAACCTTGCGGGTGTTCAGCTAGGAACGCATCCCACGGGTTCGCCAAGCACTGCTTGAGACCCAAAGAAATACGACGCTTAACCGGATCAACATCAAGAACCATAACTTCAACTTCTTGAGAAGTAGATACGATTTTGCCCGGATGTACGTTTTTCTTCGTCCAAGACATTTCAGAAACGTGGACCAGACCTTCAACGCCCGGCTCAAGTTCAACAAATGCACCGTAATCAGTGATGTTGGTGACGCGGCCAGAGAACTTGCCATCGACCGGGTATTTGGCATCAACGCCTTCCCAAGGATCGGCTTCAAGTTGTTTCATGCCCAAAGAGATACGTTGTGTATCAGAGTTGAAGCGGATGACTTGAACTTTAACAGTTTCGCCAATTTGCAACGCTTCAGACGGATGCGCGATACGACGCCATGCGATGTCTGTAACGTGCAACAAGCCGTCAATACCACCAAGATCGATAAACGCACCGTAATCAGTGATATTTTTAACAACACCGTCAAGGATTTGACCTTCTTCAAGACCTTTGATCAGATCGCCACGGGCTTCAGCACGGGCTTCTTCAAGAACTGCACGACGTGAAACAACGATATTGCCACGTTGACGGTCCATTTTCAGGATTTG
>JABXIC010000247.1 GCA_013373265.1 Methylocystaceae bacterium | reverse complement strand
GCACAGTGCGCGCCGAATTCTTGAACAAAGGACAGGAAAGCCCGTGGTTGTTCCCGTCACGACGTGCCCGTGAAGGTCATGTCAATCGCCACACCTTTGATAAGGAACTGCGCGAAGCCGCTTATCAAGCAGGTATTACAAAAAAAGTTTCCGCCCACGTGATTCGTCATTCCTTCGCCAGTCACCTGCTGGATCGTGATATCGATCTACGCTCATTGCAACAAATGCTCGGGCATGCCGATATCTCCACCACCACCATTTATACCCATATGTTAGGGGACCGCGAGAAACAACTGGTGCTCAACAAACACCCGCTTGCCGCCCTTTTTAACCCGGATGAAGACATGTAGTTGCAATTGCAACTTCTTTTTTTCAACTTGTGCCAAAAAACACTTGTGCACAGGCATATCGCAATGCACAATCGCGCGCAGTTTGAGGGTCGTATAAGGCTCCACCCTATAAAATTAATATTGGAAACAATTTATCATGAGCAAACCAGCCAAGAAGTTTTTTGAACCGTTGGCGATTGGCGCCCCCCAGCCCTATCGCGAAATCCCTGTAAAACTGGAACGTATGATCCACTTCTTCCCGCCGCACATTGAAAAAATGCGCGCGAAAGTTCCCGACATGATCAAAAATGTCGATGTTATCCTTGGCAACCTAGAAGATGCGATACCCATGGATGCCAAAGAAGAAGCCCGTGCGGGTTTCATCGAAGTGGCAAAAAACACCGATTTCGGGTCCACCTCTTTATGGACACGGGTAAACTGCCTGAACTCCCCTTGGTTTTTAGATGATGTCACCCAAATCGTGGCCGCAGCAGGTGATAAGCTTGACGTGCTCATGTTGCCAAAGGTCGAAGGTCCTTGGGACATTCACTATGTTGATCAACTACTTGCACAACTTGAAGCCAAACACGGCGTAAAAAAACCCATCATGATCCACGCAATTCTGGAAACCGCCTTAGGTGTGGAAAATGTATCTGAGATTGCCGCTGCCAGCCCGCGTATGCATGGCATGAGCTTAGGTCCGGCAGATTTGGCTGCATCACGCGGTATGAAGACCACCCGCGTTGGCGGTGGCCACCCGTTCTATGGCGTCTTGGAAGACAGCAAAGAAGGAGGTGCTGCACGTGCCTTCTATCAACAAGATCTATGGCACTTCACTGTTGCCAAGATGGTTGATGCTTGCCAATCCAACGGGATCAAAGCGTTTTATGGCCCCTTCGGTGACTTCTCTGACAACGAAGCTTGCGAAGCACAATTTCGTAATGCCTTCTTGTTGGGTTGTGTCGGGGCATGGTCCTTACATCCAAAACAAATTGACATTGCCAAAAAAGTATTCTCCCCAGATGTGGAAGAAGCCAAGTTTGCTATCCGCATTATTGAAGCCATGCCTGATGGCACAGGGGCCGTCATGATTGATGGTAAAATGCAGGATGACGCCACTTGGAAACAAGCAAAAGTCATTGTCGACCTTGCCAAGCAAGTCGCAGAAAAAGACCCGGCATTGGCGGAAGCCTACGGCCTCTAATATAAGTATATATACGTATAAAAGGCGCAGAGTGTAATGCTTATGCGCCTTTTATTTATCTCTTCTTATAGTTGCTATTTCCATACTTCCCGTGTTAAATAGGCCTTTGGAACACATCTATTTGGGGGAGTGTAAAAGCGGGGAACTTTTACACTTTTTGGAACATGGAAAAAAAAAGTAAGCATCAGGCTTCGTTTGAGAACATTAAATCTCAATTAAAAATAATACCGGAATATATGGAACTCTTATTTCCATTTGCACATTCCGCGCATATCAGACGCCATCGAGCCAAAATTATTGCCAGCCGTGTCGGTCTACTCTCTTTATTATTTGCCGTCGTTATCCCCTTGTGGATCATCATAGACTTTTTTGCCTTTTCCTGGCCGACCTGGGCGATCTTGGCAACCCTACGCATCATTTCCGCCATTGTCTTTTTTGCCCTTTATATTATGCACTCATCATGTCGATCATTGCATAATGCTTACCTTTTACTTGGCGGCATGATGGCTATACCTCCTGTCTTTTATTTGATTTCGCAACCTTTTCTAATCGGTTTAGAAACGAATGCCTTAGGTACGGCCGTTTCCAGTGCTTATGCGTTATTGCCGTTTATTGTGGTTGCGGGCTTAAGCGTTTTTCCACTGACAGCCTTAGAAGTACTTATCACGGGTGCGGCGGTCATGACCGTGGTCATTTTGGGTGTTGCACAACAACCGACCTTTGACCTGCAACAATTTATTACCACGGTCTGGTTGATGATTGTTGTGATTGGCGTCTCCGTCTTTTCCGGGATGAGCCAGCTTTCCTATATGATCTCTTTGATCAATCAGGCATCGAAAGACATGTTAACAGGTGCTTTTACCCGCCGCTCCGGGGAAGAATATCTGGACTTACAATTCCGCATTGCCTCACGCACAGGGGCATCCATGAGCTTGTTGTTTATGGATGTGGATAAATTTAAAAGCGTCAATGACGAATTTGGCCACGAACAAGGCGACATGGTGTTGAAACAAGTTGCCAAAGGACTGAATGCCTGCCTGCGTCGCAGTGACCAACTGATCCGTTGGGGCGGCGAAGAATTTGTCATCCTATTGCCCAACACAGACGTCCCTCACGTCTTGCCTGTCTTAAAACGCTTAAGCGAACTGACCCTTGGCAACCGCCCGGACGGTAAACCCATTACCATCAGTATCGGTATTGCCGAACTGGCCACTGACGAATGTGAAGACTGGATTGAAATGGTCGAAAAAGCCGATCATCGCATGTATGACGCCAAAAAATCCGGCCGTAACAAAAGCGTTGGTCCAAAACCGGAATTGAATATTTCAAACATTATCAACGTCGAAGGATAAAAAATCCCTTAGTGTTGATTTTTCCCAAATGTCCAAGCTCAATAAGGTATACTGAAAAGGTCCTTCATTTAGTTCAGGTACGAAATGGGTAATGATCTTTTCTAAGCACAAAGGTCCAATCCCCCCCAACGCGGGTATATTGAAAAAAATATTCAAGACAAGTTGCCCATTTGTTATCACTCTACTCATCACATTCGTGACACTTGAAGCAAAAGCCGTTGAAACGGTTAAAGTCGGTGTCGCCCATTTCCCCCCTTTTTATGACGTTACCCCAGATGGCAACGTTAAAGGCTTGGGCATGGATGTTATTCAGGCTCTTAACGAACTGCAAAAAGACTATGAATTTGTTGCCGTACCGACAACCCCGCGCAGACGTCATCAAATGTTTGTTGAAAAAAAATATGATATGTCTTTTTTTGATCATCTGGCATGGGGATGGGATAAAACACAAGTCGACACCACCGATGTCTATTTATCAGGTGGTGAGGTTTTTATCACGGCTAAAAAAGCCGGGCGCAGTCAAAGCTATTTTAACGACATAAAAGATAAATCAATCGCAGCCATCCTTGGATATAACTACAAGTTTGCGGATTATCAGACAGACCCGGAAACTTTAAAGTATATGTTTAATATTACCCTGACCAAGAGCCCGGAACAAATTATCAAATTGGTCTCATCCGGGTATGTGGACATCGGCGTCATCACCAAAACCTATTTGTTACGCTATTTCAAAAAGGATGCAAACGCCCGTAAAACCTTATTGATCTCGGATCATTACGACCAGTCATATCATTTTCGCACCATTGTGCGTAAAGGTGTTAAACCCTCTGCCGACTACTTAAACCAGTTGATGCAGGTCATTCGCAGCGACCCGTCTTTTGCCTGGATTAAAGACAAATATGGTATTACTTGGTGAACCGCTTTTATTGCACTGCGGTATTTAAGTTTGCGATCTAAACTCATTCCTGTTATGACTAGCACATAAATGCGCTGCTGCGCTGCAACATCAATCCAATTAAATATATAATTACGCTGAGGTCCCCCTTAATGTTTCAGCTTGTCTCTAAGGCATCTGCCAACGCCCGTATTGATATTCTATCCGGTTTAACCGTCGCACTTGCCCTTGTCCCAGAAGCTGTCGCTTTTGCATTTGTGGCGGGTGTACACCCTCTTGTCGGTCTTTATGCAGCCTTTATGGTCGGATTAATCACCGCCTGTTTAGGCGGACGTCCCGGCATGATCAGTGGGGCAACGGGTGCTTTGGCGGTTGTCATGGTTACCTTGGTGGCCCAGCATGGTGTTGAATATCTCTTTGCAACCGTGGTCCTGATGGGCGTTATCCAGTTTATCGCGGGCATGCTGCATCTGGGTAAATTCATCCGACTTGTGCCTTATCCGGTCATGTTAGGTTTCGTCAACGGCTTGGCCATCGTGATCTTTCTGGCCCAACTGGGTCAGTTTAAAATTGAAGACGCCAGCGGACAAACCCATTGGATGACAGGGGAACCTTTGTATTTAATGTTGGGTCTGATTGCGATCACCATGGCCATCATCAAGTATCTGCCTAAATTTACAAATATCATCCCAGCCCCTTTGGCAGCCATTGCCACTGTATCTATTGCCGTTATATATCTCGGTCTGGAAACGCGCACGGTTGGTGACCTTGCCAATATTGCGGGTGGCTTGCCGGAATTTCATATCCCAGCCGTACCGCTGACATTTGAAACGCTGATCATCATTTTGCCTTATGCCATTATTTTGGCGGCTATTGGCCTCATTGAATCCTTATTGACCCTGACTTTGGTGGCGGAATTGACGGAAACACACGGACGTGCATCCAAAGAATGTATGGCCCAAGGCACCGCAAATATTGTCACAGGCTTTTTTGGCGGCATGGGCGGTTGTGCCATGATCGGCCAGTCAATGATCAACGTTAATTCTGGTGGTCGTGGCCGCTTGGCCGGTATTGCTGCCGCTTTATTCTTACTGTCCTTCATCTTGTTTGCCTCTCCGTTAATTGAACAAATTCCGCTGGCGGCTTTGGTTGGCGTTATGTTCATGGTGGTTATCGGCACATTTGAATGGAGCTCATTTCGTATCCTGCATCGAATCCCGCGTTCTGATGCCTTTGTGCTGGTTCTCGTTTCCGGCGTCACCGTCATCAGTGATTTAGCCATCGCCGTTGTGGTTGGGGTGATTGTATCAGCCCTTGTCTTTGCCTGGAAAGCCGCCAAGCGTATAGATGCGACAACAAAAATTCTGCCAAATGGCTCAAAGGTTTATCAATTACATGGTCCGTTGTTTTTCGGTTCCATCGCCAGCTTCAAAGAATTGTTTGACCCCAAAAATGACCCGGACGATGTGGTGATCGACTTTGTCGAATCCCGCGTTTGGGATCATAGTGGTCTGGAAGCCATCGACGGTTTGGCTGAGCGCTATATAAAAGAAGGTAAAGAATTGCACCTGCGCCACTTGAGCCCGGATTGTACAAGACTGCTTGAAAAAGCCGGAAGTCTTGTTGAAATCAACGTTATTGAAGACCCGATGTATGGTCTGGTTGTTGATTATCCTGAAAACATTATGGATAAAAAAGACAAAGAAGGTAACATTTGCGCACCGTCTAAAGTCTAAAAACGCTTGCAATCTAAAAGCCGCTGGCGCAAAAAGGGCCAAGCGGCTTTTTTGGTCGCTCCACAAATGAACATCTGAATTTCCATTGGGGTTTTCATGCATACCTTTCTCGATTTCGAAAAGCCGATTGCCGAACTAGAAGGCAAAATCAAAGAACTGCGCCATGTCAGCGCATCAGGCGAGGAAATCAATATTGCCGATGAAATAGGCCGTTTGCAAAATAAAGTCGAAAAGCTTTTACAAAACACTTACGCCAAACTCACCCCATGGCAAAAGACACAGGTGGCACGCCATCCTGAACGTCCGCACACGCAAAACTATATCGATAATCTGATCGAAGACTTTACCCCGCTGGCCGGGGATCGCCTCTATGGGGAAGACTGCGCCATCATTGGTGGCTTGGGACGGTTTGAAGGCCATAGCGTTGTGATTATTGGCCATGAAAAAGGCCACACCACAGAAACGCGCGTTAAACATAATTTCGGCATGGCCCGTCCAGAAGGATATCGCAAAGCCATCCGTCTGATGGAAATGGCTGAAAACTTCAATCTGCCGATCATTACTTTTGTAGATACAGCAGGCGCCTTCCCTGGTGCCGATGCAGAAGAACGTGGGCAATCAGAAGCCATCGCGCGCTCTATTGAAAAATGCCTTCAGGTTAAAGTTCCCCTGACCTCCCTCATCATTGGGGAAGGTGGCTCAGGCGGGGCGATTGCGATTGCTTGTGGCAATGATGTTTATATGCTGGAACATTCCATCTATTCAGTGATCTCACCGGAAGGTTGCGCCTCTATTTTGTGGCGCTCCAACGACTATACAGAATCTGCTGCCGATGCCTTGAACATCACGGCGCAGGACTTGCACCGTCTTGGTATCATTGACGATATTATCAAAGAACCCCTTGGTGGTGCCCATCGTAACCCGCAGGATATTTACAAGAATGTTCGCGAAACGCTGGACAAATCCATTTCAGAACAACTCAAACATGACGGCGGTGTTCTCAAAGCCCGTCGTCGTGAAAAGTTCCTTGCCATGGGGCGCGTCAGCGCTGCCTAAACCTTATAAGTCAGCGCCAATTGCCTGAGTGATGTTTTGATAGCCATCGGCTTTCAGACGTTCAATCAAGCCTGTGTTAATCTCAGCCACAAGCTCAAGCCCACCATAGACGAGGGCAGAATAAAGCTGGACCAAGGATGCTCCGGCGCGGATTTTTGCATAGGCCTGATCCGCATTGGAAATACCGCCCACACCAATTAACGGGATGCGTCCTGCAACTTGTGTAGCAATTTCACGCAACACTTGGGTGGAGGGTTCAAACAACGGCTGCCCGCTCAGGCCGCCCCCTTCCCCTTTAAAGGCGCTTTTTAAAAAGTCCGGGCGTTCAATGGTGGTGTTTGACACGATCAAGCCGTCAATACCGGTTTCCAGCGCCACATCAACGATATCGCTTTTATCTTCATCAGTCAGATCAGGGGCGACCTTTAACAACAAAGGGGCTTTGCCCTTTTCGACCGTCTCGTCACGGGCCGCCAAAACATCGCGCAACAGGCTTGCCAACTGGTCTTTATTTTGTAACGCACGCAAGCCCGGTGTGTTAGGTGAAGATACATTCACCACCAAATAATCTGACAGAGAGGCCAGCGCTTTGGTCCCGGCGACATAATCGGCCGTGGCATCTTCCTGCAGTTTATTTTTACCAAGATTTGCCCCGACAATGCCTGTTCGTGCGCGTGCTTTTAAGCGATCCACCACCACAGCGAGACCTTCATTGTTAAAGCCCATACGGTTGATGACGCCTGCATCTTCAGTCAAGCGAAACAGGCGGGGCTTCGGGTTGCCCGGTTGGGCCAAAGGGGTGACAGAACCGATTTCCGTAAAACCGAATCCCTGGGCAAGGATGGCATCCGGCACTTGAGCATTTTTATCAAAGCCTGCGGCCAGACCAACGGGGTTAGAAAACGTCATTCCCCACAGTATTTGTTGCAAAATAGGGTCTGTCACGCGCGGGACTTTCGGCATTAAACCCGATTTCAACACCTTAATCGCCAAACCATGTGCGGTTTCAGCTGACAACAAACGCAGCACAGGACCTGCAAGAGTGTATAAGCCCATAATTCCATTCCCCTATTTCACAAAAAATGATGCGCCGGACAATATCACTTGGCGCGCCATTTGTCGGCACGTTTTTGCGCCTCTTCCCGGTTAAATTGGCTCATTTTCGCATCCAGTTCCTGCAACGCAACGGTAGGATCATAACGCGGATCTTCCGCACGCACGGATGCGGCATCCCGGTTGGCCAGCAAAAACCACTTATAAGCTTCTATAAAATCAGCCTTTCTCTCCCAGCCATCACGTTCTGCAACGCCTAGAAAAAACTGTGCCCGCGCTTCGCCTTGTGCGGCAGACAGGCGAAACCACTTCATGGCTTCAGGCAGATTGTTTTCAACCCCGCGCCCGTTCATATAGAGCTGCGCCAACCGATATTGTGCCCCGGCATGCTGCCCCTTGGTTGCAGCATAACGATACCATTTTTGAGCGTTTAAATAATCCGTGCGTTCTTTTTCATAATAATCCCCCAGCAAATACTGCGCTTGCGGGTCACCAAGATGGGCTTGTTTCTTCCACATCGCAATGCGCTGGGCTTTTGACATTTCTGCATGTTGCTGGGCCGTTTCGTCTTCCCATCCTTTGCCCACCACATAACCGATGGCAGTTGCCACGCCCAAAACCAATGCCAAAAGATATAAAAAGTTTTTCATTGTTACATTTTCTCAGTTTATTTTTGCTCAATCTAGCAACTTGTCCATCTTTTCGTCACAAAAAAACGATAAAACCCCGTTTCATGTTGAAAGCGCGTTTGCATTGGCTCAATTGAAAAGCTATGTTATCGCACGAATTTGAATCTATTTTGGGAAAATGAGCTGTGGCAAAAGAAGAAGACCTTTCCGTAAGTACTCTGTTTAAAGAAATTGACGAAGAATTACGTCAAGACAAAGTCACAAATCTTTGGAAACAATATGGCAGTGTTTTAATCGCCGCAATTGTATGTGTTGTCCTTGGCGTAGCGGCCTATGAAGGTTGGAAATCTTACGACCTGTCGACGCGCACGGAATTAAGCAATAAGTATGCACAGGCTCTAGACCTGGCCCGCAAAGGTGACCTTGATGGTGCCACAAAGTCATTTCAGGCCTTGGCTGATGAAACCGACAACGGGTATGACACGCTGGCACGTATGCAACAAGCCGGCTTACTGGTCCGCCAAAACAAAATGAACGAAGCGGCCACTGCCTATTTCCAGATTGCCCAAAACAACGACATCGATCCGGTCTTTAAAGAAATGGCCATTGTCCTTGGTGCCTTGAACGGACTGGATGTGATGGAACCTCAAGACATCATCGCACACTTACAGCCCCTCGTCGGCAGTGCCAGTGCATGGCGTCATAGCGCAACGGAAATCACCGCCTATGCTCAGGCAAAAGCGGGGAACAAAGCAAAAGCAGCAGAATTAATGTCGTCTTTAGCAGATGATGCCAGCGCGCCTCCCGGTGTGCGTCAACGCGCGCGTGAATTTGCCCAAGCCTATGCAGGCTAACAACAAAGTTGATTTGAGAACATGAAACATACGGAGACAGCCCAGATGATGCGCCGTTTTTTATTGATAGGCCTTTTTGTCTTCTCGTTAAGCGCATGTGATACATGGCTTGGTGAAAAGGAAGCGCCACCGCTACCGGGGGAACGTATTTCCGTTTTATTGCATGAACGCAGCCTCAAGCCGGACCCGGAAGTGGCAAATACTCAAATCCTGCTCCCTCCGCCTACCCCGAATGCAGAATGGCCGCAAGCAGGTGGCTTTGCCAACCATGCCATGCATCATATCCAAATCGGGGAGAACTTGTCTAAAGCCTGGCGTGTCAGTGTCGGTAGCGCCTCAGACGAAAGCGAACGTATTGTTGCCCAGCCGATTGTTGCCAATGGCAAGGTGTTCACACTTGATTCAGAAAATACAGTTTCTGCCTTTAATGCCGATACGGGCAAAAAAATATGGGAACTGGATCTGACACCAGAACATGAAGATAACGGTCATATCAGTGGCGGTCTGGCTTATGAAAACG
>JABXIC010000280.1 GCA_013373265.1 Methylocystaceae bacterium | reverse complement strand
GCGCGGGCAACGGCAGCACGTTTTAACATGCCACCGGATAATTCGCTGGGGGCAAGGTCTTCAAACCCGGCTAAATCAACGACTTCCAGTTTCATACGCGCCATGATGTCCATGGTAAATTCATCTAAATCCGTATGTTCGCGCAAAGGCAGCTTGATGTTTTCGCCCACGCTCATGGAGCTGAATAAGGCCCCACCTTGGAAAGCGACTCCGATTTTTTTACGCAGATCATAGGTTTCTTTGAGGCTGAGTTCGGCAATGTCACGCCCCAACAGGCTCATTTTACCTGAGGTCGCGGTTTCAAGGCTCATCAGGTGGCGCAGTAAGGTACTTTTACCAGAGCCAGAGCCTCCCATAATAACCATAACTTCACCCTGGCGGACATCCAATGAAATGCCATGTAGGATTTCGCGTTCGCCATAGTGGGTGACGAGATTTTCTACCTCAATCACTTTGTCGCGTTTTTGCAGCTCTGCCTGTGTCGGTTTATTCATCGCGTCACCATAAAGGCAAAGAACATGTCGGTAATGACGATGGCGGAAATGGATTGTACAACGGCGCGTGTTGTGACTTTACCCACCCCTTCGGCCCCTCCTTGCACGCCTGCGCCATTGGCAACGCCGATGATGACAATCAATATGCCAAACAGAATACTCTTGCTTAACCCATGGCTCAGGTCGCCATTGCTGATAATGCGCAGAATATCAGACCAATAAGCCGACAGACTGATTTTTAAATCAAGTGCCACATATAAGCCGCCGCCCAACAACCCGACAAGATCGGACAGGAAGGTCAGACAGGGCATCATGATGAGCATGGCAAACATGGCTGGGGCAACGAGAAAACGCACCGGATTGATACCCATGACAGACAAGGCATCAACTTCTTGATTGATGGTCATAATGCCGATGCGTGCGGCCAGGGCTGAACCAGAGCGACCCGCAACCAGAATACCGGTAATCAGGGGTGAAAATTCACGCACGACAGAAAAAGCGATCCCGTAGGTGACTTGAGATTCTGCCCCAAAAATGCTGAGGGTGTAAATGCCCTGAATGGCCAGCATCATCCCCACGGCCAAGGCCAGCAGGGAAACAATCGGAATAGCGCGGATGCCGATTTCCATCATTTGTTCGACGACAGCTTTCAGCCGCACGGGCTGGCCCAAGGCCTTGCCGCGTATAGCCCAATAGAGACTTTCCCAGACCAAGGTTGCGCAATAGCCGATAACAGACACGCCCACCATGGTAGTGCGCCCAATGTTTTCTATCTTTTGTGCGATCGGGCCTTGCTTGGCCTCTTCGTCGCTCATCGTCGTTATCCCCGAAAAAACTTGATGATATTATGTGGTCAGGTCTTTTATGGCATCATCAATGGTGGCTGTGATGGTAAAGACCTTATCCAGTCTTGCCAATTGTAAAACTCTAAGGGCGCTGTCACTGACATTTGCCAAGATGAACCCCGTGCTGCTGCGCCGCCCTGTTTGATAGGCTTCGACAAGGCTGGCTATCCCTGAACTGTCAATGTAGGCCACATCTGCCATGCCAACAACGACAGGCGTCCCCTTGTTGACATGGTCGAGTAAGGCTTGACGTAAAAGCGGTGATGTTTCCAAATCCACTTCGCCATCCAGTTCGAAAATAATGACGCCATTTTCTTCGCGTGTCTCAAGGTTCATTTTTCAGCCCTTATTGATTTCGATATTCTTGACTAGTTTTAACAGATTTCCTTCGCCATGGGAGGGGCGAAGATATTGGACATCGTCCATAACCTCTTGAATCAGGTGTGTTCCAAGCCCGCCGGGGCGCACATCGTCGAGGTCACGTGGTTTAATTTTGTCTGGTGCCACGGTTGGGGCAAAATCGCGTAATCTAAAGACCAATCGACCCGGTCTTTGACGCACGTTTAATTCAATCTCTTCATCGCTAGGGCCGCCGTAGGCATGGCGAATCACGTTTTGACAGGCTTCATCAAGGGCCAAGACAACATCGTTTGTCAGGGCGTCGTCACAGCCGACTTTAATGCACGCCTCGCGCACACAAGCCCGGGCCATTTTCATCCAGGACGGTCGTGCCGGAAATCTGAAATCGATTAGCCATTCACCATCCATTTCTTCGTTGGATTCATCACCCCTTTGCATCAATTTTGTGTTGGTTTCGTCTTGGGGACGCAGCGAATCGGTTAAAGCAAGCACGGTGACGTCATCACGCAAGGTGTTGCCGACTTGAAAAACGGCCCCGACGAGTTGGTCCAAACGACCTTGTAAGTCCTCATCGGCACAGGCATTGAGAATCTTTCTGACACCTTCAGATTCCAACGGCAGGCCTGTAGAGGTATAACCTTCTGTTAGGCCATCTGTGTAAATATAGAGTGATCCCCCTTTGGGGAAGATTTGCACTTCAGGATAGGCCCCGTCTTCACCGGGTAAGGGGGGGACAATCCCTAAAGGGGGGCCATCGGCACCAAAGGTTTCAAATTTTCCGTCGACATGCAGCAAAACGGGTTCGTGGCCTGCATTTGCCAGCCGGATCAAACCTTCACATCCGGGGCGTGGATCATAGATTCCGGCGGCCATGGTGACAAACATCCCATGGGCGGCAGTTTCACAGAGTTCGGTATTGATTATACCCAACAACCGACCGGGGTCTCGGACCGTTTTGCCCAGACATCTGAAAAGGGAAGCGGTTTTGGACATGAGCAAGGCGGCATTGATACCTTTACCAGAGACATCGCCCAACCCAAAATAGATGCGTCCATCAGGTAATTTGAAATAATCGAAAAAGTCACCGGACACACCGCGTGCGGCTTTGTTGACACCGGCAATCGGAAGCTCGGGCCCCGTGATTTCTATCCTGTCTGGTAAGAAACGCTTTTGAATTTCTGCGGCAAGTTCCAGTTCACGTTTGACGCGTTCTTGTTCTACCAACGCTTTGGCCAAACGCGCATTGAGCACGGCAAGGGCTGCGGATGAAGCTAGTGTTTTTAGGATTTGCAGGTCGTTTTCTTCAAACAGGTCGTCAGACTTCTTTTTGTTCACCAGCTCAATTGCACCCACGCAACGGTCTTTCACGCTCAAGGGGGCGCAGAGGATAGAACGGGTGGTGAAACCTGTCTGATCGTCCACAGCGGCGTAAAAGTGTGGATCGTTTTGTACGTCACGTACCAAGGCACCTTCGTTGTCAGCAACGCATTTACCGACAATACCTTGCCCGTATTCTAGGGTGAGGCCGGTGATTTCTGTGGCCCCGAAACAAGCAATGCAGGTGATAACCTGTGTGTCTTCATCCAACAAGAAGACGGCTGCACCTTCTGCCTGCATATAATCGGTGATTTGGGGCAATGCTTTTGACAAGGTGTCGTCGACATCCAGCGTGTTGGCAAACTCCGATGTCATGCTTGCCAGCAGGTTGATTTGTTCTTGGATGCCCTGATGCATCGATTCGGTTTTTGACTGTTCCATAAATGTACTATGACCAAAATAATCGAAAACGAAAAGCCTATCTTTGGGTCTTTTTAATACAATTGTTGCTTTGAGTTCGACGGTATTGTTGCAGTTGGATGAAACTCTTGTGACAGAGACGGCAATTGATTGACGTGAACGGTTAGTTATTCAATTTTTACGTTGTTGGTATTCTGGTTGTTGATATTTTAATTGAAAGCAATGAGGCTCTTGTGGATTTTTCTACGCGCCCGAATGAACATATCCAAATGTTTGATTTTGATGACATCGCACCGTTGGGGCATGAAGACCCTTCTGACGAAGCTAAAGGCTTTCTTGAGAAGGCCGCAGGGCTCTTGGATTTTGCTTTCCAACCGATTGTGGATGTTCATAACGGGGCTGTCTTTGGTTTTGAGGCCTTGTTGCGCGGTCACCAGGAAATGGGTGTAGAAAGTATCTTTGATTTGTTTGATCGCGCAGAAGAACTGAAAATTCTGCATCGCTTTGACATGATCATGCGCGCACGCGCCATTGGTAAATTTGCGTCCTTACCACGTAATCACCGCACCAAATTGTTTTATAATTTAGACAATCGGATTATTTCTGCCCCGGATTATTTTCAAGGAGGGACAAAATCCATCTTGAAAGAACATAATTTGCCCCGTTCGACACTATGTCTGGAAATTTCAGAGCGTCATGAAGTCTCTATGAAGATGGCCGAAGAAAATCTGGCGCGCTATCGTGGGGAAGATTACAGCACGGCGATTGATGATTTTGGTGCAGGCTATTCCGGTCTTAAATTGCTGCAAGAACATCAACCTGATTTTATTAAAATTGATGGAACGCTCATTCGGGGGATTGAAAAAGACAAAAAGCAAAAACTGATGGTCTCTACGATCACGGATTTGGCCCATGTCTTGGGCATCTTTGTTATTGCAGAAGGGGTGGAAACAGAAGAACAACTACGCATTTGTAAAGAGATCGGATGTGATCTGGTGCAGGGGTATTACATCTCAAAACCGCAACTTGATGCAGGTTTTTTACAAACCCAATATCCAGGTGTCCTTTCAGCTGGACGTCGAAAAGAGTCTAGTGCGAACGAGGAAATCAATATCATTTATGAACAAATTGAATACCGTCCCCCCTTGCGTGTGGATGATAGTATGTCGATTGTTTTTGAGGCCTTTCGTAGCAATAAGGAAATGACATTCTTCCCTGTTGTTGATGAAAGCGGTAGTCCCCTCGGTATTGTGCGCGAACATACTTTAAAAGAATATACATACTCGCCCTTTGGTAAAGATTTGATCGCCAATCGTGGCACAGGGCTGACGTTGCGTAAATTTTTAAGCCCGTGTCCGGTTGCGGATGTCCATGCCCCGACCCGGTCTATTTTGGAAAATTTCAGTCTGTCAGAAAGCCCAGAAGGCATTATCCTTGTGAAAGAGTTCAGCTATCTTGGCTTTTTGTCGGCGGCGTCTCTTTTGCGTGTCATTAATGAAAATTCTTTGGCGCAAGCCCGTGATTGTAATCCTTTAACCAAGTTGGCGGGCAATTCTTCTATTGCTTCATATGTTAGTGAGGCCTGTCCCAACACGGCAGAAGACTTTGTGTTGGCTTATATGGATCTGGATAATTTTAAAGCCTTTAACGATGCCTATGGATTTCGCCAAGGTGATCGCGCCATTTTGTTGTTTGCTGAACTCATGCGCAAACAGTTCCAGCAGGATAATATATTTTTAGGTCATGTTGGGGGCGATGATTTTTTTGTCGGCGTGAAGGGGGTTACGCTTTCAACAGTTCGTCAAATGGTAGATAAGTTATTGGCGAGATTTCAAAGAGATGTGGAAAGTTTTTATGATGCCGAAGCACGGGAGAAAGGCTATATTTCGGGTAAAGATCGTGATGGTGCAATGCGCCAATTCCCGTTGATGAGTTGTAGTGTGGCGCTTTTATATTTACCTGAGGGGCGCGCAGAAGGGACCCCCAGTTTTGAAGAACTTGATAACGCCATCGCAAAGATGAAAAAGAGTGCAAAATCCAGTCCTGACCATGTTGCTGTTTGCTGTTTCTAAAGCAATACGTTACTCTTTTATGACGAAGGGGTAACGTATTGCTTTAGGAGGGGCGCATGTTTGAAACGGCTGAATTAGGACGATCTATTCCCAAAAAGGATTTTGAAGAGAAAGTTGAAAGCCTACGCATTGAACTGCTTAGCATTCAGCAGGAATTGCGCAAGTGCGATTTTCCAGTCATTATCGTCGTGGCGGGTGTCGATGGGGCCGGCAAAGGCAGCACGGTTAACATCTTGAATGAATGGATGGATTCGCGCTGGATCGACAATAACGCTTATGTGCGTCAAAGCGATGAAGAGTCCGAACGTCCGGCTTATTGGCGCTATTGGCGTGATCTGCCGGAAAATGGAAAAATCGGTATTTTCCTGAGTTCCTGGTACAGCGCGCCCTTTATTGATCGCGTTTATGACAAGATTGATCAAGCTGAATATGACGAACGACTTGATCGGATTAAAGTCTTTGAAAAAACACTGGCAGATGATGGTGCGCTGGTTCTGAAGTTCTGGATGCATTTGGGCAAAGATGCACAGAAAAAACGCCTTAAAAAGCTGGAAAAAGATGAATTTCAGGCTTGGCGGGTGACGGAGACCGACTGGAAACATTGGCGCATGTATGACACTTTTGTCGATGCGGCAGAACGTTTGATTATGCGTACGTCCAAAGGTCATGCCCCTTGGTCTATCGTTGAAGGCGCGGATATGCGTTATCGTTCCATCACGGTGGCAGAACAAATCCGCGATGCGATTAAACGCCATATTGAAGTTCGTAATACGTCTAAAGCTGCGCAAGCCGCCTTTAAAAAACAACATGACGCAGAAGCGAAGCCGGTTAAAAAGAAAGCCTCTAAGGATGCGCCGGTTAACACCCTGCCTTACGCAACAGTCCTCAGTACATTGGACATGAGCCAATCTATTGAGAAAGAAGACTACAAGAAAGAAATCAAAGCCTTGCAAGGACGCTTGAATTTGTTGGCCCGTCAGGCCACAGAAAAAGGCATTTCAACGGTTCTTGTGTTTGAAGGCAGTGATGCGGCGGGCAAAGGCGGCAATATCCGACGGATCACCGCTTCTTTGGATGCGCGCAGTTATAAGGTTTTACCTTTTGCCGCGCCCAATGATGAAGAACGTGCACATCATTATCTCTGGCGGTTTTGGCGTCATATGTCACGTGCGGGTCGTATTACTATTTTTGACCGTTCCTGGTATGGACGTGTCCTTGTGGAACGGGTTGAAGGTTTTGCCCGCGAAGAGGAATGGCGCCGTGCCTATGGCGAGATCGTGGACTTTGAAGATCAGATTGTTGATCACGGCACCGTGTTGCTGAAATTCTGGATTCATATCGACCCGGATGAACAGCTTGCCCGTTTCAAAGCGCGTGAAGCCACGCCATGGAAACAATGGAAGTTGACCGATGAAGATTGGCGCAACCGTGAAAAATGGGCGGAATATGAAGAGGCGGTTAATGATCTGGTGGAAAAAACCAGCACCTCTAATGCCCCTTGGACGTTGGTTGAAGGCAACGACAAGAAATTTGCCCGCGTAAAAGTATTACGTACGGTTTGTGATGCGTTGGAAGCCCGTCTTAAGCAGAAATAAGACCGTCCATATACTGTGCGAGTTCGATATCGCGCTCACTGACGCCGCCTGTATCATGGGTGGTTAAGGTGACGACAACGCGGTTATAGACATTGAACCATTCCGGATGATGATCCATCTGTTCGGCTTTTAAAGCGGCTTGTGTCATAAAGGCAAAGGCCGCTTTGAAGTCGTTGAACTCAAACGTGCGTGTGATGGCATCGCGATCATTCACAGGTGTCCAGTTCTTAAGTTCTGATACATCAATCATTTATATCCTCCAGAAAGTTGTTCTTTCCTATATGGGTTGTCCTTTTGATTTTTGCAAAAAAAGCATACAATTAAACAGATAACATGCTGGGAGGGGAAAATGACAAAGATAAAACCCTTAGAGGCTTCGGATCTTTTTAAGAAATGCGACCCGAAGGTTTTTTCATTCAAAACAACGGCTGAGCTTGCAGACTTTGACGATTTTATCGGTCAGGATCGCGCTGTGGAAGCGGTGCGTTTTGCCATATCCATGCAGGCAAAGGGCTATAACCTTTTTGCTTTCGGTCCCGGAGGGACGGGAAAAAGTTCTTTGGTCCGTAAGCTGTTGACCCAAAAAGTGTCCACAATGAACGTGCCGTATGATTGGGCTTACGTTAATAATTTCGAACTTCCGCATAAACCCAAGGCGATTTCTTTTGAACCGGGAAAAGCGCGCGGTTATGCCAAGGCAATGGACCAACTGGTTGAAGACTTGAGAGCGACCTTGCCGCAAGCGTTTGAAAGTGAAGAATATACCAATAAACGTGAAGTGCTGGAACAAACCTATAAAAACCGCGAAAGCCAAGCCTTTGCAGAATTTCGAAAACGTGCGGAAAAAAAGCAGGTTGATCTTTTGCGCACACCAACGGGTTTTGCTTTGGTGCCGATGGCAAACGGGACGGTTTTAAAACCGGAAGAGTTTCAGGCACTGGATCCCAGCGATCAGGAAGAACGCAAGCAAGCCATTTCCGGCTTGCAAAGCGAATTGGAAGAAGTCGTTGAAGCGATGCCCAAGTTTGAAAAGGAATTTCGTGAAAATATCCGTAACCTTAATCGCGAAGTCAGTCAGTTTGTGGTTCATCGACACATTTCGGACCTGAGAAAAAACTATAAAAACCATGAAGGCGTTCAAAGTCATCTGACTGAAGTTGAAGAAGATATCATTGAACACGTCGATGATTTTTTACCGGATGAACAGGGTGGTGAAGGGGCTGCTGTGGTTCAATTTCTCGGCAAACCCCAAAAAGACTTTCGGCGCTATAAAGTGAATGTCATCGTTGATCATAGTTGTGATGACGCGCCTGAATGTGATGGCATGGAAGGGGCCCCGATCATTGAGCTGGATCACCCGATTTTGTCCAATTTGGTGGGCCGGATTGAAACCGTTGCCCAATATGGGACGGCGGTTACTGATTTTACGCTGATTAAAGCCGGGGCTCTGCATAAAGCCAATGGTGGATACCTGGTTTTAGATGCGCAAAAAATTTTAAGCCAACCTTTTGCGTGGGAGGCGTTGAAGCGCAATTTGAATACAAAGCAAATTCGCATAGAATCAGCGGCTGAAGCCTATGGTATGGGAACGACCATGATGTTGGAACCGGAACCCATTCCCCTTAACATCAAAGTCATTATGATTGGCGATGCGCAGCTTTATTATATGCTTAATCATCTGGATTCGGATTTTCACGAACTGTTTAAAGTGGCGGCAGAGTTTGATGACCGGATGGAAAGAACAGAAGAATCCGTTCAAACCTATGCCCGTTTGATTGCCACATTCTTGCGTCAAGAAGACCTGTTGCCTATGAAGCCGAATGCGGTGGCCCGTATGGTTGAGCATGGCGCCCGTCTGTGTGAAGACCGCGAACGTTTAACGACACATATGGCAAGTCTTATGGATTTGGTCCGCGAAGCCGATTATTGGGCACGTGAAAGCAAAGCGAAAACCATTACAGCCAAGCATGTAGACAAAGCGATTTCAGCGAAAGTTTATCGCAGTGATCGCATTCGTGAAACCATTCTGGAAGAAATCCATCGGGGTATCATCCATATTGATACAACGGGTGATGTGGTTGGGCAAATCAATGGCTTGGCCGTTCTGCAACTGGATCATTTTATGTTTGGTCGTCCCTCGCGGATCTCTTGTACGGTGCGTATGGGGCGCGGTGAAATCGTCAATATTGAACGCGAAGTTGCTTTGTCCGGCCCGCTGCATTCCAAAGGAGTGTTGATCTTGACCTCCTTTTTGGCGGACCGTTTTGCCAAGGACCGTCCCCTTTCATTGACGGCGAATTTGGTGTTTGAACAATCTTATTCCGGTATTGATGGGGACAGTGCCTCATCGACAGAGCTTTATTGTTTGCTTTCGGCCTTAGCCGATGTGCCGATTAACCAATCCCTTGCCGTCACCGGATCTGTTGATCAGTATGGTCGCATTCAGGCCATTGGCGGGGTGAATGAGAAGATAGAAGGCTTCTTTGATGTCTGTATGGCCAGAGGCTTGACCGGATTGCAAGGGGTACTGATCCCCAAAGATAATGTCGTCCATCTGATGTTGCGCGAAGATGTGGTCAAGGCATGCGCCAAAGGCAAATTCCACATTTATCCGGTTGAAACGATAGATCAGGGGATTGAAATTTTAACGGGCGTTCCCGCAGGGGAAATTGACAAACATGGCAACTATCCCATCGGATCGATCAATCGGATGGCTGCGGTGCGTCTGGCATCATTCACACGGCGCTGGTTTGAAATGGCCCGATTGGGGCAGTCCTGATCCTTAATTCAGTAACATGGGAATCATGCATCCAACCAGCAATATTGCCATGGAAATATTGAATACGGCGATACGGTTTCCTTTTGCCAAGGTACGGTGCAGTGCTGGCCCGGAAATTGCCCCATGCACTACTTTCCCCGCTTATATATGTTGGGGAGTTTAGCCATAATGACGATCCCCGATACGCCGTGTGTACCAGTTGTGTGTATCACTTTGCCGATTCTGCTTAAAACCATACATAAAAACGGTATCGAGAATAGTCAAGTGACGGCAACAGACATCTTCTGTAAAGCGTAGAGTATAAGGGGAAATGTCAGAAATCAAACTAGATGATAAATTTCGCAAATAGATTGAGAGAATTGGGGTAAATTCTCAATATTATTATCAATCTATTTAAGAGAAAAAATGATATTATCGATCTGTTTGCGACTAAATTTCAGCCATTCTTTAAAATGGGTTCGGTCCCGCTTAGCTCCGCCATTACAGACGGACATTCATACGGTGACGTAGAATGTCCGTTTTGTTTTTATCCATATATTCTGCGATTTATTGACCGTTTCAGTAACGGTGCACTGACGATTCTTGATGTCGATTTTCTGATCGTTTTTGGGCAGAATCGACAAAGTGTTACAGGAAACTGTTACAGGCGAACTCCATTTGAGGGTTGCGATGGGTAAGATTATCGGTCTGGAAAAACGTGGTGATGTATGGCGATGCCGACGATGGGTGCCGACAGATATTCGTCATATCATCGGCAAGGAAGAAGTGGTCAAATCCTTACGCACCAAGGGCTATAGAACCGCTGTAGTGTCTAAATTCAGCCCCTCTGGGACACATTAAGCGAGTTGCATAACAGAGGGTTTCTGGTTCATCGTAGTGACTGAAAGGAACGAAGATGAGACAGAAACCTAAGACCTCAAAAATTGAAGCGGACAAGACGGTCCGCACCATCCGACGCAAGACGCGTAAGCAATATTCAGCCGAAGAGAAAATCCGCATTGTGATCGCCGGGCTGCGTGGTGAAGAAAGTATAGCAGCTTTGTGTCGCACCGAAGGCATTGCGGAAAGCCTGTATTACAGCTGG
>JABXIC010000180.1 GCA_013373265.1 Methylocystaceae bacterium | reverse complement strand
CAGCCGGAAGCCGCCCGGGCTTTTCAAACCTTCCTGCCCGAAGATGAACGCGATGATCTGTTAAACAACTACATTCGCCGCCTCAACGACCCGGACCCCAACATTCACATGCCCGCTGCGCAAGCTTGGTCGGGCTATGAAGAAGCCTGCGCCACCTTGATACCGCATCATGGCCGCACCACGGCGCCCACCATGGGCACCTTATGTCTGGCACGAATGGAAGCACATTATTTTAAGCATCAGTTCTTTATGGCCGAAGGACATATTCTCAATAAAATTCACCGCATCAGCCATTTGCCCTGCATCATCGTACAAGGGCGTTACGATATTGTCTGCCCACCTGTAACAGCCGAAAAACTATCACGCGCCTGGCCCAAGTCTCAATTTATCGTGGTCTCCGATGCCGGACATTCCGCGTTGGAACCGGGCATTCGTTCTGCCCTTGTCAATGCCACACAGGCGTTTAAGTCTCTTGCAGATTAAGCGCTTTCCACAGGCCGGACCAGACACTTAAGTCCGACCAGACTGTCAGTAATGATACAACACAAACCGGACCATCTTGTGTAAACAACTGGGCAGATAAAGACTGATCTTCGTTACCTGAAGATAATCGGTTAATCACCGTTTCAGGCAAAGCACAATAGATACCACCATTCCAGACAAAGCGATGGGCATCCAGCAGACTTTGCGCCTGACCCCGTTCTGGCTTTTCAACAAAGCTTAAAACATGATGCCCGCTATATCCGGCATGCAAGCGGGTGCCGACTTCAATATAGTCATAGGCGGTTTCAGCCCATTGTGCCACCACTCCAAAAGACACCACATACCCCTGTTCTGCCGTTTGCGCCCCGTCATGTACGGCGCGCATAAAGGCGGTTTGATCCAAGACAAAATGATGGGCAGGGCACACCAACAAAGGAAACACCTCCCTCCGGGCCTGCGCCCACTGGGCGGCTTGCAACAGGGCCGAGTCATCACAAGTCCCTTCCGGTGTTATCAACAGCTCTTCATAATCAAAGGCGATTTCGTCGCATTCTTCCTCGATGATCTCCACCAAGCTTTGCGGTGTTAGAATTAAGGGCGGCAAGAACTCAGGCGCACTGACACGTTCCAGCGTATCCTGAAACGGGGTGTCATCTTGAATGAGAGAGCGAAACTGCAAGGGTCTGTTTGGACTGGACAAAGGATGCCCGCGCGATCCTTTCATGTCCGCCAAAATCACCGGTCGGATGGTTTTCATACTCAATTTATAAAATTATATCCGCCTTCCACCAACTAGAAAGACACAATTCGGTCTTATTTTTTATGCTCTGTGCATATGGACAACTCTATTGATCAGTTTACTTTGACATCCAACCCCGTTTTCCAGTAGACAATTTCGTTAGTGGTCCCGTAGCTCAGCAGGATAGAGCAACAGATTCCTAATCTGTAGGTCACAGGTTCGAATCCTGTCGGGATCACCATTCTTTAATTCATGTAACTTTCTTTTATGCGGACCGCCCAATACTGCCATCATCATGGGTTAAAGTCAGTAGCTCGTTTTCCCCGTGATCACACAAATATCTATACGATGACAGTTTTATTTTTTGCCTATGAAAATAGAGAATTGTCACCCATTAAATGTTGTGACTGAATCCCGTTATCAATGTGTCCAACATATCCTTCATAGCGTCCACATGGTCAGATTCAATATTAGGTAACATGCACGCCAATTTCTTCGGAATATGTTGGGCCTCTTGCTTTAATGCAGCCCCTCGCTCCGTTAGACTGACAATTTTGCTTCTGCGGTCACGCTTATCAGGGATGAGTTCTATAAGCCGTTTCTTTTGCATTTTCTGCAAGATCAGGGTTAAGGCACCGCCGTCGATTTTAGTTTTATTCTTCAACGTCCCAATATCAACTGCGTTCGTCTCCCATAATGCCAAGAGAACGATATACTGGGGATAAGTAATATCCATCTTATCTAATATTGGTCTGTAGGCTCTGATAATCGCATTTGATGCGACATATAAACGGTGACAGAGCTGATTTTCGAGTTTTAAACTGGTCATAATAAATCATTATAATTAAAACAATTTAGTTTGCATACAAAATTTATTGACAAGAACGTTATAAACAGTTATTTTGCATGCAAACTAAATGAGGCACATATGGATATTTATTCACCAACATTAACGGTTCTGGCTGCATTAATTTTACTCACGGTGATACAGTCTTTAATCGCGATGACCGCACACCGGAAACAAGAAAGTTACATTCCTGGCATTGTAAACTCATCTCTGGACCACCGATCATTTGTATTCAGAAGTCATCGCACTTTTATGAATTCATTAGAGAATGTACCCATTTTCATTTTGACGGTTTTCCTAGGTGTTTTTCTTGGTTTTTCACCACAACATTTATTCTGGCCGAGCGTCATTTTCTTGATTGCACGTCTGGCACACATGATTCTCTTCTACAAAATTGCAACAAACGCCAACCCAAGTCCAAGAAGCTACTTCTTTTTGATCGGCCTTCTGTGTCAGTTCTATCTGCTCGGCTTCATCATTTTGAAACTCATATAAAATGATCACTGCAAACAATCAGTGACACGTACCAACTACTCAGAATTCCACAATATGAAAAGCAAGGGAGGATACCGTTGACCTCCCTTGCTTTTTCATTAGGCTTCTTGCAAACTTTGAAGCAGGAAATTCTTAAGTTCAGTGGTATTTTGTTGTTGTTGAATAGCAAACTTTTCAAAAGTTGCCATCGTTGCCTTCATTTCCGCAATTGAACTGGCATAAGCTGCATCCACATCATGGTTTGGATACCACTTTGCCGCAAACTCGCGATTGCTGGGGCTTTCATTTGAACTGTATTTATCCACTTGAACGCCGTGGTATTGAGAGGATAATTTTGCCTGTCCTTTTTCCAGGATGTAGGCAATTGTTTCCTCCTTACTGAGGTTGAGTTTAGCGGCTTCTTCTTGCAATCCGGCAAGCAAAGCAGTCGCACCACCATGTGTTACAATGCCACCATCTTCGCTCACGTAGCCAAGGATTTGATTATTATGTGAAAACACACCACGCACCTTCGAAGAACTGTCTGGTGCCTGTTCTTCAGCAAGTTCCATGATTTCTTTAAATTTCCCAAGACCGTTCTGTGCAAAGTCAGAATTGAATACACCATATGAACTCTCTTGCATTTCCAACCACTTATCAAAAGAAGGAATGGCCTTTTCTAACTGTTCAACAGACAAGCTTTGTCCCTGTGTACCATCTGCTAATCTGATCGTTTGTGTTTCACCACTTTCCTTTCTACGCGCAAGCGCGTCACGGAAAGGTTGGTATTTACTTTCATAATATTTTTTAAGACCCGATCTCATCGTTGGATCAGAGTAAATGCTCTTATCAATCGTGATATCCATGATTTCATCTTCACTTTCAAAGCTATAAGAATGGCCCGCCCACGCACATATATGCAATGCATATGCCACCAGAAGTAGATGCACTGAAGCCGCTTAAATGCTTAAAGATATCATCGATTCTCATAATCAATCGCTGTTATCGTATAATAATTTCAGCCGCCATTTTCTAACCGAGACACTTCATTCTATGTTTTAGAATTATCTTTTCTGTCTCTTTGGCCATCATAAAGTGCCCACTCTGTTCAAGCGAAACCAGTAACTGGACTTGTAGACTGTTGGCTTTGGCAAGGGTTGCCTTTTGAACTTCGCCGGTTTCATTGGCCGCTTTACTGATCAGATTTCTGATTTCATCTAACAGATAGCCTTCAAACGTTTTTTTATCTTCTTTAACGGTCTCTTTTTGCACGGTTTTTGGCTTTGGTTGTCTGAGCCATTCTTTTATTTTAGTCTCTGCCAGAATTTCAAAAATACCCATCAGGACAGTCCTTCTTCATGGTTGCTCGACCATTCAATCAATCCTTGAATACCGGCATGATGATATGACCAGCTTGTGGCAAAGGCGCGTTTAATATCTGCTTCGGTTTCATATTTTTCCAAAATCAACACAATATCGCGCACGGTGTCTTCAATCCGATTTTTAAAAACAAACTGAAACATCTCTGTATTGGCTAAGTTTCGGCGCATGAAGGGCAGTTGTGCATTCGAAAAATCGATCATCATCTGCACATATTCTTTTGCAAAACTTTCGTATTTTGACCCTGCCGATTTTGCTAAAAGAATGATGGTCTTATTTCTGTTTTCAATCCAAAAATCCAGCAATGTGTCTGAAGACATCTCATCAATCGTTTTAACCTCTTCTGTTTGAGAGGGATCATTCAGGCTTTTCACACGTTTTAACGTCAATGCCCGAAATTGAGAGACAAACGCATCGTCAATAATGGCGTGAAAAAGTTTCTGCTTATTGGGAAAGTATTTATAAATATTGCCCACAGCCATATGGGCTTCACCCGCAATCGCATTCATCGTTGCCTTTTGATAGCCCAACAAAACAAAAAGCCTTTCCGCAGCCTGCAAAATACGCTCTCTGACTTCTTCTTTTAAGGTTTGTGCCATCAGACCTGAACTCCTATTTTACAATAATGAATATATTATTCACTATTGAGAGTCAAGATACAAACGCCTTAACAAAAGGCGCCTACATCACCTGCCCTTGCTACGAAGGCAGGTGTTGTCTTTGCGTTTGAAGGGGCGGTTACATTCCCAATCGTTGCCGGAATAATCAAGGCGAGCATTTTCGGGTAGAATGATTTTTTTGCAGCTTTGAGCAACCTCTTCATAACCGCGTTCACACTGCCAGCCTGTATCGTAAGAACCATCATCCAAAAAAGCATGGGCAGGTACTTTGATCTGAACGCAGGTGTCATCTTGCACACGATAGCCGCGATCACAGGCCCAGCCGGTTGTGTAGGATTGATCACTGAGGTAGCCATGTTCCGGGACATCCACTTTGACACAGCGGTTATCTTTGGTCTGTTGGTACCCGCGTGCACATTCCCATGTTTCCCCCGACATATTCAAAAAGGCATTTTCAGGAACATGAACCGGATTGCAATTGTTTTTTTCTTCTTTAAATCCGTGCAAGCATTCCCAGCCTTTACCGTAAGCATAGTCTGATAAATAAGCATTTTGAGGAATTACAATTTTCAGACATTCTTTGTTTTTTGCGATATAGCCTTGATCGCAATCCCAACCCGACCCATAACGTTTATTATGGGCATTTTCAGGAACATCTTCTGCACAAACGATGCCCGATATAAAAGCGAACAGGACAAAAATCGCGCAGAACATTCCTTGATATTTATTTTTAATCATTTTTACTTATGCTTTTTCATGTCTCGGCGATCTGATCGCCCTTGATTGATAATATTTTTCAGTTGTGCTGCTAGACCATCCAGACTATGGGACTTTTTCAGCTCTTTTTTATACTCAGCCTGATCACACAACTGTCTGGGTTCGTCTTCTTTAAAAGCGTAAGGACGCGCTTTTTTTTCTTCTATCATCTCACGCCTCTTTTTCTCTGGGCGAGTTATATTTTTCGCCGATCTCATCGCGTTTCAGCGCTCTTTCCAATTCTTTGGCATCAACCGTCAAGGCACGCAGCACATCGGGCTTGCCTTGAACAGGAATGTAAATAATGGTCAAATTTCTTTTGTAAGCTTGAAAAGACAGGCCTGGGATCAATTCTTCATCTATTTCGACCTTATAAGTTCCTGCCGGATGCGTTTCCTTAAATGGGTCAATAACAAAAGAGTCTTTAAACGTTACTGTCGTCAGACTGGTACGAGTCGTCATCATTGCCTCCTCACACGGGGCTATATAACTTAATGGAAATGAGAATGTGCCAGTTAATCTCTGGCAAAATGCGTCTTTACACCGTTCGCTCCAATAAAACGAACCTATCGCGTGGCTGAAAACCGGGTTGCAAGGCTTTGCTTGACGATACCTTGTAGAGACATCATATCACCTTTTCAGGCAGTCGATGCGTTTATTTTCATCTACACGGTATAAATAGCGTACACACCACCGTCAACATTATGCCGCATTGCAAAAATACCTAGATTAAAGACCCGTTTTATGGAACTCTTCAAAATTACATCATAACTAGCGCACAGGTTGCCCATGTCGATCAAAGCCAGCATCCATCATCTCACCCATTATCGTTACGACCAACCCGTGACCTTAGGGCCACAGATCATTCGGTTGCGACCGGCACCGCATTCACGGACACGCGTGATCTCGCACTCCTTAAAAATCACACCCGAAGATCATTTCGTTAATCACCAGCAAGACCCGTATGGCAACTGGATGTCGCGTTTTGTCTTCCCCGAACCTGTGCGGGAATTAAAAATCGAAGTCGATCTTGTCGCCGATATGACAGTCTACAATCCGTTTGACTTTTTTGTTGAAGAGAAATCCGAACACTGGCCATTTGATTATCCAACCGAAATTGCACAGGACCTATCCATCTACATGACACCGGACCCCATGGGTCCGCGTCTTGCGGATTTTATGAAAACCATTTCCCGTAACACCACGCGTTCGGTTGATTTTTTGGTCGAACTCAACGCCCGAATTTCAAACGAGGTCGGCTATGTAATCCGTATGGAACCCGGCGTGCAAACACCGGAAGAAACCTTAGAACGCGGCACCGCCTCATGTCGTGACAGCAGTTGGTTTTTAATTCAAGTTCTACGCAACCTGGGTTTTGCCGCGCGCTTTGTTTCCGGTTACCTGATCCAGTTAAAACCGGATCTTAAGTCCTTAGACGGTCCCAGTGGCACAGAGCATGATTTCACCGACCTGCACGCCTGGGCTGAAGTCTACTTGCCCGGCGCAGGCTGGGTTGGCTTTGACCCCACGTCCGGCCTGTTGGCAGGGGAAAGCCATATTCCACTGGCCGCCACCCCGCATTATGTCAATGCCGCGCCCATTTCCGGCATGGCAAGCCCGGCCAATGTGGAATTTGAATTTGACATGCAAGTGTCGCGCGTGGAAGAACATCCGCGCATCACCAAACCTTTTTCAGATGAGTCATGGGATGACCTGAACGCCTTGGGCAAAAAGGTTGATGACTCCCTCAATAAAGGGGATGTCCGTCTGACCATGGGCGGGGAGCCCACTTTTGTTTCCATTGATGATTTTGAATCCGCTGAATGGAACACCGATGCCGTCGGCCCAACCAAACGCGCCTTAGCCGATAAATTGATCAAACGCTTGCAAGACCGTTTTGCCCCCGGTGGGGTTTTGCATTACGGGCAAGGCAAATGGTACCCCGGCGAAAGCCTGCCGCGTTGGACCTTCTCTTTATTTTGGCGCCGCGATGGCAAACCTGTGTGGAAGAACCCCGGTCTTATTGCACCGGAAGTTTCCCATGAAAAAGTTGATGAAAATGATGCACAAAACTTGTTACAAGAAATCGCCACAGGATTGGACATCGCCCCCAAAATGGTGGTCCCGGCTTATGAAGACCCGGCAGAATGGATCATCAAAGAAGGCAATTTGCCGGAAAACGTCACACCGGAAAATTCCAAACTGGACAATGTGGAAGAACGCACCCGCATTGCCCGCGTATTTGAACGCGGCCTGACCAAGCCCAGCGGGTTTGTCTTGCCCATTCAAGCTTGGCAATCCGAAAGCAAACCCACACGCTGGTTGTCCGAAGTCTGGCAATTGCGCCGCAAACATTTGTATCTGGTGCCCGGTGATAGCCCGGTGGGTTATCGTATGCCGTTAGGGGCCTTACCGCATATTGATAAAGCCAACTACCCCTATACCTACGAAGCTGACCCGAGTGAGCCAAAAAAACCGTTACCCGACTTTGACAAAAGCAGTCCAAAAGGTAAAAAGAAAAAGGGCAAAGAACAGCACACGCAAAAGCAATCCCACTACACCACAGGGGAAGCTGGGCAGGAACAAATTGAACAAACCATCAGTGAAGTCCGTGGCAAAGTGCGCACGGCCATGTCAGTTGAACCACGCGATGGTAAATTGTGCGTCTTTATGCCCCCCCTAGAACGGGTGGAAGACTATCTGGAACTCTTGGCCTCGGTTGAAGAAGCGGCTGAAAAGCTCGGTCTGCCCATCCATGTGGAAGGTTATCAACCGCCAACAGACCCGCGCCTCAACGTTATTCGCATCGCCCCGGACCCCGGCGTTCTGGAAGTCAATATCCATCCCGCCGCCAGTTGGGAAGATTGCGTTGCCACGACTGAAGCCATTTACGAAGAAGCCCGCCAATGTCGCTTAGGGGCTGATAAGTTTATGATTGATGGGCGCCATACCGGTACAGGCGGTGGCAACCATGTGGTTGTGGGCGGGGAAACACCGCTGGACAGCCCGTTCTTGCGCCGCCCTGATCTATTGAAAAGCCTGATCCTTTATTGGCAGCGTCACCCCAGTCTGTCTTATTTATTCTCCGGTCTGTTTATCGGCCCGACCAGTCAGGCCCCGCGCATTGACGAAGCCCGACATGACAGTCTCTATGATCTGGAAATCGCCCTGTCACAAATCCCGCATCCCCAAGACGGCATGGTGCCGGAACCCTGGTTGGTAGATCGCTTGTTGCGCAATCTCTTGATTGACGTCACGGGCAATACCCATCGTACAGAGATTTGCATCGATAAACTTTATTCACCCGACGGCCCGACAGGTCGTCTAGGCTTGGTAGAATTTCGCGGTTTTGAAATGCCGCCCAACCCGCGCATGAGTCTGGCCCAACAATTATTGATCCGCGCCATTATTGCACGTTTGTGGGAAAATCCGCTTAAAACCAATAAATTGGTCCGCTGGGGGACCAGCCTGCATGATCGTTTTATGCTGCAATATTATGTATGGCAGGACTTTATGGATGTGATCCAAGACTTGTCACATGCTGGCTTTGATTTAAAACCGGAATGGTTTGTTGCTCAAGCAGAATTTCGCTTCCCCTTCTGCGGTGAAGTTAAATATGAAGGCGTGCATCTTGAAATCCGTCAAGCTTTGGAACCGTGGCATGTGCTGGGAGAAACCGGGGCCATTGGCGGTACAGTGCGTTATACTGACAGTTCGGTTGAACGCCTGCAAGTCAAGCTCAGTTGCGGCGACCCGGACCGTTACACCGTAACCTGCAACCAGCGCAAAGTGCCGCTTCAAGCTACAGGCGAAGCTGGTGTTGCCGTGGCAGGCGTTCGTTTTAAAGCCTGGCAGGCCGCGCAATCCATGCACCCCAAAACCCCAGTCGATGCCCCGCTGACCTTTGATATATTCGACACATGGACAAACCGTGCCTTAGGCGGCTGTGTCTATCGTGTTGCCCATCCGGGGGGGCGCAATTATGAAACCTTCCCGGTAAATAATAACGAAGCAGAAGCACGACGTCTTGCCAGATTTGAACCACACGGGCATACTGCGGGGCATTACATACCCATTAATGAAACACCGCATCCAGAGTTTCCTCTCACTCTGGATTTAAGGCGGCCTGCTGGACTTTAAGACAAGATGGAACAAACAAGCAAGACGCCGACTGATCGCACCATGCAATTGTTGAATAACTATCGCATGGTAGATGGAGTTGCTGATGAATTGATGGATCAAACCGGCACCGTGCGTGAGGTTTGGAGTTCATTTCTCAACTTCTTTGGTGCCTTGTCACCGGAAGATATCGAAAAGCGTTTTGCCAAAGGCAACCAGTATCTGCGTGATGCTGGTGTGTTCTTTCGCCAATATGATGATACAGGCTCTGTTGAGCGCGATTGGCCCCTCAGCCACATTCCGGTCATTTTGGAAGAAACTGAATGGCAAACCATCACCACAGGTCTGATCCAGCGTGCCAATTTATTAGAAGACATTATGGCCGACCTCTATGGGGCAAACACCCTTGTCGCCAACGGTCATATCCCGGCAGAACTGATCGCCAAATCACCGGAATGGTTACGCCCGATGATTGGTACAAAGCCACGCTCCGGTCATTTCTTGAATCTGGTTGCCTTTGAAATCGGGCGCGGACCGGACGGGCAATGGTGGGTTTTAGGGGATCGCACACAAGCGCCCTCCGGGGCAGGGTTTGCTTTGGAAAACCGCGTCGCGACCACTCATGTTTTTCCGGACCATTATAGCCGATCCAACATCCACAGACTTGCCGGCTTCTTTAAAAGATTTCGTGATACCTTACATGACTTAAGCAACGAACAAGATTGCGGGGTTGCCATTCTCACCCCCGGACGGTTGACCGATACTTATTTCGAACATGCTTATATTGCCCGCTATCTGGGCTTTATGTTGCTGGAAGGTGAAGATATCACCGTACGCAACGGCAAAGCTATGGTGCGCACAGTTGCTGGCCTTCAACCCATCAGCGTGTTGTGGCGCCGCCTTGATTCTGCCTTTGTCGATCCATTGGAATTGAATGAATATTCCATTCTAGGCACCCCCGGCCTGGCCGATGCCGTGCGACAAGGCAACCTGACCATGATCAACGCCTTAGGCAGCGGCGTCATGGAAAACCGGGCCTTTTTGGCCTTTTTACCGCGCATCTGCCAAGAAATGCGTGGGGAACAACTCTTACTGCCCAATATCGCCACATGGTGGTGTGGTCAAGATCAAGAACGCAACCATGCCTTAAGCAAAGCTGACACCATGATGTTTGGGCCAGCCTTATCAACCACCCTGCCCTTTGAACAAAACGAGATGATCTCGCTATTAAATCAACAAAACAGCGATGTCTTACGTCAAAATATCATGAATAACGGGAGTGATTACGTTGCACAGGAAGCCATCAGCCTGTCAACAACACCCGTTTATGAAGAAGGCATCCTGCAAGCACGCCCCATGTCCATTCGCGTCTTCATGGCACGCACCCACACTGGCTGGGATATTTTACCCGGCGGCTATGCGCGCATTGGCGATAACAAAGGCACGTCGGTCATTGCCATGCAAGGTGGTGGACAAGTGGCTGATGTCTGGGTTGCCAGCCCCAAACGGGTTGAACGCGAAACCATGGCCCCCAAGACAACCGGCTTTGTGCGCGCACAGCCAGAAGTCCTGCCAAGCCGGGCAGCGGACAATCTGTTTTGGTTGGGCCGCTATAGTGAACGCGCAGAATTCACCATGCGTTTGTCACGTGCCTATCATGCCAGACTTGAAGAAAGCAATAATCCGGATGCAGCCTTGCTCAAGCATTTCGCCAACTATATGGAAAACCTAAGTATCGAACAGGATGAAGTCGTCCCGCAAGTTTTGTGCGATACGCTTGTTTCCGCCATGGGCAGTGCCGGACATATCCGCGATCGTTTTTCCGTCGACGGTTGGACGGCTTTAAAAGATCTATCCGATACGGCGTGGCAATTCAAAGAAAACACCCACCCCGGTGATGATTGCGCGCGTGCGATGCAAATCCTATTGCGCAAAATCAGTGGCTTTTCCGGTCTGGTCCATGAAAGTATGTACCATTATACGGGCTGGCGTTTCATGAATATCGGGCGCGCGCTGGAACGTGCCAGTTTGATGGCGTCTTTGTTGAGATATTTCACCGCCCCCGATAGCCCCAGCGGGGCATTGGATATTCCCGTTGATATCGGGGATAGTATTATGACGCACCAAAGACGTTATGTGGTCACGACAAACCGTGAAACGGTTATCGACTTGTTGGCATTAGACACATTAAACCCACGCTCCATCCTCTATCAACTCACCGAATTTAGAGAGCATCTTGAATATTTGCCCCAAGAAAATAAAAATGCGCAAATGTCCAAACTTGCAAAAGCGGCCCTAAAACTTCATACCGAGCTGGCCATTAAATCGCCTGAAACACTCAGACCCTCTTTCCTGCGTGAAATTGAAAAGTCGATCTATGAGCTGTGCGATCTGCTCTCAGCATCTTATCTCAAATAAAGGGCTGTAAATGCTTTACGATGTCATCCTGAAAATTTCATATGAATATGAATATGCCGCCACGGGTGGACGCCATCTTTTGCGCCTGATGCCCGCCCATATTGAAGGGCGCCAACATTTGATCACTGGCTATCTGGATATCAAACCACGCCCCAATGAACGCACGGACACTTATGATGCCTTCAACAATACTGTCAGCCATGTGGTCTATTACCTGGACCACCCTGAAATTTCATTTAATCTAAAAGCGCGTGTTGAATGCCTGACACAAAATTCCGGTCTCAACATGTCTCCCAATCTGGCAGGCTTGCGCACAGAACTTTCATCGATTAATTCATTGGCACCGGATAGTCCTTATCATTTTTTGGGCAATAGTCCGCGTGTGCGCATAAATGCTGTGATGACATCCTTTGCCTACACACACACCAACGACGAAATGGACGCGATCTCCGTCGTTGAAAATATCGGCATGGCCCTGCATCGAGAAATGACCTTTGACCCTGATGCCACCACAGTCGAAACCCCGGCAGAAGAAGCCTTTGAAAAACGCACAGGCGTGTGTCAGGACTATACCCACATTATGATTGCCTGTCTGCGCGGAATCGGCATTCCAGCAGGATATGTCAGCGGCTTCATCCGCACCATCCCGCCAGAAGGAACCGAACGGCTGGAAGGTGCGGATGCCATGCATGCAT
>JABXIC010000054.1 GCA_013373265.1 Methylocystaceae bacterium | reverse complement strand
CCCATGATCGGCGGGGTGATTTGCCCGCCACAGGAAGCCGCTGCTTCTGTTGCTGCCGCAAAGCGTCCGCTGAAACCATATTTTTTCATCATTGGGATCGTAAAGGCCCCTGTCGTCACCGTATTGGCAACCGGGGAACCAGAGATCATGCCAAAGAAGCCTGAAGACACCACCGATACTTTCGCAGGCCCCCCGGCATAGCGTCCCGCCAGCAATGTTGCCAGTTCGATAAACAATTGGCCAAGACCAGAAGCTTGCGCCAAAACACCGAAAAGAACAAAGTGGAAGACATACGTTGCAACAACGCCAATGGCGATGCCATAAATACCTTCTGTCCCTAAATAGAGATGCTCAACCAATCGGATGATATCGTAACCACGGTGCGCCAACACACCGGGTAAATCCGGCCCCAACATCGCATACATCAAAGCGACCACACCAATAATGGACAGAGACTCCCCCATGGTGCGGCGCGCCCCTTCGATCACCAACATGATCGCAACACCACCCATCAAATAATCCATCGTTTGAGGGAAGCCGATGTTTGTAATGAAAATATCATCAAAGAAATAGAGCAAATACCCAGAAAAGGCTGCGCCCATAATGGCAAGCGGCCAATCCAGCCAACCCGGTCGATCACCATATCCACCCAAAAATTTAAGGGGCAATGCCGACAAAGCCATAAAGCCTGCAAATGTATAGATGCCTACATTCATGATCGTTGGGAGTTGGTTCCCCAAAGCATTGACCAATTGATGGGCTAAAACGATATAAAAAGTACCATAAGCCGCCCCGAGAATAAAACCAATGACGGGTCGTTTAGACACATGACGCGGGAAGACTAAAAACAGCAACCCCATAATAAAAGTCATATGCACCGTGCGGTGCGAAATTTCATTTAAAAGACCAAAGCCAGCCGTATAAATATGAAATAGGCTTAAAACAATACAAACGATAGAAATAAATAATTTAAGAGGGCCTTTGGCGTCTCGAAAGTTGCTTTCATTATCAAATTTTTTGACCAGATTATCCAGATCTTCTTGGTGCATTTCAGGTGCATGCCCCACAGAAGGGTCTTCTTTTTTCGTGTCGATACTGTCTGTCATCTCTCTTTCCTAATTGCAGCTTTTAACAGGCCTTATACGTAATCCCATAAAATCTGGCCATTTATTCAAATCAATGACCTGCGACCCTATATGTAGACGATTTTTGAAACGATGGTCTACACGTACAATCAAATCGTTTATTTTGCGGTGAAGATGAAGGATAAATTCCCCATCCTTTTCTTCAAACTTCGTTACATCCGGTTCGGTTGACATTGATGGCAACCCTTGACCATGGGCTATAAAGCGTTCTTCAGTTTGCATAATCTGAAACGCACCCTCAGGCAATTTCTCCAGATGAAACGAATCACTGACCGGTGTCAAGGAAACGGAATGAATGAAAGACAAAACAAAACGATCATCTTCCATGTTTACACATTCAAGACGTTCACCGGACCTATATTTTTCAATATTAAGGGCACTTCCATAAGCATTAAGTGCCACTACCGTTGTGATAGTGGCACTTAAAAGGAAGGCAACCTTATTTAATGATGCCTTTTTCACGGAAATAACGCTCTGCGCCAGGGTGAAGAGGGATAGAGACAGACTGAAGTGCTGTTTCCAAAGAAATTTCTTTACCTTTAACGTGAACTTTAGCCAACGTGTCTACGTTTTCATACAATGCTTTTGTAACGGCATAAGCAATGTCTTCCGGCAAATCGGCATGTGTTGCCCAAATTGCACGAACAGCCAATGTTTCAACGTCTTTATCAACACCTTTGTATGTGCCTGCTTTCAAGACAGTTGTTGCATAATAAGGTTGAGTTTCTTGCAATTTTTTAATCGCAGGACCAGACAACGGAATGATATTGATATCATGACCATTAGACAATTCAACAACAGATGCTGTCGGTGAACCCGCTGTGATCAAAGAGGCATCCAAGTTACCGTCTTTAATTTTTTCTACAGATTGAGAGAAGGAAGAATAGTCTTCTTTAACATCTTCACGTTTCATCCCATAGGCATCCAGCAAATCGCCCAAAAGCTGCCATTGGCCAGACCCCGGTGAACCAGAGCTTACGCTCAAACCTTTCAGGTCTTCAAACTTTTTCAAACCAGGCTGTGCAACCAATTGCACTGTTTCCGGATACAAAGCACCCAGAGCACGCAAGTTTTTGATGGCTTTACCTTCAAACTGGTTTTTACCAGCATAAGCCGCATCCAAAACGTCAGCAGCAACAAAGGCAGATTCAATCGCACCGCGACCTAACAGACCCGCATTTGCAACAGAAGCGTTACCGGTTTCAGCTGTTGCAGAAAGTTTTTTGCCATCAAGTGCAGTATTGTTGGAGAGAACTTGCGCCAACATACCACCAAGCGGATAATAAGTTCCGCCTGTACCGCCCGTTGCGATACCAAAAAAGACGCGTTCTTCAGCATGAGCGACACCGGCAAGCATACCCGCAGCAACCACAGCTGAAGTCAGAAAAGTTTTTAAACGTATTTTCATAGTCACTTTTTCCTCATTTATAGTAAATCAGTGAATGGCGTACTTTCCATTCACGGGTTCAGTCTTTCAACATTCGATTTGCCAAAACAGCGGCAGTTCGTGCTGAAACACCTTGGGGGTCAAAAGACGGGTTTAACTCCGTAATTTCCACCAAGGGTAGTCCAAATTTGCAATTTTTTTGTATGTCGCGTACTTGATCAATAATCATTTCAATGGTCTGCAAAGTAACACCGCGCACCGCAGGTGCACTAACACCAGGCATTTGATAATGTGGCAGTACATCAAGATCAAGCGTTAAATACAAAGCATCCAGTGGCTTTGCAAATTGGGTCAGAGCGGCTTTAATCTTATCTGGACTTGCTTGTTCGATATCATGATCCGTCATGTATTGAACGCCCCATTCTTCTGCCCGTCGAAATAGGGAAGCAACATTACTTTCTTCAGCAACACCCAAGCAAAAATAATGGAAATTATCAGCGCCCACCAAGTCATGAATTTGGTAAAAAGGAGTACCCGATGAGGGGCCAGCCGGCCCGATTTTACGCAGATCAAAATGAGCATCTAAATTAATGATGCCAATGCGTGCTTCTTCGCCCAAATATGCGCGCAGCCCCATAAAGCTGCCATAGGCCGTCTCATGTCCGCCACCAACAACAAGCAACCTTTTAACATCACCCAAAGCATCAGACACAGCATTGGCAAGTTCTATCTGACTGTTTTCCAGATCACCCGTATCAGCGGTGACATTGCCATAATCAATCAAATAGGTGCTATCGTCATGGCAAGGCACGTTTCGCATTTGATCGCGAAAGAAAATCGGGCCTGATGCCGCACCGGGTCGTCCCTGATTACGTTGAACCCCCACATCACAACAAAAGCCCAAAAGCCCTAAACGTGATTGCGGGTCAACTTTTTTTGCATCTACTTGAGCGAGGGCTCTATGATGCCACCGATAGGCAAAGGGCATCTCTTCACTATCATTGCGCCCTTGCCAGATGGAATCTTTATCCACAATCATTCTAAACCATACGAAATAATAAAATTATCATAATTTTATTAAATCATACATATGCTAATCTTTCTAGGATAAAAAGAGAAAAAAAGTAAGCTTTTAATTCATATATATAATTATTTTTTATATATCAATTAAAATTCTGTTTTGCTCTCCCAAAAAACGATCTCATGGATCGTGGTTTCCTTCCTCTTGGAAAGGGATGGAGTATCGGCAGTTCTGAACTCCATTTGGCTACTTCATGCTGATTATACAGGTCCATCAGGCGCAAGCTCTATAAAATCAGAGAAGATGTAAGGTGGGAGGTATTCGATTACATCGAAATG
>JABXIC010000124.1 GCA_013373265.1 Methylocystaceae bacterium | reverse complement strand
CGCCGTATCCTGCGCAAGATTGCCGAAGACGATTTCGCAGCCTTGGGCGATACCTCAACACTGGCTGATCCCAGCGTTGTGGACGATTTGATTGATAACCGTCAAAATCGTTCAAGCTAATATTTGCAGTAATTTCACTGTAAGCTCCTGATAAAATGGCCTCTTTTCTTAAAAAAAGAGGCCATTTTTGTAACTGGAAATACATACTGAATTATGTATAATTGGTGGGGATACGAACTAAATAATAAAAAAAGTAATACCGAGCGCGATTAAGTGGGGGGTTGCGTGCAACAAACAAATGACCGACACAGGGTCTTCTTTGAAGCATCTGCGGATGCAATGTTAGTCATTGATGATGGTGTTTTTGTCGATTGTAATCAATCGACTTTAGATATGCTGGGGTTCAGTTCCAAGGAAGAACTATTTTTAACTCATCCTGCTAAACTTTCACCACCGATCCAGCCGGATGGGCGTTCGTCTTATGAAAAAGCTGATGAAATGATTGAGCTTGCCATGAAAGAAGGCAGCAATCGTTTCAACTGGGTTCATGTGCGCAAAACAGGCGAGAACTTTCCTGTTGAAGTTTTGTTGACGGCGCTACCGTTTGAGGGCGCCACGATTTTAAATGTGGTGTGGCGCGATATTACATCCCATGTAAAGTTAGAAGAAGAACTGATAGAACAACGTGATCTTTTGGAACAACAGGTTGCTGAACGTACGCAGGACTTGGAAAAGGCCTTAAACGGAGCGCGGTTGTTGGGGGAAGTGGTAAAACAGTCCGGAACCAGTACCATCATTACCGATGCAAAAGGCAAGATTCAGTATATTAATCCTGCTTTTACTCAGATCAATGGTTATACGCCTGCGGAAGTTTACGGCAAGACACCGGGTATCTTGAATTCGGGTCTTCAGGATGCTGCTTTTTATCAAGATATGTGGACGACGATTAATAGCGGTAAGATCTGGAGTGGTACGTTACAAAATGCGCGTAAAAACGGTGAAGTTTATTGGGTGCGGCTCAAAATTGCGCCAGTGACAAATGAACAAGGGCTGATTACCAATTTCGTAGGGATCGAGACTGACATCTCTGAATTTATTGAAGCAAAAGAAAAAGCTGAACGCGCCAATAAAGCAAAATCGGAATTTTTATCGTCCATGAGTCATGAATTGCGCACCCCGCTTAATGCCATCAACGGTTTTGCACAACTTCTGGAAATGGATCGCCAAACTGTTTTAACGCCAAAACAATCGGGTCATATTGAACAGATTAAAAATGCCGGGGCGCACTTATTGGAATTGATTGATGAAATCTTAGATCTTGCCCGTGTTGAATCCGGTAAGATGGCTTTTCATTTTGAAGATGTGGATACCCGCGTGATGCTGAAAGAATGTATTGGGCTTTCTTCTGCCTCATACAATCAACTGAATGTAGTAATTGTCGATAAAACAGCGCGTAATCTGCCCGCCTTGCACACAGATTCAACGCGGGTGAAGCAGGTCTTTTTGAATCTAATTTCAAATGCCAAAAAGTATAATGTGGAAAACGGCACCGTCTATCTGGAATCCAAGGTCTTAGAGGATGGGATGTTGCGATTGATGGTGCGCGATACGGGTCCGGGCATTCCCCCCAAATATCAATCGCAATTGTTTAAACCTTTTAGCCGATTGGGCGCAGAAAAGAGTAACATTGAAGGCACCGGCATTGGTCTGGTGTTAACCAAACAAATCGTCGAAGAAATGCAGGGTCGTATCGGGTTTGAGAGTACCATGGGGGTAGGCACCACATTTTGGGTGGATTTTCCCATTTATCAAGAGATGGAATCAGCAGCAAGCTGACCCGATTGTTTGTTTTCAAGCTCGTGCATTGCACAGGCGCGCATCATCTGGTATAGAGCGCGCATCAATCCCATCCTTATCTATTATTTAGGAGCTCGTGCCCCATCATGGCTACTCCCATCCGTCGTGCATTACTATCTGTTTCCGATAAAACCGGACTTGTTGAATTTGGTCAGGCTTTGGCTGCCAAAGGTGTGGAGCTGCTGTCTACCGGCGGTACCTTTAAGGCGCTGAAAGAAGCGGGCGTTGCGGTCACAGAAGTGTCTGCCCATACGGGTTTCCCGGAGATCATGGATGGGCGCGTTAAAACCCTGCATCCTAAAATTCACGGCGGTCTGTTGGCCCTGCGCGATAATGATGAACATGTCGCCGCGATGAAAGAACATGACATTGCCCCGATCGATTTGCTGGCGGTTAATCTGTATCCGTTTGAAAGCACTGTTGCAGCGGGTGCAGACTTTGACACCTGCATTGAAAATATCGATATTGGTGGCCCGGCGATGATCCGTGCAGCAGCAAAAAACTGGCAAGGCGTCTGTACCGTCGTTGATGTGGAAGATTACGCCCTTGTCTTGGAAGAAATGAACGCGAACAATGGCGGCACGACGGCAGAATTTCGCAAAAAAATGTCCGCAACGGCGTACGCGCGCACAGGCGCTTATGACGCGGCTATTTCCAACTGGTATGCCGCCCAACTGGATATCGAATATCCCAAACGTAAAGTCTTTGCAGGCGAATTGAAACAAACCATGCGCTATGGTGAAAACTCTCACCAATCGGCAGCCTTTTATGTCACAGGCGAAAACCGCCCCGGCGTGGCAACGGCTGAACAGTTGAATGGCAAAGAGCTGTCTTACAATAATGTCAATGACACGGATGCTGCCTTTGAACTGGTGAGTGAGTTCCAAGACGACACTGCTTGTGTCATCGTCAAACATGCCAACCCCTGTGGTGTGGCCATTGGCGACAATATGAAAGACGCGTATTTGCGCGCTTATTCCTGTGACACAGAAAGCGCCTTTGGCGGCATTGTGGCCTTTAACAAAATCCTGAACGCTGAAACGGCAGAAGAACTGTCCAAAATCTTCCTCGAAGTGGTGATTGCACCGGACATCGACGAAGAAGCCTTGGCGATCCTGTCGGGTAAGAAAAACGTACGTGTTTTGAAAACAGGTGGTGTCGCCAATCCGGCAGATACAGCCGCGATGGTCAAAGCCATGTCCGGTGGTCTGTTGGTTCAATCCAAAGATAACGCCATTTTCTCCGATGATTTTAAAGTGGTGACAGAACGTCAACCCACAGATGCCGAAATGAAAGACCTACGCTTTGCCTTTACGGTCTGTAAGCATGTGAAATCAAACGCCATCATCTATTGTAAAGACAATATGACCGTGGGCGTAGGTGCGGGCCAAATGAGCCGCGTAAACTCATGTCGTATTGCGGCCTTCCGTGCAGAACAAGCAGCTAAAACGGCAGGTGATGCGGTCTCTTGGGCTAAGGGTTCGGTCGTGGCCTCAGATGCGTTCTTCCCCTTTGCCGATGGCTTGATCGAAGCGGCTGAAGCCGGTGCCACAGCCGTTATCCAACCGGGTGGCTCCATCCGTGATGAAGAAGTGATCGCTGCTGCGAATGAACGCGGCCTCGCCATGGTCTTCACCGGCAT
>JABXIC010000135.1 GCA_013373265.1 Methylocystaceae bacterium | reverse complement strand
TCATCAAGTTCATCGACAAAGATGGCCCCTTGATCACGCAGGCTATCGACGACAAACTTATTATGCACAATCTCATGGCGGACATAGACGGGTTTGCCGAATTTTTCCAGCGCACGTTCCACAATGTGGATGGCGCGGTCAACACCGGCACAAAATCCGCGTGGTCCTGCCAATAAAATGGTTAAATCTTTCATCCTGACTGCCCATATAGAAATCCGGTAAAAACGGCGGATTTCTTAGATGTTAATTTCTATAATCGGTTTTGTATAAAAGGCTGGATAGAAGAGGTCAAAGACTTTTAAAATTCTTATGATGTAAGAGACATGTTTCTGGTGATAAAAGTGTGTTTTGTCAGATGTAGTCATGTTAGAATTCTACGCATGTTGCGTATGTTGATTCTTATGCTGTGTTGTCTAACCAGCGCTGCGGCACTTGCCGCCAAACCGTCCGGGTTACCAAAACCTGAGACGCGTTCGGAATTGTATCAGCTTGAGAACCCGATTCTACAAGCGCAAGAACTTCTAAAGGAACTTGGGTTTTATCGCGGGGAAGTCGATGGTATTCGTGGGCCTGCCCTGGAAAATGCGGTGCGTAATTATCAACAAACCCATGGCTTGAAGCAGACGGGCACAGTAAATAGTGATCTGCTGTCCCATTTGGAAAATATCGGACGGGTGCGTGCCCTGATCGGTCGATTGGATGAAGTCCGTGCGCAACGTAAAAAACTGGCGCGTCAAGCGCTGTTGTCAGACCCGCGCACGCGTAAGCTTTTGGATAAACCCAAAGAAGAAATTGCCGACCCCACGCGCGATGTGAGTTTTTGTTTTAAGTCCCCGTCGTCTTCTTGTCTTTTGCAAGAAGCCGTTGCCAGTTCCCGCGCAGTTTTTGAAGATGATTTACGTGATTGGGCGTTGGGTGAAATTTTGGCTGCGCAAGTGCGTGCCGGTATGGATGCGGCTGCGATGGAAACGGCAAGCCGGATTCAAGACAGTCGTTTGGTGATTGCGGCCTTGACCAATATTGCCAAAACCCATGCTAAAGAAGGCAACCTGGAAGAAGCCATGTCCAGCCTGACCCTGATTCCAATGGCGGAACGTCGTTTGTCTGTGTTGCTGGAAGTCGGGCAGGTCCAGCTTGCAACGGGGTTGAAAGAGGATTTACTTAAAACACTTGAAACCGTTTTGAAAGATTCAGACAGTGTTGTCTCATTGCAAGATCGATTGTTTTTAAAAATTCAGGCTGCCCAGTTATTGGCAAATCTGGATAAAGAGCGTGCCTTGAAATTGTTGAACGATATTTCACAGAATGCGCGTGAGAAATCGACAAACGGGAAACGGGTCACGTTGTTAAGACAAGCTGCAACAGCGATGGCAAGCATTGGTTACCCTAAATCGGCGTTGCAAGCGTTGGAAGAATTGCCCAATGACGAAACGCGTATTCCTGTGTTGATGGCTGTTGTGCGCGCCTTTTTGAATATGAAAGAGTTTGAAGCGGCAACCGAAACGGTGAAACGGATTTCAGCAGAACGCTATCGCACCGTTATTTTGGCAGATATGGCTCAGGCCTATTGGGATGGGGATAAACAGAATGAAGCGCTGGAAATTGTTGCGCAAGCCCAGACAGCGGCGAATGATATTAAATTGCCTTTTGCCAAAAATTTTGCGCTGTCCAAGATTGCCGCAAGTTTGATTCATATTGCCGGACAATCGCACGATACGGTGCAAGCTGATCAGGCCTATCTGGTATTGAGTTCCATTTCCGATGGGCGATTAAAAGCGCGGGGCTTGTGGAATCTCGCCAATGCGTCTGTCCAGCACGGATTTTCCATGACCAAGGCTGATTTGGACAGTGAAGTTGAAAAAGCCATGGATGCGATTAAAAGTAAGTTTTCCAGAGCATGGATCTTGGGGGATATTGCGGATCAACATCAGGCCTCAGGTGAGTTCACTCAAGCCCGTAAAGCTTTTGAAATGGGTTTGAAAACCGTCGAAAACCTTAAAAATCCGTGGGCACGATCACGCGCATTGGCAAAATTTGGTGCTGTAATCTATCGGCTGGATTGATTGCTGCGCGCCAACAGGGTATGGTGCGTTTCTTCGATTTTGCATATACCCATGGAGTCACTCATGAAATTCGTAAAATATGCCGCAGTTTTCCTTGCGATGAGCATAGGGCTGAGCGCCTGTGATTCTATGAAGATTTGGCGTGCTGATAAGCCCGAACCTTGCCCACGCATCACAGTTTTGAAAAATGCAGCAGAATTGACTGAATTTAAAGATGGTCCGGGTCGTGATTTGATTGATATCGTTTTAGAAGCCAAACTGACCAATGTTTTAAGCGTCTGTAAATATGATGTGGATTATGACACCCGTGCAGGTAAAATTGATGTCCAGGTGGCCCCTGTTATTGCTGGGCGACGTGGTCCGGCAAATGTGACACGGAACGGAGATGTGAGCTATTTTGTGGCCGTGGTTGACGATCAGAAGAAGATTTTGCAAAAAAAGGTTTTCCCGCTGCGTCTGGCTTTTCCCGGTAATTTGACCCAGAACGAAGTGCGTGATGAACCAGTGGATTTAACCATTGCGACGGATGGCCGTACCGATGGATCCAATTATGAAGTCTATATCGGTTTTCAGCTCTCACACGAACAGATGGATTATAATCAGCGCCAGAGCCAGAATTAAGTTTTATAAGCTTTGTAAAATCAGTTTTTTGCGGTCCACGACGAGGTCCGTTATGCCTGCGCTGAACCACATCATGAACAAGGTTGTCCAAGCAGTAACGGCAAAGACGGATCCGCCGGTGACGCCTGCACCAACGGCACAGCCGCCTGCCAGCATGCCGCCAAACCCCATAAAGGCCGCGCCGACGATATAGCGCTTCATGGAATGTCCACCTTCAAAGCCTTCCAGCTTAAGTTCTTTGGCAAAATAGGCGGCGATAAAAGACCCTAAAAACACGGCGGGGATCTTCTATACCCATACCTTAGACCCTGTAGGAAAGCTGTGGGCTCAATATATCTAAGAAGTAAAATATATATCGTGGTGGTGTTAAGCCACCTTTGGCGGCAGCGTAATGTTTTTAGCTTTCCCCGATTGACCGCTTCTATACAGCTATGTAGAATGCTTCTACTTCATACGACCCCATGCGGGAGAGAGGCGTCAGTTTACAAGGCGTCCGCCGAAGGAGCATGCGCCCCTGCGAAACTCTCAGGCATATAGGACCGCTGGGTGATGAGACTCTGGAAAGCAGGTTGACCACATGTCAGCCTCACCGAAGATGAAACCCTGCATAGGCACAGGGGAATCTTTCAGGTTCCATGACAGAGGGGGGCCAAGTTGTTGATGGGTAACCATCAATTTGTTTTGGTCTCGACTCTGAAAAGGAATTTACCCCTTGAGCGATACACTTAAAACCACACCGCTGCATGCGCTTCATGTTGAGCTCGGCGGCAAGATGGTGGCGTTTGCGGGCTATGATATGCCTGTACAATACCCCCTTGGTATTCTGAAAGAACATCTTCATACCCGCGAAGCTTGCGGTCTGTTTGATGTTTCCCACATGGGACAGGCTTTGTTAAAGGGCGCGGACGTTCAGTCTGCTATTGAAAGCCTGACCCCCAGCGATATTAAAAGTCTGCCGATTGACGGCATTCGTTATTCTTTGTTGATGAATGATGAAGGCGGCATCCGTGATGATTTTATGGTCACCAATCGCGGCGATCATCTCTACATCGTTGTAAATGCGGCCTGTAAAGATGCGGACTTTGCCCATATTGCGGCGAGCCTGCCGGATCATACTTTAGAAATCTTAGAAGACCGCGCTCTTTTGGCCCTGCAAGGACCGAAAGCGGCAGAAGTTCTTAACCGTTTTGCACCTGGTGTTGATCAATTGATCTTTATGAATATGGGTGAATACGATATCGCAGGCATCCCCTGTCTGGTGTCACGTTCAGGTTATACCGGCGAAGATGGGTATGAAATCTCTGTCCCGACGGCACAATGTGAAGAATTGGCCCGCAAACTTTTGGCAGAAGCTGAAGTCGAAGCCATCGGCCTTGGCGCGCGTGATAGTCTGCGCTTGGAAGTGGGTTTGTGTTTGTATGGTTCCGATATTGACACCACAACATCGCCGATTGAAGGCTCGTTGAACTGGGCGGTGGGTAAACGCCGCCGTGAAGAAGGCGGGTTTCCCGGTCATGATGTGGTGATGAAACATCTGGCAGATGGCGTTGAACGCAAACGCGTTGGCATCAAGCCGCTGGGTCGTGCACCTGCGCGTGCCCATACCGAAATTGCTGATATGGACGGCAACGTCATTGGTGAAATTACCTCAGGCGGCTTTGGTCCCAGCTTCGGTGGGCCGGTTGCCATGGGCTATGTCAAAACCGATTTTGCAAAAGTCGGCACTGAAATTCAATTAATCGTGCGCGGCAAAACCATGCCGGCAGAAATCGCAAAACTACCGTTTGTTCCACAACGTTACTATAAGGGCTAAAGCATCATGACTGTTAAATATACTGAAGACCACGAGTGGGTATTGATCGAAGGTGACAACGCAACCATTGGCATCACCGAATATGCCCAAAACGCATTGGGTGACATTGTGTTTGTGGAGGTCCCTGAAGCGGGAACGGAATTTTCACAAGGTGATGACGCAGCCGTTGTTGAATCTGTGAAAGCAGCTTCTGAAGTTTATGCCCCGATCAGTGGCGAAATTACTGAAGGTAACGCAGCGTTGGAAGATGAACCTGCGTTGGTGAATACTTCCCCGGAAGGTGACGGCTGGTTTTTTAAAATGACCATCGGTGATGCGGCTGAACTTGAAGATCTGATGGATGAGAAAGCTTATAATGAATTCTGTGAAGGGCTCGATTAATGCGTTATCTCCCCTTATCTGAGGGGGATCGTACTGAAATGCTGGACGCCATTGGCGTTTCCAGCATGGAAGATTTATATTGCGATGTCCCTAAAGACGTTTTGCTGGATAGGTACGTCCAGTCTTTGCCGACTGTGCGCGGCGAGATGGAAGTTGAACGTGCTTTGTCTGCTCTGGCGGCTAAAAATACGGGTGCCAATGCGGTGCCGTCTTTCTTGGGTGCGGGTCTGTACCATCATCATGTCCCTGCCACCGTGGATTATATGATCCAACGTGGTGAGTTCTTGACCTCATACACCCCGTATCAGCCGGAAATTGCCCAAGGTACGTTACAGTATCTGTTTGAATTCCAGACACAGGTCGCCATGTTGACCGGCATGGATGTGGCAAATGCATCTATGTATGACGGCGCAACCGGTTGTGCGGAAGCTGTGCTGATGGCCAACCGTGTGACCAAGCGATCTAAAGCGATTTTGTCCGGTGGTTTGCACCCGCATTATCGCGACGTGACACGTACACACGCCCATTTTAACGGGTTTGAGGTGGTCAGTGCTGAACCGGATGTGGACAATGTAGAAGATTTGATCGCGCAGATTGATGATCAGACCTCTTGCGTTGTGGTCCAGACCCCGAGCTTTTTTGGTCATTTGAACGACTACACCAAATTGGGTGAGGCGTGTCATGAGAAGAAAGCCTTGCTGGTGGTTGTCTTTACAGAAGTTCTCTCTCTCGGTGCACTGAAGTCACCGGGGGAAATGGGTGCTGACATTGTGGTTGGCGAAGGCCAATCCATCGGCAATGCGTTGAACTTTGGCGGGCCGACAGTTGGGTTGTTTGCGGTGAAGCAAAAATACCTGCGCCAAATGCCCGGTCGTGTCTGCGGGGAAACTGTGGATAGCGATGGGCGCCGTGGTTGGGTGTTGACGTTGTCGACACGTGAACAACATATCCGTCGTGAAAAAGCGACCTCTAACATCTGCACCAATTCTGGCCTTTGTGCCTTGGCGTTCAATATTCATCTGACCTTATTGGGTGAAGAAGGCTTGACGAAATTGTCTGCGCTTAATCATGCGCGCGCTTGTCAGGTCGCAGATCGTTTGGCTAAAATTGATGGCGTCACGATCATTAATGATACGTTCTTTAATGAATTTACCGTGCGTTTATCCAAGTCTGCTTCAGGCGTGATTGATGCCTTGGCAGAGAAAAATATTCTTGGCGGTGTGCCGGTGAAACGCCTGTATCAAGATCGCCCTGAACTGGATGACTTGATGTTGGTTGCGGTCACGGAAACAGCCACGGATGAAGATATCGACGCGCTGATTGCGGGTCTGACGGAGGTGCTGTCATGAGTGATATGCATACAATCACCGGCAACCAAGGCCTTCAAATTGAAGAACCCTTGATCTTTGAACAAGATACACCGGGTAAATGCGGTGTGGATTTGGTCGATGTGCCGAAGGTGAAAACCCGCTTGGGCGGTTTGGAACGTGCTGGCAAAATCGGTCTACCCGGCATGACGGAACCGGACACCGTGCGCCACTATATGCGGTTGAGCCAAAAGAACTATGCCATTGATACAGGCTTCTACCCGCTTGGGTCCTGCACCATGAAGCATAACCCGCGCTTGAACGAAAAAATGGCCCGTCTGCCCGGTTTGGCGGATTTGCATCCGATGCAACCCAACAGCACGATCCAAGGGGCGCTGGAACTCATCGACCAATGCGCCTATTGGCTTAAAGAACTGACAGGTATGCCTGCGGTCGCCATGAGCCCGGCGGCTGGTGCTCATGGGGAACTGTGTGGTTTGATGGCGGCGCGTGCTGCCCATGAAGCCAAAGGCAACCCGCGTAAAGTTGTTTTGTGCCCGGAAAGTGCCCATGGCACTAACCCGGCAACAGCAGCAGCTTGTGGCTATAAAGTGGAAAGCATTCCTGCAACCAATGACGGTCGTGTGGACTTGGCCGCTTTAAAAGCAGCGTTAAACGAAGACGTTGCGGCTATCATGCTGACCAACCCCAACACGTGCGGTTTGTTTGAACGCGACATTGTCGAAATTGCGGAAGCTGTCCATGCGGTGGGCGCGTATTTCTATTGTGACGGGGCCAACTTCAACGCCATCATGGGCCGTGTACGTCCGGGTGATCTGGGCATTGATTGCATGCACATCAACCTGCACAAAACCTTTTCTACCCCGCATGGCGGTGGTGGACCGGGTTCTGGTCCGGTTGTCTTGTCAGCAGCACTCGCCCCGTTTGCTCCGGTGCCTTATGTGGTGGATACGGGTGATGGTTTTAAACTGGTGGAACATAAAGCCGACAGTGACCAACAACCTTTTGGCCGCATCAAAGGTTTTCATGGGCAAATGGGGATGTTTATCCGCTCTTTGTCCTACATGATGAGCCATGGTTCCGATGGTTTACGTCAGGCTTCTGCTGATGCGGTCCTGAACGCCAACTATTTGAAAGCCAAGCTGCAAGATATGCTGAGCGTCTCTTTCCCAGAAGGACCTTGTATGCATGAAGTCTTGTTTGATGATCGTTTCTTGAAAGATACTGGTGTTTCGACACTGGATTTCGCCAAAATGATGATCGACGAAGGTGTCCATCCTATGACCATGTACTTCCCGTTGGTGGTTCATGGTGCATTGCTGATGGAACCGACTGAAACCGAAAGTAAGGATACGTTGGATAAATTTATTCATATGATCCGCGAGATGACGAAAAAGGCCAAAGAAGGTGCAGCTGAAAAATTCCACGCCGCCCCGACCTTGACCCCACGGCGTCGCCTCGATGAAACAGCCGCTGCACGTAAACCCGTTCTGAAATGGGAAGCTGCTGCAGCTGAGTAAGACATAAAATGATCTTTAAAAAGGGATCATATACCGTTGCGACAGAAAAGGGTTCCCGCGATCTGTGGGAACCCTTTTTTTTTGGGCACTTCGGTCATACTGGTGTAGGCCAGTATCCATGGTCAGAATAGATTCTGGCTTTCGCCTGAGTGACAGGTTTATGTGTTGAGGGCGATTACGGGGCTAGAATTTGGAGATCAAATCCAAAAAAACCCTGCTTGCGTTTGATGCAAACAGGGATTTTATATTCAGAAATAAACTTTAGAAACGATAGCCAACCGTTGCCATCCAAGAATACGCTTTAATTGTGTCGTATTCTAATCCGACACTATCGTCTGGTCCGGATACACGATAATAATTGCCCTTAAGGCCAAAATAGGTTTTTTCAGTTAAATCGAAATTAACGCCCGCAGAAAGAGCCAGTGCAGCTTCAACACTCTTCGCATTCTCGATATCTGCAAAGCCGGCACCAATGCCGACATAAGGGGTCAGTCTGCTCTTAGACATAAAGTCGTAGTACGCATTAGCAGTGAACAGGCTTATGTTGTTATCAAAATTCTTTAAAAGGGTAGGATCGGTTGTTGTTGTCGGTCCAGTCCAAGTTGTTGTGCCGTTCGTTGCAGAGCCGCTTAATGTGGCTGACGATGCTTCTGCTTTAAAGCGAGTATAGGCCAGACCAACACGCCAATTAGTAGCGCTAATGCCTTTTAGGCCAGCTTCGACACCGAATGCCAAGCTGTTGTCATATTCAAATTTAGATTTGAAATTTGTAAATGTAAAACCACCTGCCGTACCAGAGAATTGGTTGGTTTCAACATCGGAAACATCTACAAAGCCAAGTTGGCCTTCAATGTAAGGTTCTGCTGCGAGAGCCTGAGACGTCAGTCCCGATGCTATGACAGACACGGCCAAAATCTTTTTGAGCATATTCCACCTAAAGTAAATAATTTAACACTCTTTTTTTGATATATTAGAAATGGATAGATTGCAACAAATAAAACACCTTTGAGTATTTAATGCGTTGTCAAAAAATGCGAACAGCTGCGAAGTTATATTACACCCAACTTCGGGATTGGAAATGGCAAGCCCGATGTTGGATGCAATTGGATAGTTTATTGGTTTTCGCTGGTACCGGAAATAAGGTCAAAGCTTAAAGGTTGTTTCATGGTGGCGCTTTCAGCCGTGAAACCACTTTTCATTGTTATCTTTTCAGATTGATTGTAGTTGTTGCGGTATACGTCTTGAGCTTCTTCAACACCATTTACTGTTGCAAGATAGTTATATATTTGAAAGATGTCGATATTATAGAGATTTGAGGTGTTTTCTTTGATCTGTTGGTTTGACTTGGCGACGGCTGGATTCACATTGCTCTGTAGATTGACGAAACCCCATGTTTTTTTGCCTGTCGTAAAAGGCGTTTTGCGTTCAGTTTGGTCGGCACAAATGGTGCCTGCAAAGGATCCTCTGCGTCCTTGGCAAATGCTGACTTGTTGTGAGAAGACAATATTGTACCATGCCCCATTTTTTGACGGGTCGTTCTTGTTATAAATGCTTGTTTTGTTAAGCCATGTTACTGTTTTAGGTATGATGCCATCTGGATCCTGATGCAGACAAACACTAGCATTCTTCAAATTTACGACAAGGTTTTTCATATATCTGGTTTGGTTCGGCCAATCTTTTTTAACCGGACCGGTCGCATAGCCCATTATGCTTCCGTCAAGTGTAATTAAGCTTTCATCCAAAGTTGATAATAGAGTAGCGCAGTCTTTTGAAGCTTGGGGTGGTGTGGACGTTTGAGGAGGTGTGATCGTACTACACCCTCCCAGTAAAACCAGTAAAAATGCAAATTTAATCTGTTTCATGGGGGTTTCCTTAGTTCCTAAATAGGTTGAAAGCTGTAAAATATTAATAAACTCAAGGTAGCAACTTTTTTACCGCAATGACAAGTGATAATAACTTGGAGGTTGTAAGTATGAGTTTGATAATCGGTAAAAGGTATCGATTAAGCTGAGTGACATGTTCAGCAGGAAAAATGGAATTGCCATTAAAATAGGCTCTGGCCTTCGTCAGAGCGGCGAAATTTTTCGAGCATTTCGGTTTAAGAATGAATTGTCTTTGAGAGGGTTTTTTTATTAAAAAATGCAAATTGATAACTATCAATGAATGCGAGAGGGAAATCAAAGTACATTGCACGAACTTAATGAATGCAGGATGAAGACAATATAATTCATGAGGTTGTTTCATGGGAGCTTGTCAGAATTCCACTTCATTTTTGAACCTGTGAATGGATGGATACTACAATGAGCAATAATTCTAGTCGTATGCTTTTCGGTGAAACTTTTCCAATTGTTCAATTGGCCTTAGGCATTTTTATGTTGATTTGGGTCTTCTTTCTTGGCGACCTGATTTCAGGCTAAGCCTTACCCTAACTCAACCTGGTTTCGGCCCTGGTGTTTAGCGGCATACAGGGCAGTATCGGCGCGGGAAATAATGGTATTGGCTTTTTCCCCCGGAATGTGGGCGGCAACGCCAAAACTGGCGGTGAGGGTGCCCACCTTTGGGAAGGGGTGGGCGCTTATTTTTGCGCGCAATTGTTCGGCAAGTTTTTGACAGCCGTCGAGATTGCTGTCCGGGCAGATGATCAGAAATTCTTCACCACCCCAACGGCCTAAAATGTCACTGGCGCGTAGGTTGTTTTTCAACAAGGTGGAAAATTCTTTAAGGGCCTGATCACCTATCAAATGGCCGTATGTATCATTGACACATTTAAAGTGATCGATGTCGAGCAGGATGATTGAAAATTCACTTCTGCTGCGTTGGGCTCGGTTCACTTCATGGGCAATGTCTTCGTCCAGCTTCAGGCGATTGTACAATCCTGTCAGCGGGTCAGTGATGGCCTGTTCTTTTAGCAACAGGTTCTGTTCTTCAAGTTGCGCGCGCGCGGTGTGTAATTTTTTAAGGGTTTCACGAATCTCGTGATTGGCGCGGGTTAATCTACGGTTCCAATATAGGGAAACGGCCAAGATGGTGCCAAGCACCATTAACGTTTGCCATAATAACGTATAATCGGTGACTTTTTCGATGGCAATGGCGATCCATTTGTCACGGATGCTCTGAGCTTCTTTCGGGTCAATGGCAAGAACGGCTTTTTCAAGAGCCGTGCCGAGCAATGGTTCATCATTGCGCGAGGCAACGGATAATTCGTATCTTAAGGGCAGGCTGCCTGTCACGGCCAGCTTGTCCAGATCAAGGGCCTGAATGGCAAAGGCCACGGCTCCTTGTGCGCCGATATAACCGAAGACTTCTCCGTCATACACCATTTTCATGGCTTCAATATTATTTTTGACTTCAACAAGGTTTATTTTGGGGTAACGTTTTCTGAGCTTATCATTGGCGATGTCATCTTTGATCACGGCAAAGCGTGTCCCGGCCCCTTGCAGGCTTTCTTCAACAAAAATCCGGTCATAACGGGTAACGACTGCTAAGGGTAAATAAAAATAAGGGGTGGTGAAATCCAGAAACTTTTTGCGTTCTTCACTGGCATTAATTTGTGAAACCACGTCACAGTCGCGGTTTTTGGCTTTTACCATCAGGTCGTTCCAGTCTTCGACCTTGGGGACAACCATTTTGACGTTCAACATACGTGCAAAAATCTGAAACACGTCTTTGGATAATCCGTCATGATTGCCATTTTCATCAACCCCGTCAAAAGGCAGGCGGTCAGGGTCCACACAGACGCGCAGGACTTTTTTCTGGGCGAGATATTCTTGTTCTTCTGAAGTCAAGCCGATGTCATTCACAGATTGTGAAAATGCCGGTGTAATCGTAATGTGCAAAAGCAGTGTCAAAGCAATGCTAACCAACCTTAAATTTTTAAATTTTTGGCATTGCACTAGGGAAGACAAGGTAACCTCATGAAAATGGAATATTCAGACGAATGTCATTAATCCATTTCTAGGTGTGGTAGTCAATGACTATGCTTCGCCGACACATTCCATCAAAGCACAGGTCATGGCATCGTGGCCGGGCATGCCATTGATGCCAGCAAATTGGAAGGCGGGATAAAAACGGTCGCATTCACCAACGGCGGTTTCGATGATTTCCTGAATTTCTTGCGCTTTTGCTTCATCCGGTCCGATCATCAGGACAGTTTGTCGAAATGCGGGCTGGTTGCCGCCTGACATCACCGCAAAATGGCCGATCCAGAGTTTTGAATTGATCGAGGCCAGCAGGTCATGAATTTGTGCACCATTTGAAATGGGCAAACATAGATCCATAGAACAGGTGATGTGAAGAGACTGATATTCTGCACTCCATGAAAACTGGATGGCATAGGTGCCATGATCACCTGTAGTTTCCAGAACCATGTCACCATTGAGACGATGCTCTAAATGCCAGCCGTTTTCATCAGCGAGGCGTTCCAGAAGATCGCGGCCACGGTTGGGAGCAGTGTCTTGGACCTGTTGCAGAAAAGTCATTTCAAATATCTTTTAGTTAATTGATGTTGAAAGGCAAACTGCCAAGTAAAAAGGGGCCGTGCAAGGCCCCTGTGGATTCGAAAAAAAGATTCCTGTGGATAAAAATGTGGATGATCGGCGTATGAATTTAAGCGACTCCGCGAAGTTGCTTGTGTTGAGTTAAGTTGTTTATTTTTTTGATTTTTTTGCCGTTTCTTCCAAAGCTTCAATTCTTGCCAAAAGAGAGTCTTGTTCGCTACGTGCTTTGGCGGCCATGGCTTTGACGGCTTCAAACTCTTCACGCGGGACCATGTCCATATCCGCGATAACCCGTTCAATTTGTTGACGAATTAGTCCATCAACTTCATCACGAACACCGGTTAAAGTGCTGACGGCCCCGCTGGCAACTTTAGCGACATCATCAAAAATACGGTTTTTGCTTTGCATGGTGTTTATCCTTTTAATTTCCCGAATCGGTGGGCCGCATTATGGCATGTGTGTTTTGATGTGCAAGTCTTGCTTGAAGCTCATGTGCATTCCAACATATAAGGGGGGAGTATTTCGTATTTAAATTAAGTAGGTGCGCTGAGATGTTTGTCGTCACGGGGGGGGCCGGATTTATCGGGTCCAATATTGTCGCTGCGTTGGAAGAACGTTATCCGGAAGAAAAAATCGTGGTCTGTGACCGCCTGCGTGACGGTGTTAAATGGCGCAACATTTCAAAACGTGACCTGTTTGACATTGTGCATCCTGATGCGCTGTTGGATTTTCTGGTCGAATATAAAGACGATATCAAAGCGATCTTCCATATGGGGGCAATCTCTGCAACCACGGAAATGGACGCCGATAAAATTCTGGAAAATAATTTTCATTTAAGCACGTTGTTATGGGATTGGTGCACGGCCAATCAAGTTCGCTATATCTATGCCTCCTCTGCTGCGACCTATGGGGATGGAGGGCATGGTTTTAACGATTTTGAGGACCGCAAAAATCTATCCAAACTGTTGCCGCTAAATGCTTATGGTTGGAGCAAACATCTATTTGATCGCACGGTTGCCCGGGTGATGGAAGAACAATCCCCTTGTCCACCACAATGGGCCGGCTTGAAGTTTTTTAATGTCTATGGGCCGAACGAATACCATAAAGGCGGTCAGAAAAGCGTTGTTGCACACGTTTATCCGCAAGCTGCTGTGGATGATTTGTGTAAATTGTTTAAATCTCATCATCCGGATTATGAAGATGGCGGGCAGTTGCGTGACTTTGTCTGGGTGGGTGATGTGGTGGATGTTATTTTATGGCTCTACGAACATGAAAAAGTCAGTGGCTTGTTTAATGTGGGAACAGGCACAGCGCGTTCTTTCAAAGATTTAGCCTGCGCTGTCTATGAAGCTCTTAATAAAGAGCCGATGATCCAGTACGTGCCCACACCGGAAGAAATCCGCGACAAGTATCAGTATTTCACCGAGGCCAATATGAATAAATTGCGCCAAGCGGGATACGATAAAGACTTTACGCCTTTGGAAGAAGGTGTGCGCATTTATGTGCAGGACTTCTTATCGCAAGACGATCCTTTTAAATAAGACCATCTTTCCAGCCTATGACGGAGATCCTTATCTTATGACTTTTGCCATTCTCTTTCCTTCAATCGACCCGATTGCAGTTGAACTGGGCCCGATTGCCATTCGCTGGTATGCGTTGGCTTATATCGTCGGCCTTGTCGGGGGGTGGCAATATATCAAGCGGTTGACGGGGAAATTTCCCGGTGAGATCAGCCATGAAGATGTGGATGACTTTCTGTTCTGGGCGACCATTGGTGTTGTGTTGGGGGGACGCATTGGCTATGTGCTGTTTTATAATTTCGATTATTTCATGTCTCATCCCATTGCCATTTTTCAGGTGTGGAAAGGCGGCATGTCTTTTCATGGCGGCTTTATGGGCGTGGTGGTCAGTGCGTTTCTGTTTTGTAAGAAAAGAAACCTGCCTTTACTGACCTTCGGGGATTTGTTGGCTTGTGGCGCGCCGATTGGGTTGTTTTTTGGGCGCATTGCGAATTTTGTGAATGCAGAACTTTTTGGCCGTGTGACTGATGTGCCTTGGGGCGTGATCTTTCCCAACGGCGGGCCGGAACCCCGCCACCCCAGCCAGATTTATGAAGCTTTGATGGAAGGCTTGATCCTGTTTATTGTGATGTTTGTTTTGTCACGCAATGAGGCTTTACGAAAACGCAGTGGCTTGTTTGTCGGCTTGTTCTTTGCCGGATATGGGGTTGCGCGTTCAACCGTTGAAATGTTTCGCCAGCCCGATGTACAGATCGGTTTTTTAAGTGGTGGTTCCACCATGGGGCAGTGGTTATCAGTGCCGATGATTTTAATCGGCCTTGTCTTTATTGTGGTGGCCTTTCGTAAAAAACCGTCCGAGGCAGTATGACGGCTCTTCTCAAATCTATCAGGCGAGAGATTGAAGCAACGGGTCCGATCTCGGTCTCTGATTTTATGACCCAGTGTTTGTGCCATCCCAAATACGGATATTATATGACCCGTGACCCCTTTGGGGTGGCTGGCGATTTCACCACCGCACCGGAAATATCGCAATGTTTTGGGGAACTGCTGGGGCTCTGGGCGGCGATCACATGGCAGCAGATGGGAAGCCCGTCTTCGCTGATTTTGGCGGAACTTGGCCCCGGGCGCGGCACGTTGATGAGTGATGTCTTGCGTGCAACAAAAGCTGTGCCCGGTTTTCATGACGCTTTGAACATTCATTTGGTTGAGATCAGCCCGACCTTGAAAGAGAAACAAAAGGCGACCTTGGCGGGGACGGGGTTAGATGTTTTTTGGCACGATAGTTTTAGCGATATCCCTGATGGCCCTGCGATTTTTTTTGCCAATGAATTCTTTGATGCCTTACCGATCCGTCAGTTTGAAAAAGGTGAAAAAGGGTGGGGGGAACGGTTTGTTGACATTGACCCCGATGGTGCGGGCTTGCGCTTTGTTTTGCAAAAAGATGAAGCCGCAACGGCTTTAATGTCACCGACATTAAAAGAGAAGGGTGGTGCGGGATTGTTTGAAATATCCCCCTTATCGCAGACAATTGCTTATGCGTTGGGGGAACGTGTGAAAACATTTGGTGGCGCCGTGCTTGTGATTGATTATGGCTACGCCATCCCCGAATTTGGCGAGACGTTGCAAGCGTTGAAAGACCATCAATTTGATCCGGTATTGGCACACCCCGGAGAGGCTGATATCACCGCCCATGTGGATTTTGAAACATTGATGCGCAGCTTTGCAGATGGTGGCGCATGTGTTTTCGGTCCCTTAGGTCAAGGAATGTTTTTAGAACGCCTCGGGATTGCACAACGCATGCAGGTCTTGTTACAAAATGCCAATGAGGCACAACGCCAAAGCCTGATGGCCGCCCATAAACGGCTGGTGTCAAACGAGGGTATGGGAGATTTGTTTAAAGTCGTTTGCGCGCTTCATCCCGATCAACCCACGCCAGCAGCTTTTGAAGTATAGGTAGAGAAAACGATGACGGATGATCCAACCTTTTTAAGTGCGGACAATATTGCAACCCCCCATGGCTTTTTTACCCGTAGGGGCGGTATCAGCAAGGGCATTTATGACTCGCTCAATTGTGCCTGGGGATCAAAAGACAACTTGACTGATGTGATGACCAATCGGGCCTTGGTGGTGCAGACATTGGGACCATCTGTTTCGGATTTATTGACGGCGGCACAGGTTCATTCCAATCGGGTGCAGGTGGTGGATAAAGTCTGGACGCGCGAACGCGCCCCTGAACTAGATGCCTTGGTGACCAAAATGCCAAATGTTGCCTTAGGGATTCTCACTGCTGATTGCGCCCCCGTTTTATTTTGTGATGCAAAAAACAAAGTGATTGGGGCGGCGCATGCAGGTTGGAAAGGTGCTTTTGGTGGTGTGTTGGAAAATACGGTCGAGGCAATGATTGGCATTGGGGCAGAGCGTGGTGAAATTTGCGCTGCTATCGGTCCATGTATTCATCAAGTTTCTTATGAAGTTGATGCAGGATTTCGACAAAATTTTTTGAACTTTGATCCGGCTTATGAGAGCTATTTCACAGACAGTGTGAATGAAGGCCATTATCAATTTGACCTACCGGCTTTTGTGAAGATGAAACTGGAGGACTTAAATCTTGCCTCGGTGGAACCTTCACCTGTTGATACTTACGTTGATGAAGAGAACTTCTTTAGTTATCGGCGCACCACCCATCGAAACGAGCCTGATTATGGGCGTCAAATTTCAGTGCTTGTGCTGGATAAAGGATAAGACCATGCCCTATCTTGTGATGATGATGATAATGACGATGGCCGCGCTTTTATTTTCCTGTGTTTTTATGGTTTAACGATGCGACGTCTTCTGTCCTGCCTGTTCTTCGTGTTGATTTTATCGGCCTGTACCCAAGCCCCTCAACCCTATCGTCATGACCGCACCGGGGTGGATACCAGTGGCTTGCGTCTGCGTGATGGCGGTACGGTTCAAATCCTGCCCATTGAAGGCGTTGCCATCCCCATGGGCAAGATCATTGCCAGCAATTTGGCGGACAGTTTAGGGGTACGTAATATTCCGGCCACATCAAACAAATTGCGTAATCCGACTTACAGCGTGCGTGCACAGGTGATTATGAACCGTAAAGCGAAAGAAAATGAAAAGCTTGGTTCGATCTATTGGACTTTTATGGATCGCAACGGCAAGGTTATTCATGAGTCCAATCAAGATATCAAGGGAACGAAATTCCAGTGGGATTATGGGGATGGAACCGTGGTTGGGGCGTTGGTTGAAGATGCCGCTGATCGTTTTGCCGGATATTTGCAGGATAAATCAGAACAACAAGCTGTTGAGCTGGAACCGCGTGAACGTCCTGTCGTCTTTAATATTACCGATATCAAGGGCACGCGCGGGGATGGTGAAACCGCTTTGCGCAAAGCCATGGGGCTGACCTTGCGCCAATATGGGGCAAGTGTACGTGAACTGGCCGATAAAAACACTTATCGTTTAAGTGCTGACATTGATATCCTTGAGCCCTTTGAAGGTAAGCAACGCATTAAAATTGCTTGGATTGTCAAAGATGCAGAAGGTCATGAATTGGGCCGCGCACAACAAAACAATCAATTGCCTGAAGGGGTGCTGGATGGCAAATGGGGGCGCCTTGCCTATGATATTTCGCGTGCAGCAATGGGTGGTATCGGACAAGTTGTAGAGCGCCACCGCAGCGAGCAGATGTTTGAATCGAGTCGGGGGCAAGGAAATACAACAGCGGCACCCGGGCGCCGCAAACCACTGAGCCTGCCGCCTTTTTAAAAGGGTTGTAACCCGCAGTACGTCTTCGTTCTGTCATAAAGATGCTGAATATGGGCAATAAGGCGTTTACAGGGGGGAGGTGCATTGTTATGTTCCGAAAAATTTTCGGGCACATCAACTTAAGGGCTAGATTTTCACATGAAAATCCTCACAGGTAACGCAAACCGTCCTTTGGCCGAAGCGATTGGTAAAGAGCTTGGCATTCCGTTAACCGAAGCGAGCGTGAAGCGCTTTTCCGATCAGGAAGTTTTCGTTGAGATACTCGAAAACGTCCGAGGTGAAGATGTCTTTATCGTGCAGCCGACTTCTTATCCTGCAAACGACAATATGATGGAACTGCTGGTGACCATCGATGCGGCCCGTCGTGGCTCTGCACGTCGTATCACAGCGGTGGTGCCTTATTTTGGCTATGCCCGTCAGGACCGTAAATCTGCACCACGTTCTCCCATCTCAGCCAAGCTGGTGGCAAACTTGATCACCACAGCCGGTGCGGATCGTGTTTTGACTATGGATTTGCACGCGGGACAAATACAGGGCTTTTTTGATATTCCAGTGGATAACTTGCATGCTGCTCCGGTTTTTGCCCGTGATATTGCAGAACATTATGAAACAGACAATCTGTTGATTGTATCGCCCGATGTGGGGGGCGTGGTCCGTGCGCGCGCTATTGCCAAACGTCTGGATGTGGGCCTTGCCATCATTGATAAACGCCGTGAACGTGCGGGTGTTTCTGAAGTGATGAACGTTATTGGTGAAGTTGATGGTAAAAACTGTATTTTGATTGATGATATCGTCGATTCAGGTGGGACTTTATGTAACGCTGCACAAGCTTTGTTGGAAAACGGGGCAGCCAGTGCATCGGCTTATATCACCCATGGTGTTTTGTCCGGGGGGGCCGTGTCGCGCATTTCGTCTTCAGCCTTGAAGGAACTGGCGATCACCGATTCCATCCAAGGCACGGATCAGGTGTTGGATGCCACGAACATTCGCCCGATTTCAATCGCACCGATCTTGTCGGAAGCAATGAAACGCATTCATGACGAGCAATCTGTTTCTTGTCTGTTTGATTAAGAATTGACTGAAAATAAGTGAAAAGTGCGTCTTTTGAGGCGCTCTTTTTGTTTGTGCGTTGACTCTGTCTGTGAATTCTTGTATCACGCGCGTCTTACTTTGGCAGGGCACCCCTGGAGGCTCTGCATTTTATTTATGTATCAAGATTTAAGGAAACAGCTATGAGCTACGTTCTGACTGCACAAAAGCGTGAGACAGCCGGCAAGGGGGCAGCCCGCGCAATCCGTCGTGAAGGCCTCGTGCCTGCCGTTGTATATGGCGACAAAAAAGACCCTGTGACTATTTCTTTGAGCCCGAAAGAACTGTGGCTCCAATTGCACACAGGTCAAACTTTCTTCGCTTCTACCGGTGAAATTCAAATCGGCAAAGAAAAAGAAACTGTAATCTGCCGTGATGTTCAATTCCACCCGGTAACAGATGTTCCATTGCACGCAGATTTCTTGCGTTTGGGTAAAGGCGCAACTATTACTGTTGAAGTTCCTGTATCCTTTATCAACGAAGAAAAATCCGAAGGCATGAAACGCGGCGGTGTTCTGAACGTTGTTCGTCACGAGATCGAAGTTGTTTGTCCCGCTACAGCTATTCCGGATGGTATTGAAGTTGATTTGGCTGGTTTGGAAGTTGGTGACTCTGTTCACATTTCTGCCATCACATTGCCGAAAGGCGTTGAGCCGACCATTACAGACCGTGACTTCACCATCTGTACCGTTGCTGCACCAAGCTCTGGTGAAAAAGCAGCCGTTGAAGAAGAAGATGGCGAAGGCGAAGAAGAAGCTACTGAAGAGTAAGGTTCTTTCTTATGATTTTATTGGTCGGCTTAGGCAACCCCGGTGGGAAATACGCCAAAAACCGTCACAATATCGGCTTTATGGCGCTGGACAGTATTGTCCGGCGCCATTCTTTTGGACCCTGGAAAAGCAAATTTTCCGGCCAAATGTGTGAAGGGTCCATTGATGGGGTCAAGGTCCTGGCCCTGATGCCGGAAACCTTTATGAATGAGTCTGGTCGATCTGTCGGCGCCGCTGCGCGTTTTTATAAAGTCGATCCCGATCATATTGCCGTTTTACATGATGATCTTGACCTCGCTTTTACCAAAATCAAGATTAAGACCGGTGGCGGCCATGGCGGCCACAACGGTTTGCGCAGTATTGATGCCCATATGGGGAAAGAATACAAACGTATCCGTCTCGGAATCGGCCATCCCGGTTCTAAAGAAAAAGTACATGGTTATGTCTTGGGGGATTTTGCCAAGGCAGAAACACCCGCGCTTGAAAAGATGCTGGATGCAGTGAGTCAACATATCGGCTTCATTGTCAAAGATGATAATACGGCCTTTATGAACCAATACGCGATGGACATACGCCCCCAACGACCAAATAATCCAAAGGCGGATGCTGAAAAAATAGGTCAGGCAAAAACGCCTGACAAATCTAACGACGTGGATAACGATAATCCTTTTGCTGCGTTAAAGAAGCTTAAGGATGAGTTACTTTAAAATGTTTGATGTTTCTTTGCTTTTGAAGGCGAGTGTATCAAACAATTGAATTTGTAATTTATTGGAAATGCGTCGGTTTCCTGCTTTTGTTAAATTTGGGATAATTGATGCTCCCATCGCAACAACTTTGTAATCATCAAAGCTTCGTTTGACATAACCAATCCCATTTTCGAAATGGATATTGGGGTTTTTCGGGGCGATTTTTTGGAAAATGGCTTTGGAATTCATGTTTTTGAGCACGGTAGGAGAATACATGTACCAAATTTCTTTTGCCCAGATCACTTTATCGATTATGAAGTAATAGTCCTTTTTATTGAATTTTTGCGCATTCCTGATTTTCTTTTGCATTGACGCAAGGTCATCAGCATTTAATGTTTCAATTCTCAGTATGCGCAGTGAAACGGCTGCTCGGCGGGCGGTTATAGAGTCCTTATCTTTATTGGCGATTTTTTCCATGAGCGCTTGTTGCTTGGTCGGTTGATACATCATTCTTAAAGCAGAATCCTGCATCATTCCAAATTGTGTCGCCAAGGGGTATTTATGTTCCTTCTTTATTGTGTCTAAAAAACCGACGGCACTGAAATCATGCCAAGTCTTATATGGCTCCACCGTTTGTTTGTGAAAAACTGTACCAAGTTTGAATTTCGATTTTCCGGGCAAGACAAACATCAGTCCGCGCCCTGATGAAAATGTTTTTTCTATTCGGCTTGTTATTTTATTAGTGCCAAATACGTATTCGCCTCTCAGGTTAATAGCATCTATGTGTCCATATTGATCAAGTATTGGTGAAACCCTCGGAGAAATAGGGCTGTCAGCGAGAGCTGTGCCAATCAAAGAAACGCACATAAGTGTCAAAAGGATTACAGTTTGCATGGCTGATTGGACTCCGAGAATAAATTCTTATAAATTAAAGCGTTGGAGGAAAAGGGAAGTGTATATAAGGTGGTATTTATTGTCTAATATAAATATGTAGACGTGAAAAAATTGTTTCACTTTATTGGTGGAATTGACCACATCTCTTGACCTGCCGATCAAATCCGGCTATCCGCTAGGGCAAGAATTTCAATCTTGTGACTGGACTTATAAGACCATGGGTTTTAACTGCGGTATCGTCGGCCTGCCGAATGTGGGCAAATCAACTTTGTTTAATGCATTAACATCAACAGCAGCAGCGGAAGCCGCGAACTTTCCGTTCTGTACGATTGAGCCCAACACAGGCCGTGTGGGTGTGCCCGATGAACGTTTGGACAAACTGGCTGAGATTGCGGGGTCCGGTAAGATCATCCCGACTCAATTGGAGTTTGTCGATATCGCCGGTTTGGTGCGTGGTGCTTCTAAAGGGGAAGGTTTGGGCAACCAGTTTTTGGCCAACATTCGCGAAGTCCACGCCATTATCCATGTGCTGCGCTGCTTTGAAGATGACAACATCACCCATGTTGACAACAGCATTGACCCACTGCGTGATGCGGAAACCGTTGAAACCGAATTGATGCTGGCGGACCTTGAAAGCCTTGAAAAACGCGAACAGGCTTTGATTAAACGCGCACGTGGTAATGATAAAGATGCGGCTGCCACGCTCAAGATCGTGGAACGTTGCCTTGAAGTGTTGAAAGAGGGGCAGCCTGCCCGTGTGGTAGAACGCCGCGATGCAGACGAAGAAAAACTCTATCAAATGCTGCAACTCTTAACGTCCAAACCTGTTTTGTATGTCTGCAATGTGGAAGAAGACAGCGCCGCTGAAGGCAATAGCATCTCTGCCAAAGTCTTTGCCAAGGCCGAAGCTGAAGGTGCACGTGCGGTTGTGATCTCTGCACAAATTGAAGAAGAAGTCTCAAAGCTGGATAGCGAAGAAGATAAAAAAGAGTTTCTGGAAAGCCTTGGTCTGGAAGAAACAGGTCTGGCACGTATCATTCGTGAAGGTTACAAGCTTCTTGATCTGTTGACCTTCTTTACTGTCGGCCCGAAAGAAGCCCGTGCCTGGACTGTAAAAGTCGGTGCCAAAGCACCGAATGCAGCAGGTGTGATTCATACGGATTTTGAACGTGGCTTCATTAAAGCCGAAACCATTGCCTATGAAGATTACGTTGGCTGCGGTGGTGAAAATGGTGCCAAAGAAGCTGGTAAAATGCGCCAGGAAGGCAAGGAATATGTGGTTAAAGACGGCGATGTTTTCCACTTCCGCTTTAATGTTTAGGGTATAGAAAAAGGGGACGTTTAAAAGTCCCCTTTTTTAAGGTCATTAATGGATATATTTTAGAAATCAGACATGTCTTCTTGGTATTTCGGATTGTAGGGTCCGGCAGGAATGCCTGTTTTGGGTTGATTAAAGGCTGTATAATTGGCTTGCCTTGCCAAGGGTATGTAATCGGGTGCCGCTTTAACAACAGCGGCTTGTACAGCAGCTGCAATGAGGGTGAGTAAAGGATGCCCCATTTGCTGGTTTTGTGGGGCCCAGACGCGTGTCTGATGATCTGACCAGAGAGTTTCTCCGGTATGGGCGTCTTTAAGTGTATAATCTAACTCAACAGAAACTTCTGCAGCAATAATTGCGTAACTGGCTTTCCAGCCATCAATTTTGACATATAGGATTGCATCGCTGCCAAAAATTTCACCAATCCGGGTGGGATCAGCTTCATGGGCAAGATTCGCATCGCCCATGCCATCTTCTTCCATGACATTTTTAACCAAGTTCACGGGGTAAACATAATATCCACGTTCTGCAATATAGCGTGATAGGGTGCTTAAGAATAAGTCCGGTGCATCTACTTCGACGCTATTGTTGACAACTGGCACGATCAGGATGGAGCGTGGGTCTGATTCACGAAAAGCTGTGTAATCTTTTGTAACATTGGTTGTTTGACAGGCGGCCAATGTTATGACGATAAACGTTAGAGAGGCTAGTCTCGCTAAGGGGAATTTAAAGCTCATTTAATTATCCTTTTGCCTCTTGGCTTGTTTTAACTTGTCCACCTGCTGCACGGATCATTGTTTCCATGAGCAGTTTTGATTCAGGCCATGTTTGTTTTTCCAGTTCGAAAAATTTTATGGCTGTATCCGTGGCACCTTTTTTCATTTGTAAGTAGCCATATTCAGCGTAAATCCCAGGGGGGAGGCGGTTTTTATCGGTGCCAGCTTGATCGATTAAGCTGAGAAGTTCTGCTTCAAAAGCATCTATTTGAGAGGGGTCTTTATAATATTCAAGCATTGTCTTTTCATAATTTCCCCAATTGTAAATATCGGGGTTTTGTACACAGGCACCTAATGAAAGACTGGTCAATAATGTGAAAGTAGATGTTATTTTACGGATCATTTAGCACCTGTTAGACGAAAGGTTTTAACAGAGCCATTACTGACAAAAATTTTCTCAGTTAAAATGGTTGTTCCATTTTCACGAATCTCGAGCATGTGAGTACCACGTGGTACGATTAGACTGTCTGGGTCCCCATTATAATCATGGGCAGGACCAATCATAAGGTCATTCAGGTAAACCATTGCATCAGGAGATGCTCCTGTAAAAACAAGCGTGGCCGGGTTATCTACCGTTTCTGTCTTTGTATGCGGATAAGTACAAGCTGTCACAAGAATAAGCGAGAAAAGGGCGAGGATTTTTACCATAATAAATTTTCTCCTTTATTTTATTGGGTATCGGAAACGAATAAAGAAGATATTTGAGAGGGGTTGATGGAACCAGAAACAATGCTTCCAAAAGATCCTTCATTTGTTTCGTTTTCTCCAAACGTACCTTCTATGCGTAACGTTGCAACCTGTGTCGATGGTAATGTAATTTCAAATCCGCTTTGTCCAGATTTGATTTTTTCGCCTGCTTTTTGAACAGAGAGAAGATCACCAATTTTGAGACCTTGACGGGTTCCGCCACTAATGAATATGCGATTGCCTTCAACTTTCAGAATATCAGTTTTCCAAGGACGTTCATCAAGTTTTGCAATGAGGTCATTTATGACATCATTTATAGAAGCCCCGATGGCTTTATCATTCAGGGTGGAATCATATTCTGCACGATTGCCAAAACCTGCAACATCGCCGACTTCACTTGTGGCTTGTCCGGAACCTGTGGCGGAGAAAAAGACGTATCCTGTTTTAGGGTCCACGAGACGAATGTCTACTTTTGAATGTGCTCGTTGACGTTTGGTGCTACTTAGAAAGCCCGTTTGGCCTTCTGTTGAGCGACCAAATTCGGTAACAGATCCAAGAATGAGCGCGTCAACGCCGATTAAGTTCATAGATTGACCAGTTAATTCTGCTTCTTTTTGTAGTTTGGAAATGTCAGGTCGTTCGAAAATCAAAAAGCCATTTGTTTCTACAAGCCGTGCTGAGAGCATATCTGAAGCTTGTTTCCCAAGTGGGTCTTGGTCGCCATCACGCAGGAAGGTTTTTCCATAACGTGTTTCATTGGTAAAACGACCAATGGCAATTTTTCGTTTGAATTTTTTTGTCACATTGCGAAGCTGAAAGCTCTTTTGAGCCTCAACCATGGCTTGCTGTGAAACAGGTGCCTGTTTCGGTTGTTGCTGGGTTGCTGGTGTTACGCAGCTAGCCAATAAAATTAAGCATGCGATGCTAAGGAATAAACGAAACATATAAAGCTCATTTGTAAAATTTTTAGAATAGAAGTTGAAGACAATATAGGTATATAAATCAAAACTGTGAAGCTTTAAATTGTATATATGGTTTTCTATTATTGTGCTTATAATGATTCTATTATTAGGATGAATCCTCGGTGCTTTGACGAACGATTTTGTAGGGCATGAAATACATAATTGTGACTTTTGCAAAAGGGGGCTCATGTATTTTTTAGCTCTTAATTTATTTATATAGTTTTTAGCAATTGTGTTGCGTATGGATAAGGTTTGAAAGATCTGAGTGAACAATTCTCTTAAGTTGAAAGATTGTTCGACAATGGTGAGGTTTTTGGATTGCGCACGAAGTTCAATATTTAATGAAGACAAGTAGTTCATTGGAATGTGTGAGTTACTCCTCCACGCAGAGTGAATCAAAAATATAGCTACTGGACAGGGACAGGATGAAGATGCGGGAGAATGGTTTGCTGCCGTTAGCGCGTTTCAACACCGTTTTGCAAATTTGATCGAGCTGGCTTTTGGTCATGGGTTCAAAAAACTGTTCGTTGAAGACAACGCCGAGGAAGGCATCTTCATAAAAGCTGTTTCTTGATGACTTCTTTTTCTTTTTGATAATGGCGTGATGCAGAAGCTTGATCAGGGCTTCTGCGCTGCGTTGGGCCGGGCGGATAAAGCCAAGGCGGCGTAAATGTTTGAGAATGAAGTTATCCTGCATGCCTTCAATGGCAACGATCATCTCGATATAACTTTGTGATCCATCTGCAAAATAATATTGTCCGTCAATGGGGTGCTCTTTGCCCAGATAGTCGACTTTGATCACGTCATCGCCCAGATAGGTGGCAATGTTGGTGATGGGGTAAATCTCGTAATAGAACTGGTTATGAAAGCGACTGCCCGGTGCAATGGGATGTGCACTTAAAATATCGCTGCACACGTCCCTGGCTTGTGTTGGGGTAAAGGCGACATCTTTGGCAAATTTTTTTTCGAAGCCGTAAAGTTGGCGTTGCATGAGGGTCTTCCACAGTTGATGCCGAAGGTCCACCATATAAAATAACGAATCCCGAGTAAATCATTCTCAAAAATATGATGAGGGGGTTAAAATTGGTCCGGTTTTCCATGTGCAGCATTTTTAATTTTGTGCAGCATGAGTCTTATCCCTTAAATACAGTATGGATATTGTCCGATGCTAAAGGTTTGAGGCGTCAGACTCTTTACAAAGGTGCTACCAAATTGCTCTGTCAGAAACCCTCTTGGTAATACCAGAGCCTTGGTTCTTCAAGGGTTTTCAATGGTTTAGATGCTGGACATTTGGTTTCAGTTGTGGTGTATATAGGCCACGTTTTATTCGAGATACCCCTGTCATATGGGCTGTCTCTTTTTCACTCTTGCATGAGCGGAGGTTGTCAGTGCTAGAAGAATATCGCAAACATGTCGCAGAGCGTGCTGCTCTCGGTATTCCCCCCCTGCCGTTGTCTGTTGAACAAACGACAGCGCTGGTTGAATTGTTAAAAAACCCACCTGCTGGCGAAGAAGACACACTTGTTGATCTGCTGGTACACCGCGTTCCTGCGGGTGTGGATGATGCGGCGCGTATCAAAGCCGGTTTCTTGGCACAGGTTGCCAAAGGTGAGGTTTCTTGTTCTTTGGTTTCTAAAATCAAAGCAACTGAATTGTTGGGCACCATGCTCGGCGGTTTCAATATCGAACCGATGATCGAGTTGATCGATGATGCCGAAGTTGGTGAAACAGCCGCTGAAGGGTTGAAAAAGACTCTGTTGGTTTTTGACTACTTCTTCGACGTTAAAGAAAAAGCCGAAAAAGGGTCTGCCAACGCAAAAGCTGTGTTGCAGTCTTGGGCTGATGCTGAATGGTTTACATCCAAGCCGGAAGTCGCGGAAAGCATGAAGTTGACCGTCTTTAAAGTGACGGGCGAAACAAATACGGACGATCTGTCTCCTGCACCGGATGCATGGTCACGTCCTGACATTCCGCTGCATGCCTTGGCGATGTTGAAAAACGCGCGCGATGGCATCACACCGGAAGAAAATGGGGTGCGCGGTCCGATCAAATTTATCGAAGACTTGAAAGCCAAAGGCAATCTGGTTGCTTATGTGGGTGACGTTGTTGGGACGGGTTCTTCACGTAAATCTGCGACAAATTCTGTTTTGTGGTGGACAGGGGAAGACATTCCTTACGTGCCGAACAAACGTTTTGGCGGTGTTTGCCTTGGGTCCAAAATCGCACCGATCTTCTTTAACACAATGGAAGATGCTGGCGCGTTGCCGATCGAACTTGACGTCAATGAAATGAACATGGGCGACGAGATTGAATTGCGTCCGCTGGAAGGTAAAGCTTTGAAAGACGGTAAAGTGATTGCCGAATTTAAAGTGAAATCCGAAGTGATCTTTGATGAAGTGCGTGCGGGTGGCCGTATTCCGTTGATCATCGGTCGTGGTTTGACAGCTCGTGCACGTGAAGCACTGGGTCTGGCACCGTCTACTTTGTTCCGTACACCGGCTGAACCGGCTGACACAGGCAAAGGCTATACCCTTGCACAGAAAATGGTGGGTAAAGCTTGTGGTTTGGAAGAAGGTAAAGGCATTCGCCCGGGCACCTATTGCGAACCAAAAATGACGACCGTGGGTTCACAAGATACAACAGGTCCGATGACCCGTGATGAACTGAAAGACTTGGCTTGCTTGGGCTTCTCTGCCGATCTGGTCATGCAGTCTTTCTGTCACACATCGGCTTACCCGAAACTGGTTGATGTGAACACGCACCAAACGCTGCCTGATTTTATGGAAAC
>JABXIC010000062.1 GCA_013373265.1 Methylocystaceae bacterium | reverse complement strand
TGATGGATATTCATATGCCACGCTTGAATGGATTGGAAGCCACACAACAAATCCGTCAAATGGTTGATGTTGAAAAAGCGACCATTCCGATTTTGGCACTGACGGCGGATGTGATGCAAGATAGCATTGAAGAATATTCTAAATACGGGATGCAAGGCTATGTGGCCAAACCCGTGCGCCGTGAAGCTCTGGCAGAAGCGCTGGCCCCTTATACGTTAGGCAGCGAAATTGGTCCTTACATCTAAGCGCTTAATATCGACGTTGTTGCGGTGGCGGGGGTGGCCGCTTAAAGGGCGGGGCCGGTGGTCTCTGCGGCCTGTCGCGCATGACGGGGGAAGTATTATAGACAGACGGGTTTATATCGTCATTTGAAACATGCCTGGGTGTTGGACAAAGAGACAACAGATGGTGTGCTTTTGTTTTAAATTTCTTCCGGTCTGCGCGATCTTTAAAGGAAAAGGGACCATAACTGAAGAGTGTGATTTTTTTGATGATCTCGCCATGCGCATTTCTAAGCTGGATGATGCGTTTTTTTTGGTTCAGTTCGTTCCAGAAGTTTGCGCTTATCTGATGATCTTGGACACGGATGGTTTTATTAAGTGCTGCCCTTTGTTGAAGGGAAACAGATGCGCTGATTTTACAACGATCAGCATCAATGCGGATCCAGTTATAGTTAAAGCTAGTTGTGCCGTTTATTTCTGGTGTTTTTTCAATAAAGTTTTGTTTGGCTAAAAGAGCCCCCATTGATTTAAGCGTTTTTGTAATACGATCATAGGGATTGCTCCAGTCTGGTTGGTTTGGCACACGCTCCACCACCTCTACCGATTTTTCATCGTTATTAGGAGGGGCCGGTAAGATGTCCTGCGAGGAGAGTCTTGTTTGTTCTTCCAGTTTTTCAAGGCGGGCTTTTAATTCACGAATGGCGCGGTTTTCTTCTTCTGTAGCAATTTCTTTTTCTTCACCCAGTAAATCGGCAAACACATAACCAATAATTTCGTCACCACTTTCAACAGCGTACCAGGGTAAATCGGTTACTTTAGCAGCCACATGAATGGGCTCGCCTTTATTGAGCATTGCCACTTTGGCAGAACGCACATTGGGTAAAGCGCGCACATTGGCATTTTTGACCGCAAACATATTTTCTTCAACGGGTGTTAAATCAAAAGCGCTGGTGTTAATTGCCGGGGTATCTTCAATAATTTCAGGACGAGTGGGGAACTTGCCATCTTCAGACATGGCCAAAACTTGTTCTTCATCCCCCATAATGGTTGGGATTTGGTCGCGATTATAGGTGCGCCGTGCTTTATAGCGCATCTCTTCATTGAGATAATTGCTGACTTCTTCCAGTTTAATCTCTCCGTTTTTATCTGTATCAGCTTCACCATAAAGGGCGCGTAACAGATATTCGGTAAAGAGGCCGTGTTTATTTTCTTCATCCCAACTGGCCAACTGGTCTTTTGACGCTGCCGTGATAACGGTAAGCCCCTTTTTTTGTGGGACGGGGGTGGCATTGGGCAGGATTTGTGCACCAGAAGCCCGTGTGATTAAAGCACCGCCCTGACTGTTGCCGCTAAAGCAGGCATCCAGAAAAACCGTGACGGATTTCGCGTCAACCTGAGCCAGATTTTGATACAGTACATCTGTCGGATAGCCGTTGATGTCGGCTGTTTCGATTTCTGCATCTACAGGTAAAAGATAACTTTTATCATCATGCTGACCGGGGAGCCCGTGACCGGAATAAAAGACATATAGGTTGGATACATGGGGTTTGACATATTGGAAAGCCTTGCCACGATGGTTGTTACGCGAACCAAAGGCCGTTTGCATTTTGGCTTGGGTCGCGTTTTCCAGATAGATAATATTTTCGTCGCGGATTTTTAAAACATCTTTGACAAAGCTGCGCATGGCTTTGGCATCGTTAAGCGCAAAGCTGACTTCCGGGATATCTTTGTCTTCATAGGTTTTGTTCCCAATGATGATGGCGACATCGTCGTTTTTTTGTTCAGCACTTTGGGCCGTTCCCGATAGTGCGGCCCAAAGAAGAGAACTGGTTATGAGAAGAGTGAGCGCTTTCATAATCATCCAACCTATTTTCTTCTCTTAAGAATATAGCCTTACTCGTACCAATGGCAACGTTTACCATTTTTATTGCAGATTAAAATTTCGTCGTCATAACGTGCAACGCGTTTCCATTTTTTGTGGGGACGTTCTTTCACGACCACAATTTTTTGGCGCGGTGGGACTTCACGATAGACAACACGTTCGGGTTGACGTTCATAAACACGTCTGCGCGGGCGATCATAGTCGTCATCATAGCCAGTGTTGTTGGTGGCGATTTCACGGCCCAGAACGGCACCAATGACAGTCCCGGCAGCGGCCCCAACCACACGGCCTTTGCCTTTGCCCAATGTTGACCCCAATAGTCCACCGCCGACAGCACCGATAATTGTACCAATTGTTTCGTCGCCAGCTTGTGCCGGTGTTGGCGTGACGTTAAAGAGTAAAGCGCCAACCATGGCAAACGTGATCATAAAGCGTTTCATCGATTTATTCCTTTTCAAAAGTTTATCGAAGTCGCTTTGGCTATGAAGATGCCAGAGGGCGTTTTTATGAACATCTTTAAAAAAATATTTTTTTCGGGCCTTTTTTGAAAAAGATGGTCTCGTCCCTCCATAGCTTGTGCAGATGCATGAACAAGCAGAAAGGTTCGAATAATGTTTATCAAAAAAGCAATCATTGCTGTTGCCGCTTTATGTATAAGCACGCAAGCTTGGGCAGATACGCAAACACGGGTCTTGTATCTGGAAGTTGATCAGGGCCGTGATATGGTGGAAAGAAATAATCCCGCCTTTCGTCGTATTTTCGATCATACGGGCAATTATTTGCATCACGAACACATCAAAGTCCTAGAAGAAGGTCGCAGCGCACAGGCTGGCGCGCGTTCTTTTGATGACGCCATGGATATTGTATCGCGGGTTAAACGTAATAAACTGGATGCTGTGGTTCTTGTTTCAGTTAAGCATCAACAAGACCATCAAGGCACAAGAGTCAAAGACCGTATGGTGGCCGTTGCCAAGATCATTGATGCACATACGCTGGAACTTGTCGATACGGTCCGCGTCAAAAGTCCGCAAGCCACTTTAAAAGCCGGTGCATGTGAAATTGAATGCCGTGACTTTATCGCCCGACGTCATGTGCGCGAAATTCTATCGTCATTTTCGGAAAAACTGGTGCATCGCTTAAAGAAATACCACCCGGTTATGGCACAGGTTGTTGACAGTGATCCACAACTGACTCTGACCTTAAAAGGCTTTAAACCGCGTGAAGTTCGCTTTTTAGAAGACCGGATTGTTAATCTTGAAAGCACTCGTGATTTAAGCAGTCTGACATCCAGTCCGGACAAACCGACCTTTTGGTTAGAGCGTCGCAAAGATGCAGGTAATGTTCGTGATGACTTGTCCAATGTGTTGGCACAGCTCGACCTCAAAGCACGTATCATTCAAACCAAGCGTCAAGTCACCTTGGTAAAAGTCAGCCAAGATTTGGCCTATTTGGATTAAGGAACTGAGATCATGAGCGATACAACACAAACAAATGCCATGGCCGAAATTGCTTTGGCGCTGGCGATGGGTTTTTTCTCCATCATGGTTTTAACTATGGTTTCTATGGGTGGAGGGATGGTTAGCCAAATGAGCCAGTCTGCCATCAAAGATGATCCGATCAGTATCGCCAAAAGTGCAGACAAGCCCCAAGAAGAAACAAATGACGGCAACAGTCAGAATGTGCAGCCGCAAAATTTGGTGATTTTCTATAAAGGGCAGTTTCTGGATCATGATCTTAACTCACTTAAGCCTGCTGATCTTGGGGGGCGTGCAAAGGTCGTTCTTGCCGTCTCACCGGATTTGTCCATGTCCAACACAATGGCAGCACGTAAACAGGTCAGCGTGACTGACATTACGGTTGTGGTTCTCAATGAAACATGGTTGAGCGCCTTACAGGAGGCAGGATTATGAAACGGGTCATTGTTTTTTTAGCATTTTTGCTAACGATCATCCTTGTCAACACGGCCCATGCCAGCACGCGCTTTGAAATCAAGAAACTGGTCATGAAAGAAGCGAGCGGAACCAATGTTCCCGTTTCACTGGCGATGGCGGTGGCAAAGG
>JABXIC010000243.1 GCA_013373265.1 Methylocystaceae bacterium | reverse complement strand
TCGATCCCGCTAGGCTCCACAAAACCCATCATCTTCCGGGATGGTGGGTTTTGCTGTTTAAGGGCCAAAATACACCATTTCTTGCGATTTATGATGACTGGTGACGGTGGTTGCCTCGGTCAATTCAGACCTTAATTCACGGTAAAAACACGGCAAAACCGATACAGTGATACAGTAAACCGATACAGGCGAACTCCATTTGAGGTTCACCATGGTTAAATTGGTTGGTCTTCAACATCGTGGAAACGTATGGCGATACCGTCAATGGCTACCTTTGAATTTACGTGATCGTATTGGTAAATCAGAACTCATAAAATCATTGGAAACAAGCGACTGTCAGACTGCTGTACGACGTTACAGAATCGGCAGAAGGGATGTTGAGCAGATCATCGCTGAGCCCGTGGTTAAAGTATCTATGGATGATTTTGACGGGTCCAGACTGATACAGGGAAGCGATACAGTAGAACTCCAATTTAAAGCTCCACCACGATATGACAATGACAGTCTCCGCACTTTAATCAAAACGGTCATAGAAGAGGTCTTGGAAAAGCATTCGCCCAAGAAACTATCCATCACTCTGGACAATCTGTACCATCGTTATATGGATGATCCAGCACGACAGCGATCCAAGAAGACGATCATGACGTACCAGTCTGTTTATAACGTGCTGATGGAACTGTTTGGTCGGGAAAGGTTGATTACGGATATTTCACGGGAAGACTGCCGACAGTTCTTGAAGGTTGTGCGGGATTTACCTGCGTTGTATTGTCGATTTAGCATTATCAACAATACCCGTTAGACGATTATCATGTTTCTCTTAACCGTATAAGAAATCGACCAAACTTTTGCTCTGATGAAGGGGATTGAAAAGCTCCCTGATGTATTTCAGCAGTTGGCTGATTGGGTTTCTGTTGAATATGACATCGAGGTTTTGAACATTCTTTATGCGACCATTGAAAGCGGTAGCCCAAGAATTACGCTTGTTTTGCGGAGTCGTAACCAAGTTCAAAAGTTGATGAGGTTTTTGTCGCATGAATTTACTCTGACTGCACCCGATCGCTAATAAAACATCTTTTATAATCACCTTGCCAAACGAGCGTCATCCAGACATGACAATTCCATAAAAATAGTTGTTTCGTTTGAAAAAACATGAAAAATAGTTAAAATCACTATTTTATGGATGCGAAAATGACAAAAATGGATAAGGATCTTGAACTCATCTCTTTGCTGAAGGCGGATGGACGCATATCTGTTTCAGACATTGCCCGTCATTTGAACGTGTCTCGTACTGCCGCTCAATTTCGATTAAAGAAATTGGAAAAATCAGGTGTGATTGAAGGGTATACGGTTCGTTTGTCACGGAAGTTTGAACATAAGGGTATAGAAGCGAACGTTATGATTAAATCGCCTCCTTCCCAACGCCGTCATGTGGAAGAACAATTGATTTTAATCCCCCATATCGTAAGCCTTTATTCAATCGCCGGAACATATGATTTGTCTGCGCGGGTCAGGGCTGAAAATGTAGCTGAACTAGATGTCATCTTGGATCGAATTGGCGCGATCAAAGGGATTGGTGAAACAATGTCATCTATTATTTTGGCAACAAAACTCAGCAGATAAAATAAGGTCGCCAGATTGCCGGAATAAATAGTCAATTTAACTATATAAGCTTTTAGATAAATCAAACTGACCATTTTGACTGAATGCGAGAACTGCTTTCCTAGATGAAATGGAGCCCGTTCTTTTTCGGGTCAATTGTTTATCGATTTTATCTAGGAGTGAGATGATGCGCGGCGCAGATGTTCTTGTGGAAATGTTAATCAGATACGGTGTGGAAAATATCTTTGGGGTCCCCGGGGATACGAATGTTTCATTTTACGAAGCTTTGCAAAATCGTACGGATGAAATTACACATGTTATGGCACGTGATGAACGATCTGCTGGTTTTATGGCGGATGCATATGGCCGTCTGACCGATAAACCGGGTGTGTTTGAATGTCCTTCAGGTGCGGGGGCAATGTATTCTCTCCCCCCTGTTGCAGAGTCTAATTCATCATCGGTCCCGGTTATCTTGCTAACAATTGATCTGCCGATTGTGGGTGAAGGCCGGGGCGTTTTGACGGAACTCGATTGTGCCAGATTATTTGACCCCATCACGAAAATGTCTGTGCAGATTAAAACGCCTGAGAAAATTCCTGAAATTATTCGACGCGCATTCCGTGTTGCCTGTAGTGGCACACCTGGTGCCGTTCATCTGCAAATTCCTGAAGATATGTTGTCGGCTGAAATTGACCCCGCAACAATTTCACTTCACTGTGAAGAGGAATGTAGGACCTTCCCTGCTTTTCCTATGGCATCTCAACCCGGAAAGGTCGAAGGGATATTGGACCTGATCAAGAAAGCCAAAAAACCGTTGATCGTTGCAGGTGGTGGCGTTAACCGATCTTGCGCCGGTGCGGTTGTTACGGAATTTGCAGAAAAAATGAATATTCCCGTTGTGAATACAATGACGGGTCAAGGTACAATTCCGGATAATCACAGGCTTGGCATTGGCGTTATCGGGGATAACGGCTTTCATCCCCATGCAAATAAAGCCCTAGAAGAGTCAGATTTTGTTCTGTTTATTGGGTCGAAAATGGGTTCAGTTGTAACGGTGGGATGGACATTCCCTAAAATCACGTTGAACAAACGTATCGCACAAATTGATATTAACCCGGAACGCCTTGCCAATAATTACGAAAACCTGATGTCTGTTGCCGGGGATGCGAAAATTGTTTTGCAAGAACTGATTGATGCTATTCCTTCCGATGTGGATACAAAGAAACATCAGTCATGGGTTGATACGTTGAATGAATATCGTTCAAATTTCTGGGAAAACGCAAATATCTTGCTTGAACGTGAAGATGTGCCTTTACGTCCTGAACGTGTTGTGAAAATTTTCAATGACCAACTTGATAAATATAATAAACCCGTTCACATCCTTTCGGATGCAGGAACACCAACACCTTATATGACGCGTTTCTTGCGGATTGGGGATAACCATTCAAGGCTCGTGATCCCACGTGCATTCGGTGGATTGGGCTCAGCAATACCAGCGGTCGTCGGTGCCTATTATGCAGATAAAAAACGAAAAGCTATTGGTATGTTTGGGGATGGATCCATGGGGATGTCAACGGGTGAGTTGGAAACACTCGTGCGATTAAATGTTCCAGCGATGTTGATGCTTTTTAATAATGGATGTTTTGGTTGGATTAAAGGCCTTCATAGGCTGAAAGGGCATAATCAATGTTTTGGCGTTGATTTCTTGCCGCCAGACGGCAAGGCCATTGGGGAAGCCTTTGGACTGAAATCCTGGAAAATCACGACTTCAGAAGAACTTGAAGCCGCGTTAGCAGAAGGTTTTTATTATAACGGGCCTTGTTTGTTAGATATTCACGTTGAATCAATGGCGGATCGCGTGCCCCCTGTTTATTCATGGCTGAGAAAACGTGGTCATGATCCACTTGAAGTCACAAATGAAGAAGTGAAATATTTATAAAACGTTTTTGTCTCCCCACGAAAAGAACATCGTTTTTCTTTTCCGATGAATTGATGGTTTTACATCATATATTTGAAGTAAAACCATCAATATTCACATTATAAAGTTCATAAAAATCAGATAGTCTTTGAAAAGGAGGCGATGATACAAAATGAATGAAAAAATTGCTGTTGTCGGCGCAGGGATGGTGGGTGTGTGTTGTGCCCTTGAAATGCAGCGTCGAGGTTGTAATGTCACTTTGATTGATCGACTCGAACCAGGTAATGAGACTTCTTATGGCAATGCAGGTGTTGTGACACGCAGTTCGATCGTGCCGATTAACAGTCCTTCATTATGGAAATCACTTCCTAGCTTATTGTGGAATGACAAAACATCCTTTCGCTATAATCCCTTTTTTTTAGCGCGGAACATGGGCTGGGCCAGTCAGTTCTTATTTAATACACAACCCTCTCGTTTTTTTAAAACAGTAAGCGCCTTAAACGATTTAATCTCTTTATCCATGAGCCAGCATCGCGAACTTGCTCAGCAGGCCTCATTTTCATCCCACCTTCGCGAAGACGGATGGATTTTTCTCTATCGCAACCAACGTTCCTATTTAAAAGGGGAAACCGGGCGCGAAATGTTTGAAAAGTTTGATGTGAAAAGCCAGTCCATCACGATGGATGAACTTAAAGACCTTGAACCTTCCCTCAAAAAAATATTTACGAATGCGTTATGGATCAAAGACGGTTTTAGTGTTGATGATCCTAGAGAATTTGTGCGTGCTTATCTTGATCTTTTCAAACGTAACGGCGGTACCTTCTTACAAGGCGACGTCAAGAATATTACTCAAGGTGAGGAACAAACTGTAAACTTTAGCCAAGGGACCACTCAAAAGTTCGATAGAGTTATTGTCTGTCTGGGGCCTTGGGCAAAGAAGTTTCTTGAAAAAATGGGATATCGTCTGACGATGGCATACGAGCGGGGCTATCATATGCATTATGCATTGAATGAAGCTAGTCAGCTTAGCCGTCCGGTTTATGACGTTGATGGCGGTTATGTGATGGCACCAATGGCGCAGGGGCTTCGTGTGACGACAGGTGTTGAACTTTCTGACATTGATGCGCCACATAAATACGCACAACAGACAGGGGCGGAAAAAGCAGCGCGCGAAGCACTTTCGTTTGGAGAAAGGCTTGAAGAAACGCCTTGGATGGGGGCGCGGCCCACATTACCGGATAGTCGCCCCATCATTGGCGCTCTACCCGGACAAGACAAGGTTTGGTTTGCATTTGGACATCAACATATCGGGCTTAGTACGGGACCGGGAACAGCAAAAGTACTCGGGGCATTGATGGCAAAAGAAACCCCGCCCATTGATGCGGATCCTTTTAATGCAAGTCGATACTTATCAAAACCCAGATAATAGGGTTCGGCGAAATATAAATGAATATCAGGTGAAGTTTTATTTTTACAACGGAGAAGATGAATGAAGAATATTAGAAAATCGGTTTTAACCCTTTCTACGGCCATGGCAATGACACTAGCGGCTGGTGTTGCATCAGCTGCTGAAAAATGGGATATGGCGCTTGCTTATGCCGCAAGCAATTATCACTCGGAAATTGCGGCAGCTTTTGCAAAAGAAGTGACAGATAATTCAGGTGGCAAATTAAACATTGTGACACATCCCGGTGGTTCACTGTTTGGCGGTTCAGAAATTTTCTCTTCTGTGCGCCGTGGTCTTGCACCGATTGGTGAGCGTTTGATTTCTGCATTAGCGAATGACAATCCAATTTACGGCATTGATTCTGTGCCTTTCCTGGCAACAGGTTTTGATGATTCATGGAAACTTTACCAAGCTTCAAAACCAGAACTCGTAAAAACTTTGGATGAAGCGGGGCTTGTCTTCTTGTATTCCATTCCTTGGCCACCACAAGGTTTCTATTCAATTCGAGAAGCAAATACACCTGAGGACATTAAAGGCCTGAAATTCCGTGCCTATAATGCAACAACGTCAAAAATTGCCGATATGTTGGGTATGGTTCCAACCAAGATTGAAACAGCCGAACTCTCTCAAGCTTTTGCAACGGGTGTGGCCCAATCGATGATTTCTTCCGGTTCTACAGGATATGACCGTAAACTTTGGGAACATGTTTCTTACTTCTATGATGTACGTGCTTGGTTGCCACGCAATATGGTTATCGTGAATAAAAAAGCTTGGAATGCTTTGGATGAAGACGTTCAAAAAGTAATCTTAACTGCTTCTGCAACGGCAGAAAAGAAAGGCTGGGCAAAAGCGGCTGAACTTGCAGATTGGTATTTGGAAGAATTCAAAAAACATGGGATGAAAGTTAATCCAATCAGCCCTGAAATGTTGGCCGCCTTTAAAGCTGCGGGTGACAAACTCAGCAAAGAATGGCTTGAAGAAGCTGGTGATAAAGGTGCTAAAGTAATTGAAGCCTACCAAAAAATGTAAAATATAAGACATTAACTTAGGGCTGGCAGCTTGTCTGCTGGCCCTAATCACAGTAGCAGGGTCAGGGACCTAATCTGTCCTTACAATGGAGAGGTCATAATGAAGCAAATCTCAGATTTCTTCGACAAAGTTTATCTAATTGGAGCTTGGTTATCTGGCGGGCTACTCGTTCTTTTATGTTTGTTGATTGTTTATAGCATTTTAGCACGTTTGTTTGGTTGGTATGCAGGCGGAGCTACGGATTTTGCAGGTTATGTAATGGGGGCAAGTACTTTCTTGGCCTTGGCCTATACCTTTCGAATGGATGGGCATATTCGTATTTTATTATTTGTTCAAAAAACATATGGCCCTTTGCGTGTCTTTCTTGAACGTTGGGGGTTATTTATTATGTCGGCTTTATCGATATATTTAGCTTTTTATATGACACGATTAGCCTTGGATTCATTTGAATACGGGGAACGTAGTGAAGGGGCAGATGCTGTCTTGCTCTGGATACCACAAACACCACTGGCTTTTGGTGCATGCGTTTTTGCATTTGCCGTTACTCATACCTTTATTGAATCGATCTTTGACCCTGAAAAAGCAGATCCAGAAAGATTAGCGAATAGGGAGCAAGAAGAAATATGACCGAGACTTACTCTATAATTATCTTCCTATCGATCCTGTTTCTTTTTCTTGGTTCTGGTGTGTGGATCGGTGCGTCGTTGCTCATTACTGCCATCGTTGGGATGTTCATGTTTACATCTCGCCCCATTGGCGATGCTATGGCGATCACCATTTGGAGTGGGCAATCATCTTGGACGTTAACGGCACTTCCGCTTTTTATATGGATGGGAGAAATTTTATTCAGGACGCGACTTTCTGAAACACTCTTTAAGGGGTTGTCCCCGTTTTTGGGGAAATTGCCGGGTGGTCTATTGCATGTGAATATTGGTGCATCCGCCATTTTTGCAGCTATTTCAGGTTCGTCTGCGGCAACGGTTGCAACCGTTGGGAAAATGTCTATCCCTGAATTGCGCAAACGTAAATATCCTGAAAAAATGATTATCGGGACTTTGTCAGGCGCTGGCACATTAGGTCTTTTGATCCCTCCTTCCATTTCGATGATTATTTATGGCGTAACAGTGAATGAGTCGATTGCTCAGCTTTTCATGGCCAGTATGATCCCTGGAATCGCTTTGGCAGCATGTTTCATGACATATGTCATTGTATGGGCCTTGATAAGTGGCCAAAAATTTGATGAAGGCAAGATAGGAAGCTTTTCAAAAATTTTAACGGCTCTTTTAGATCTTTGCCCCGTCTTACTTCTGATCTGCGCTGTTATTGGATCCATCTATTCAGGTATTGCAACCGCGACAGAGGCTGCTGCCTTAGGTGTTATTGGATCAATTCTTCTTGCACTTTACCAAAAATCTCTGAACTTTAGCGCGTTTACAGACTCTGTTTTAGGGGCTGTTAAGACAACTGCGATGATCATGTTTATTTTGATGGGATCGAGTTTTCTCTCTTTGGCGATGGGTTTTACAGGATTGCCAAAAGCACTGGCGACAACGATTGTTGCATGGGAATTATCGCCCTATGCCTTAATCGTCATCCTAACTATTTTTTACATTGTCTTAGGCATGTTTCTCGATGGCATTTCATCAATTGTTTTAACCATGGCTGTGATTGAACCGATGGTGCGTGCCGCCGGTTTTGATATGTTATGGTTTGGTGTCTATCTTATGATTGTGGTCGAAATGGCCCAGATCACCCCACCTATTGGCTTTAATTTGTTCGTTTTACAAGGGATGACAGGTAAAGACCTCGGTTATATTGCACGTGCTTCCATGCCCATGTTTTTTGTTATGTGTGCTTTTGTTGGTGTTTTGGTCATGGTGCCTGAACTGGCAACTTGGTTGCCATCTGTCTTGAAATAGGGGTGATGTAAATGAGCGAAAGAAAAATTCTCGCTGCTATTGATTTGGGTCACCCTGAAGCGGCGGTAAAGATCGCGCAGGAAGGTATTGATCAAGCACGATTAAAAAATGCAGAACTGAATATTTTGTGTGTTTTACCCTTACAAACATTCGGGAACTTGCAGCATTATCTCAGCAGTACAGTCATTGCAGATATAAACAAAATAGCGCAAGAGCAAATGCGTGCCCTGATAGACGAACTGGATATGGGCGATGTTAAAGTAAAAACCCATATCAAGCATGGTAGCGTCTATCAAAAGGTTTTAAAGTCTTGCGAAAGCTGGGGGTGTGAAATGATCGTTCTAGGGGCGCGCCATCCAAGTACGTTTTCACATTCGCTCGGGTCGAATGCCGTACAGATATCACGTTATGCGGATGTTCATATTTTGATGCTTCGTGTTTAGCCACTCAAATCTGTTTTATTCCTGGATGGGTGGTAAATATTCGGGTGTGAAGACTTCTAGACGATGGCGATAGTCATGTACGAAAGTTTCTTTTCTCTCGTAATGATGGAGCAAGGCATCAACAGCCATTGTTGCATAAGATTCTGGACAATATTCAACAACGACGTCGAGATATTCTGCCTGTAGCATTTCACGACTACGTCGATTAACGCCATGTGAAATCACGATCGCATTATTAAGATATCCATATTCATGCAAAAGAGTAACCAGATTAATATTCCAAGATGAAATGTTGTACAGACCAACGAGCTGATCTGTCTTTCCGATTGCCTCGCGGATAAGATTTAAATCGCGTTTGTCACCATGATTACATTCCACAACATTATTGGCCGACAAACGTGGGTAGCGCTCAGATATAACTTGCCGAAAGCCGATTTCTCTATCTCCATGGGCGGTGTAATGTTGAAGACGGCTAATAATGAGTACTTTGCCTTCTTCCTGTTTAACGAGTTTCCCCATTAAACCACCAGCCATTTTACCTGCAACGCGATTGCCACTGCCTGCAAAATGGATGCGGTTCGAGTAAGGAATGTCTGAAAGCAAAGTGACGATTGGGATTCTAGCGCTCAATCGTTGAAGCGCGTCATTGATAGAAGGATGATCATACGCGACGATGATCGCACCATCAAAGCCTCGTTCAATGGACTCGATACGCCCAACGATATCTTCTGGTTTCTGGCTCGAAAAATAGTGAAAGTTACAGACGAACTGTATGGAAGCATAGAGTTCTTGATAATCCAAAATTGCTTTTTGAACACGGGCGTAAATATCACGATCTGGACGGTTCATTAAAATCGAAAATCGCAAAAGTGGCTTATCCAGATTATTAAAATTACGATCCAGCATTAACTTTTTCGCAGCTTGAATAACCCGGGTTTCTAGTTTTTCACTTACACCACCGCGATTGTTCAGCACGCGATCAACCGTTGCCGGGCTTGTTTTCGCAAATTCGGCAACTTCCAATATTGTGGTTTTTCTCTTTGACGGCATTCAAAAGCACTCCACCATTACGTTCTATAACAATGACAGGATGTTGATGTGATGCAATCAAATATTTGATGGAAAACAATCAATGACAGAGTCAATTAATCAGGCCCTGTATGTTATATCTCACACTCAAAAGGTGGGATAATCATCGTACAGGAGAAAGCAACATGCTACATACTCATCGTCGGGATGCGCTTGATAAAAACATACTCTATCATCTACAGGAAAACTCGCGTCAAACCACGGCATGTCTGTCAAAAAAACTCCGCGTGGCACGTTCGACAATCCATGAACGTATTGCAAAGCTTGAACGGGAAGGCGTAATTGTTGGATATACGGCTGTTGTGCAACCAGAACAAACAGCCTCGTTTGTGCAAGCTTTGTTGTTCCTTAAAGTGGAACAAAGCCGTATAGGCTTGGTCAGCAAGTTTCTACATGATTGCCCTGAAGTTAAAAGTTGTTTTGCAATTGCTGGGGAATTTGATCTTTACTGTTCTATCGAAACGGAAGTTTTAGAAGATATGGATGCGTTTATTGAAGAGATCGCATCAAAACCACACATCTTACAAACTCAGTCAAAAATTGTTCTTTCAAAAAAGTTTGATAGGATTAGTAATTATACAAATACTTATCAAAAAGAAGAAAATCATGTTTCCTAAAAGGGGCTATTCGACTTACGGTCAAGATATCGGCATTTTAATGCTCGATACCCGTTTCCCACGCCCAATTGGTGATATTGGAAATGCAAATACATTTCAATTTCCTGTAAAATATAAAATTGTTAAATCCGCGACACCGGATAAGATTGTCGCTGCCCGTGATGTGGCCCGTGCGACACTTCCCTTATTTATTGAAGCGGCACAAGAACTCGAAAGCGAAGGCGTGCGCGCAATTGTCACAAGCTGTGGATTTTTAACAGTTGTCCAAGATGAGTTGGCCAGTGCGGTCAATGTCCCTGTTGTAACATCAAGTTTGATGCTTGTTCCTTTGGTGTCCAGAATGATTGGCCCGTCGCGAAAAGTTGGGGTTTTAACGGCGAATGCGCAAACACTTTCGAAAGTACATTTGGAAGCCGTTGGGATTGATGACACAATTGATGTAGTGATCAGTGGAATGGAATGTTCTCAAGCCTTCCACAGTATGATCTTTCAAGATCTCCCTAACCCAGATTTTAAACAGATTGAACGCGATATATACCAAGCCTGCGCCGCAATGAAAGGAAACGAGCCTTCAATTGGGGCTTTTGTTTTTGAATGCACAAACCTGCAACCCTATGCACAACGTATTCAAACGGAACTGAGAATGCCCGTTTTTGGCATTATTCAGGCGGTGAATTTATTACAAACATCCTGTAGCGATCATTGGCAATTGTCATAAAGTAAAGGCCGGTTATGATCAAAGTGCTTGATTTCCTGGGACGCAAAGCGCCACTGTTTCTTGCGCTGGGTTTTTTCTTGGGGCTGATTTTACCAAAAGTGCAATATGCTTTTGATGTTGTGACAACACCTTTGCTCATCTTGTTACTCATCACTTCAATGGTTCGGGTTAATTTTCAAGAGTTGATTACCCATTTGCGATCACCTTTGAAATTGATTGTGATTGTCTGCTTTTTAATGTTTGTGTTGCCGATGGGGATTGGCAGCTTTGCACAATATTTATCATTGCCGCCCCCTTTGTTTCTGGCATTGCTTCTGGTGTTATGCGCACCCCCTTTATCTTCTAGCCCGGGATTAATTGCGCTTTTAAAGCTGGATACGGATATGGCTTTGTCTGTGATGGTCAGTGCAACTTTGCTTTCTCCTTTTTCAGCCCCTTTTGTCTTGTCATTTATATCAGATCAATTTGTATCCATTGATGCAATTGATCTGTTCATAAGATTATTTCTTGTTGTGTTTATCTCAATGGTACTTACCATTGTGATTAGAAAATTGCTTGGAAAAGAGAGGATCCGTACTGCTGTAAATGTGATTGACGGATGTTCGGCCCTTTTAATGGTTCTCTTTGCATTTTTGATTTTGAACCAATTTGAACTCTACAAATTAACAGATATCTCTTTGGTCTTTCAAACGGGGCTAATGGCGCTTTCAGTCAATTGGGGGATGCATGCTATTATTCTGTTTAGTGCATGTCTGGTTTATTTAATGTATGGGGTTTTTTCAGAAAACAAACTTAAACAAACAGGGGCAATTGCCATAATGGCGGGTAATCGAAATATGGCTTTGTTCATTGTGATCTTGCCTCCTGAGTATGTGGTTCAAATTTTGTTTTTTATGAC